>NZ_JANFQI010000001.1:0-321723 GCF_024436335.1 Ligilactobacillus sp. MP3
AGTATGCGGAAGTAGTTCAGTGGTAGAACACCACCTTGCCATGGTGGGGGTCGCGGGTTCGAATCCCGTCTTCCGCTTATGTAGTAATGATGGCACGAAGGATACACCTGTTCCCATTCCGAACACAGAAGTTAAGCTTCGTAACGCCGAGAGTAGTTAGAGGAACGCCTCTTGCGAGGGTAGGAAATTGCTATATAGATTTAAGGAGCAGATATGCTCCTTTTTTTAATACCATAATATTTTAATTAGTAAATAATAAATATGCAAAAATATATTTTCATATTCATTAAAAAAATCTTTAAAATATTAAGGATATTGACCTTTTTATTAAGGTAACTTATAATTATATATGTCGTTATTTTTAATTTTATTCAAAATTAATTATAAAAAAGACAAAGTGATGTATAAAAAGTTACATCACTTAAGTTTGGAGGAATTTAATTTATGAATTCAGAATCAATGGACAAAGCTTTCTTTGGTCATCCTCGTGGATTATCAACTTTGTTCTTTACTGAAATGTGGGAACGGTTTAGTTACTATGGTATGCGTGCCATTTTACTATTCTATATGTACTATTCCGTATCCGATGGTGGTCTAGGAATTGATAAGACCACAGCTGCTTCTATCATGGCTATATATGGATCGCTTGTATACTTATCTAGTGTTATTGGTGGTTTCATAAGTGATAGAATTTTAGGAAGTCGCCGTACAGTATTTATCGGTGGTGTATTAATAATGCTAGGTCATATTGCGTTATCAACACCATATGGTAAGGGAGCTTTGCTCTTATCAATTATCTTGATTGTTTTGGGTACTGGCTTATTAAAACCTAATGTATCAGAAATGGTTGGTAGTTTGTATTCTTCAAATGACCCTCGTAGAGATGCTGGGTTTAATATTTTTGTTTTTGGTATTAACGTTGGTGCCTTGGTTTCACCAATTGTTGTTGGGCAATTAGGATTTAACGTTAACTTCCATTTAGGTTTTTCTTTAGCAGCTATTGGTATGTTCTTTGGTTTATTACAATATTGGTTAGATGGTAGAAAATACTTATCAAAAGATAGTTTATATCCTACAGATCCAATTGAATCTGATGAATTAAAAGGTTTACTTACAAAAACAGTTATTGGTATTGCTGCAATTGCATTAATATTAATAATTATGAATTTATTGAATGCACTAAATATTACTAATATTATCAATTTAATTTCTATTATTGCTGTATTAATTCCAATTTACTATTTTGTGTTAATGCTAAGTAGTAGAAAAATAACTAAGGTAGAACGTTCACGTGTATTGGCATATATACCTTTATTCATTGCCTCAGTTTTATTCTGGTCAATTGAAGAACAAGGTTCAGTTGTTTTAGCTTTATTTGCTGGTGAACAAACAAGATTATCATTGTTTGGATTCCACTTTGCACCTAGTTTATTCCAAAGTATGAATCCATTATTCATTATCATCTACGTACCATTCTTTGCATGGTTATGGGTAAAATTAGGAAGCAAACAACCATCATCACCAATGAAATTCTCAATAGGTTTATTCTTCGCAGGGTTATCATTTATGTGGATGATGTTACCAGGAATGTTATTTGGAACTGATAAGTTAGTTAGCCCATTCTGGTTGATTATTAGTTGGGCTTTAGTAATCATTGGTGAAATGAATATCTCACCAATTGGATTATCAGTAACTACTAAATTGGCACCTAAAGCATTCCAATCACAAATGATGAGTATGTGGTTCTTAGGTGATGCTGCAGCACAAGCTATCAATGCACAAATAGTTAAATTGTATAGTCATGGTACAGAAGTTATGTATTATGGTGTAGTTGGTGCTATTACAATTGCATTTGGTATTATTTTGTTATTCTTTGTACCTAAGATTGAAAAGTTAATGTCAGGTGTTTTATAAAATTAGTTTAGAAGAGTCTAGTAAATATGCTAGACTCTTTTTTACTGGAATAAAAAATTATTATTTTTTTTGAATATTCTCTTGCTTTTTTATCAAAAAACATGTATGATAATTAAGTCGGATATGTGATGTACATATTCAAGAAATATGGAAGGGTAGCGAAGTCTGGCTAAACGCGGCGGACTGTAAATCCGCTCCTTCGGGTTCGGTGGTTCGAATCCACTCCCTTCCACCATATTGGGGTATAGCCAAGCGGTAAGGCAACGGGTTTTGATCCCGTGATGCGCTGGTTCGAATCCAGCTACCCCAATTCTAGCGCAGATCATGTTGATGATTTGCGTTTTTTTATTACATTTATTATTACTGTAAAGCAAAGGATGGTTGAGATTATGAAGATTGGTTTCATAGGTGTAGGGAATATGGCAAAGGCCATAATTGAAGGTCTAATGAGTAAGGGTGTAGAAGCAAGGAATATTTTTATTCATAGTGCACATAAATCCAATTATGAAGTATATAGTCAAGAAACTGGAGTATCTGCTTGTGAAAGTAATAGTGAAGTTATTGAAAAATCAGATGTTGTTTTCTTAGCAGTAAAACCAATTGTAGTAGAAAAAGTATTAAAGGAAGTAAAAGATTCAGTTCTAACTCACAACCCAGTCCTAGTATCTGTTGTAACAGGTGTATCTGTAGCTGAGTTAGAGGATACACTAGGAAGTAAAGATGTAAAAATAGTAAGAACAATGCCTAACGTTAATGTAGAGATAGGTGAAGGAATGACAGCTTTACATAAGAATGATAATGTAAGTGATGAAGATTACCAACTTGTAAGAGAATTATTCGAAAAGATAGGTAAAGTTGCGGAAATTGAAGAAAAAGACTTTAGTACATTTGTAGCTTTAGCTGGAAGTTCTCCAGCCTTTGTATACTTCTTTATTGATAGTTTAGCACGTTCAGGTGTTAAATATGGATTAAATAAGCAAAAAGCAACTCAAATTGCTGCACAAGCTGTTTTAGGAAGTGCATTAAAAGTGTTGAAATCAGATAAAACACCATGGGAATTAGTAGATGATGTTTCCTCTCCTGGTGGAACAACAGTAGCTGGATTATTAGCAATGGAAGAAGCTGGGTTTATGACTTCTATTGTTAAAGGAGTAGATGCAACAATTTCAAAAGATAAAGGATAGAGAGGGGGATATAAGATGGTATCACCTGTTTATATACAGATTCATAATCAAATAAAAAAAGATATAGAAGCTGGCAAGTGGAAAATAGGAGAAAAGATTCCATCAGAAAGAGAATTAGCTGAAAATTTTTCTGTTAGTAGAATGACTTTACGTCAAGCTATTCAAACTTTAGTGGACGAAGGAATCCTTGAGAGAAAAATTGGCTCAGGAACTTTTGTAGCAAGAAAAAAAGTTCAGGAAAAAATGTCTGGAATTACGAGTTTTACAGAAATTACAGAAGCTCAAGGAAAAGTACCAACTAGTAAAACCGTCTCTTATTTAATTACTATTCCCTCACTAAGTGAAAGTGAAAAATTGAATTTAGATGATAATCAGAAAGTCTTAAGGATGGAAAGAATTAGATTTGCTGATGATGTGCCTATTTGTTTTGAAGTGGCCACAGTACCATTAGAATTGGTAAAGGATTATGACAAAACTCAGATTACTTCATCTTTATATAGAACTCTAGAAGAAAATGGGTTAATTATTGGTCATGCTCAACAAACGGTATCTGCTATGTTAGCTTCAGAAAGAATAGCGGACTTTTTACAATTAAAGAAAGGTGATGCTATTTTAAGGTTAAGACAAGTTTCTTTCTTACAAGATGGAAGTCCTTTTGAGTATGTACGTACCCAATATGCAGGTGATAGGTACGAATTTTATTTAGAAAAATAGTGTAGCAATAAAATAATGGCTTAGAATCAATGTTGTGAGTAACATGATTTTAAGCCATTTTTAGTATACTAACTTATTTTTTTAAGAATTTTTCTCTGTATATGAGTAACATGTATTTAGGTAGAGCCATCATTCTAATTATTCGTTGAGGTTCTTGAAGAAGACGATAAAACCATTCTAAATGATGTTTTTGCCAAAAAATTGGTGCACGTTTTGAGTATCCGGCTAGGACATCGAAACTACCACCGACTCCCATCCAAATAGAATCAGAAATATGGCGATACTTGTTAATAAAAAATTCTTGCTTAGGAAATCCTAGTGCTACAAAAATAATATCTGGGTTACTATTCTTTATTGTTTCGACAATATAGCTATCATCTTTAAAATAACCATCATTGATTCCAGCAATATGGATTCCTGGGTAAGTTTCCTTAATTTTTGAAGATAATGTCTGTGCAACTTCAGGTTTAGCACCTAAAAAATAAATTTTCTTATGTTCTTGATTTGCCCAAGAAAGTAGTGAAAGCATAGTATCATAACCTGTAACTCTTTCAGGAAGAGGCTTTTTAAGAATTTTAGCTCCTTTAATAATTCCAATGCCATCAGCAACAACATAGTCTGCAGAATTTATAATACTAGCATATTCTTTATCTTTTCTAGCAGCAAGTACAATCTCAGGATTAGCAGTAACTACAAAACGATTCAAGTGAAGATTAGAGTCAGTTTTTAATTGATCTACAAACTGCTTGTTAGTTATTGACAGAAAATTAATTCCTAAGATATTTACGAGTTTTGATTTATTAAACATAGAATCCTCTTTCAAATAGAATTTAAATTAATTATACAATATTTTTAGACGATATTTACTAAAAGTGATAAAATAAAAGTTAAATTACTAATTCGTACATTTTGTATGAAAATATAACCCAGTTCATAGTAACTGAGGAGGACATAGAGTTATGAAAAAAACATTACCAGATGATAGTTATACTTTACATACTGATTTGTATCAATTGAATATGATTGAGACATATTGGAGAAAGGGTATTGACCAGAAAAAAGCAATTTTTGAAGTTTTCTTTAGAGATTTGCCTTTTGATAATGGTTATGCTATTTTTGCTGGTTTGGAACGACTTGTTTCCTATATCAATAAGTTGAAATTTACTGAGACAGATTTGGAATACTTACGGGATGAAGTTGGTTACAAAGATGATTTTATTGATTATCTTAGAAATTTCAAATTTACTGCTACAATTCGTTCTGTTGTTGAAGGAGAAGTCGTTTTTAACAAAGAACCATTAATTCAAGTTGAGGGTCCTTTGGTAGATTGTCAGTTAGTTGAGACTGCTATTTTAAATATTGTAAATTATCAAACTTTGATAGCAACTAAAGCTGCTAGAATTCGTTCTGTAGTTGGAAATGATGCTTTAATGGAATTTGGTACTAGACGTGCTCAAGAACTAGACGCAGCCATCTGGGGAACAAGAGCAGCTTATATTGGTGGTTTTGATGCTACAAGTAATGTACGTGCAGGAAAGATTTTTGGTATTCCTGCTAGTGGTACCCATGCTCATGCACTCGTACAAGCATATCGTAATGATTATGAAGCATTTAAAGCATATGCAACTACACATAAAGATTGTGTATTCTTAGTAGATACATATGATACATTGAAGAGTGGTGTTCCAAATGCTATCAGAGTCGCTAAAGAAATGGGCGATAAGATTAATTTCTTAGGTGTAAGAATAGACTCTGGTGACATGGCTTATATATCTAAACGTGTGCGCGAACAATTAGATGAAGCAGGATTTAAAGATGCTAAAATATATGCTTCAAATGACCTAGATGAAAAAACAATCATGAACTTGAAAATGCAAGGTGCTAAGATTAGTGTTTGGGGTGTAGGTACTAAGTTAATAACAGCTTATGACCAACCAGCCTTAGGTGCGGTATATAAGATGGTAGCCATTGAAGATGAAAATGGTGAAATGGAAGATACTATTAAGATTTCAAGTAATGCTAGCAAGGTTTCTACACCTGGTCGTAAGCAAGTATGGAGAATTAATAAGAAGGCTGATGGAAAGTCTGAAGGAGATTACGTTGCTTTATGGTATGAAGATCCACGTAATGAAGAAGAATTATACATGTTCCATCCTCAATATACTTACATTAACAAGAAAGTCAAAGATTTTACTGCAAGACCTTTATTAAAAGATATTTTTGTTGATGGTGAACAAGTATATGACTTGCCATCCTTGAATGAAATTAAACAATATGCCCATGAAAGATTGGATAGTTTGTGGGAAGAATATCGTCGAGAATTGAATCCACAAGAATATCCTGTTGATTTATCTAAAGATTGTTATGATAATAAGATGAAGATAATCCATGATATTCATGAAAAAATTAATAGTGGTAAAATTTAAAAGAGAAGAAGGTTTAATTATGCGCCCTTTACAAGAGAGAATTATCAATGAATTGAAAGTAAAGCCAGAAATTAATGCGGAAGAAGAAATTCGTCGTTCAGTAGATTTTCTAAAAGATTATTTGAAAAAACATCCATTTCTAAAAGCATTAGTGTTGGGAATATCTGGTGGACAAGATTCTACCTTAGCTGGAAAGTTATCTCAAATGGCGATTTCTGAATTGCGTGAAGAAACAGGCGACGATGTTTATCAATTTATTGCTGTACGATTACCTTATGGAGATCAAGCTGATGAACAAGATGCTATGGATGCAATTGAATTTATGCAAGCTGATAAGACTGTTAGAGTAAATATAAAACAAGCAGCTGATGCAATGGTTCAAAGTATCGAAGAAAATGGACTTGAAATTAGTGACTTTAATAAGGGTAATATTAAGGCACGTGAAAGAATGATTGCTCAATATGGAATTGCTGGTGCTGTTTCAGGAGCAGTGGTAGGTACAGATCATGCAGCTGAAGCAATTACAGGTTTCTATACTAAGTATGGTGATGGTGGTGCAGATATTACTCCACTTTGGCGTTTAGATAAACGTCAAGGAAGAGCGATGTTAGAATTATTGAATGCACCTGAACATTTATACAAGAAAGTTCCAACTGCTGATTTGGAAGAAGATAGACCAGCCTTACCTGATGAAGTTGCCTTAGGTGTTACTTATAACGATATTGATGATTATCTAGAAGGTAAAGAAGTAGCTAATAATGTAGCAGAAAAAATTGAAAATTGGTTCTTAAAAACAGAACATAAACGTCATATGCCAATTAATGTATACGATACATTTTGGAAATAGATGTTTTTTAAAAGTTAGGTAAGTTCTAAGACAAGCCTAACTTTTTTATTATGAGAAAGGAAAGTATCGATGGATAAAAAAGTTTTAAAATTAACTAATGCTGAATTAAAGTATAATCCTAAAAAAATAGAAAAAGTAATTGAATTGCTAGAAGAAGGAAATACTATTCCTTTTATAGCTAGATATAGAAAAGAACTAACTGGAAGTTTAGATGAAGTCCAATTAAGAGAAATCCAAGTAACTTATCAAAGAAATGAAAAGATAGAAACACGTAAGAGTGAAGTTCTTAAGAAAATTTCAGAACAGAATAAACTTACAGAAGATATAAGAAATAAAATAAATAATGCAAGTACTCTTCAAGAGGTCGAAGATATTTATTTACCTTATAAGAAGAAAAGAAAAACTAAAGCACAAAAGGCAGTTGCAAATGGATTAGAACCATTAGCTAAGTGGTTATTGAGAGTAAATAGCGATGTGCCAATGGTAGAAGCTAAGAAGTATCTTAATAAAGAAGTACCTAATGAAGAAGTTGCCTTAAATGGTGCTGTTGATATTTTAGCAGAAGCATTTGGTGAAGAAGCACAATTAAGAGATTGGGTTCGAAAGCAAATGTCTAGAAAAGGAGTATTAATTGCTAAGGAAAAAGATAGTGAGAAAGATGAAAATGGCACCTATGAAGATTACTATAATTTTGAACAAGTAGTATCTAAATTAACATCATATCGAATTCTAGCAATTAATCGCGGTGAAAAAGAAGGAATTTTACGAGTAAAAATAAATACAGATGACGATTATGCGCTAAGATATTTACATTCTAGAATAATTGGTAGTAAGAAAAGTACAAGTAATGACTATGTAGAAAGGGCATATACTGAAGCGTATAAAAAATTTATCAAACCTGCCATTGAAAGAGAGCTTCGAGCAACTTTAACTGAAAAAGCTGAAAATGAGGCTATTAAAGTTTTTGGTGAGAATTTGTATAATTTATTAATGCAAGCCCCTTTGAAAAATAAAATTATTTTAGGAATGGATCCAGCATTTAGAACTGGTTGTAAGTTGGCGATTATTGACGAGACTGGAAAATTTTTAGTTAAAGATGTGATTTATCCACATGAAAAGCATAAAGGCGAGAAACCAAATCCTGAATTAAGAAAAGAAGCTGCTGAAAAATTAGAGACATTGATAAATAGATATAATGTTGACATGATAGCAATTGGGAATGGTACAGCAAGTCGAGAATCAGAAAAATTTGTAGCAGAAGTTTTAAAGAAGATAGATAAAGAAGTATATTACGTAATTGTAAATGAATCAGGAGCTTCTGTATATTCAGCAAGTGAAATAGCAAGAGATGAATTCCCGGATTTTAACGTAGAAGAACGTTCGGCTGTAAGTATAGCTCGAAGATTGCAAGATCCTTTAGCAGAATTAATAAAGATTAATCCTGAATCAATTGGTGTGGGACAATACCAGCATGATTTACCACAAAAGCAACTAGATAGCGAAGTTGAAGCGACTGTTGAAACTGCAGTTAATAAAGTTGGTGTGAATTTGAATACAGCTAGTATCCAATTATTAACCTATATTTCTGGATTGAATAAAACAACAGCTCAAAATATCATTCTTTATCGTGAAGAAAATGGAAAATTTCAAAATCGAAAAGAGTTAAAAAAGGTTCCTAGATTAGGTCCTAAAGCTTATGAGCAGGCGGCAGGCTTTTTAAGGATTATTGATGGGAATGAGTCTCTAGATAATACAGATATACATCCAGAAAGTTACACGCTAGCAGAAAAATTGATAAAGGATCTAGGCATTACTAAAGAAGATATGGGTACTAACACTATAAACGATAAGTTAGCGAAATTTAATGTTGAAAGATATGCAATAGATAATGAATTAGAAGTAATAACTGTTAAAGATATTGTAAAAAGTTTGATGAAACCAGGGCGTGATGGTCGAGAAAGTATGCCAATGCCTTTATTGAAATCAGATATTTTAAAAATAGAAGATTTAAAAGCAGGAATGCAACTAGAGGGTACGGTAAGAAATGTTGTTGATTTTGGAGCATTTGTTGATATTGGTGTAAAACAAGATGGACTAGTGCATTTATCAAAACTAAGTAAGAAATATGTTTCTAATCCACGAGATGTAGTTGCGGTAGGACAGATAGTTACTGTTTGGGTTGAAGATGTTGATCTAAATAGAAAGAGAATTCAATTAACAATGGTAAATCCAAATGAATAATAGAGAACTATTAGAACTAACTCGAAAAATTTCTAATTCTTATTTTAATAGAGAATTTAAGCACGAAATAAAGTTTAATAGTAGGTTGAGGACAACTGGGGGACGGTATTTTTTAAGTAATCATAATATAGATATTAATCCTAGGATGTTAACAGAATGTGATATGGATACTTTGATAGGTGTCATTAAACACGAACTATGCCATTATCATCTCCATATTAATGGTTATGGGCATCAGCATAGGGATAAAGATTTTAAAATATTATTGAAAAAAGTTGGAGGTTTAAGATATGCTCCAACTTTAAAGGCAAGCTATAAAAATATTTATGTTTGTCAAAATTGTGGAAAAAAGTATTATCGACAAAGGCAAATAAATACTAGCAAATATGTATGTTCTCATTGTCACGGGAAATTAAAATTAATTGAATAAGCACTTGCTAAATAGGGTTAAACTTGATATAATTATCTCTGTTGTCGCGGGTATGGCGGAATTGGCAGACGCGTCAGACTAAGGATCTGGTGGGCATTATTGCCCGTGATGGTTCGAATCCATTTACCCGCATACAGAGGTGAGCATAGGAGTCTATATTGGCTACTATGCTTTTTTATTTTATAATATATTTTGATGATTAAAAATAAAGTGAGGTTCTTTATGAATAAGGGAATAAAAATGGTATCTATAGCAGGTTATCTACCTGATAATGTTGTGACAAATGATGACTTGAGTAAAATTATGGAAACATCTGATGAGTGGATTCAAAGTCATACAGGTATTAAGCAAAGATACTATGCTTTTAATGAAAATACGTCAGATTTAGCTACTGAAGTAGGAAAAAAACTTCTAGAAAGAGCAAATCTTAAGTCAGAGGACATGGATTTATTAATAGTATCAACTATCTCTCCAGATGCAATTACACCATCTACAGCAGCTATTGTAGAGAAGAAGTTAAATTTAAAGTCAGCTTTTGCCTTTGATATTTCTGCAGCTTGTGCTGGGTTTATCTATGCTTTAAGTACAGCCCATAAATTTTTAGTTTCAGGTTTATATCGTCGAGCAATGGTAATTAGTGCTGAAACAAATTCTAAAATGATGGATTTTAAGGATAGAACATCAGCTGTTTTCTTTGGCGATGGTGCTGCTGGAATGATTGTAGAGGCGACTGATGATGAAAAAGAAAACATTTATTTATCTGAGAAATTGGTTACGGTAGGAAATGAGGAGGTTATTCATAGTGGTAGAATTGCTCCTCTTAAGGAAATATCTAGTGATAATTATCCAAGTATGGACGCTTTTTATCAGAATGGAAGAGAAGTTTATAATTTTGTAACAACAGATATAGTTAAGCATATTAAGAGATTTTTAGAGACAAATAAAGTAAACTCCAAAGATTTGTCGTATGTTGTAACTCATCAGGCTAATTTACGATTGATAGAAATTATATCAAAAGAGATTGAAGTTCCTCTAAATAGGGTGGCAACTGATGTTAAGGAATGCGGTAATACTTCTTCTGTTGGAATACCATTAGCCTTGGCTAGAAAGTTTGAGGATGAAAATATAACAGGTAAGGTTCTATTAACAGGTTTTGGTGCTGGTTTAGCTTATGGATCTATTCTTTTAGAATTTGGTGAATAATTGATGATAATTGTATGTTATACTATTCATTAATTAAGGATAGAGAAAGAGTGATTAGATGGCAGTATTTTTCCAGAGTATCTCCGGTGTATTAGTAATCTTGGTAATGATTGCTGTGGGATATTTTTTAGAGCAAAAGGGATGGTTTGATGATAAATCAACCAAATTAATTGCTAAAATCGTTACCCAAGTATCATTGCCTTGTTATATGTTGGGGACAATTGTTAGTAAATTTTCAGCTAAAGAATTATTACGAATGATACCTGATTTGAGATTCCCGGTAACTTCGATGTTAATTTTGATGGGAATTGCTTTTGCCGTTGTTCATATTTTTAAAATCCAAGATAAACATGCGGGTTTATTTACTTCAATGTTTTTTAACTCTAATACAGTTTTTGTAGGTTTACCGATTAATATGGCCTTATTTGGTAATAAAAGTATCCCCTATGTATTAATTTATTATATGGCTAATACAACATTTTTTTGGACAATTGGTACTTACTTAATCCAAAGAGATGGTGATAAGAAAACAGCTTTTGATTTAAAAAGAACATTAGGTAAAATATTTTCACCTCCATTGTTGGGATTTATAGTCGGAGTTATCTTTGTATTGTTAAAAGTGAAATTACCGACATTTGTTAACTCAGATTTATTATATCTAGGTAATTTGACAATACCATTGTCTATGATTTTTATCGGTATTTCGATTTCTAAAGCAGGACTTAATAGAATCTCTATTGGAAAAGATAATCTTTTGTTGTTATTAGGAAGATTTATTTTAGCTCCTCTAATGATGTACATACTAGTTACACCTACTAATATTCCTTTGTTAATGAAACAAGTATTTATTTTACAAGCAGCGATGCCAGTTATGACGAATGCTCCTGTTGTAGCTAACTTATATGGAGCAGATTCGGAATATGCAGCTGTAATGGTTACAGAAACCACGTTAACATCATTAATTGTTGTTCCAATATTGATGGTAATAACGCAAAATATCTGATAGATAAGAGAGTGATGAATTTTGGTTAAGCTTGTATTGCTTAGACATGGGGAAAGTACGGCTAATGAGGCAAATATTTATACTGGTTGGTCAGATGTTCCATTGACAATTAAAGGTTGTGAACAAGCTAAAGTTGCAGGAAAAAAATTAAAAGAAGAAAATATTACTTTTACTAAAGCTCATACTTCTTTGTTAGAGAGAGCTATAAAAACGGGAATGATTGTATTAGATGAAATTAATCAGTCATGGATACCACTTGAAAAGACTTGGAGATTAAACGAACGTCATTATGGAGCATTGAGGGGATTAAATAAAGAATTTACAAAGCGTAAATATGGAAAACACCAAGTTGCTTTATGGAGACGATCGTTTGATACCGTTCCTCCTATGTTGGATGAAAGGATAGAAGAACCTAAATATAAGAAATATCCTTCTACAATTATTCCACGTGCAGAAAGTTTAAAGGATGCTTACAATCGAATACTACCATATTGGGTTGATGAGATAGCACCTGAGTTATTACATGGAAATAATCAAATTGTGATTGCTCATGGAAGTACGTTAAGAGCAATGATTAAATATATTGAAAATATTAGCGATGAAGGAATTGATGGCGTAGAAGTTGCTAATGCTGAACCAATTATTTATGAATTAGATAATAAACTTCGAGTAATCTCAAAGAAAATATTAAAATAAAAAATTAACGTGAATATTGAATATAGTTGACTAATTTTTTGTTGTTAGGAAAAAAGCTCTATGAGGAACTAGTAGTTTTCATAGAGCTTTTTATACTTAGAAATACAAAAAGACAACTTCATTAGAATATGAAGTTGCCCTAGTATTAACGATAATTAAAATTCTTCAATTAATGACGAGGAATTTCTTCGAAAATGCTATAGAATTGAGATTTAGCAGAGTAGTCAGCCATATAGACACCATTTAAACCAGCTCTTTGTCCCAAGACGCCAATATCAGCAATTAATTTTTCTTCATTAGTTGGAAAGTGAATTCGTCCAGCTAAAGCTACACTACGAATGTAATTAACCAATCGATTAAGTAATGCTTCAGGATTTTTAGTTTCAGGTAATTTACGATAAACTTGTGCTAAAACATCAATAATATCTAACAATTCAGATTGTTTTTTTTTCATAATTATTGAGTATCCTTAATAATTCTTTGATATCAGTTTGCGCTTGGTTAATAAGTTTTGTTCTTTCCATATCCTATACCTCATTTACATTGAAGTAACAATTGTTGTAACAATATCCATAAATTTTTATGTTTATGTGATATTGATTGTTAAATCATTTTTATTAATACTTATATTAACGATAAAATTAAAAATATGTAAAAAGGTGATCAAAAATTTAATGATCACCTTTTTTGTTGTCAAATAAATTTCTTACAATAATTATTTATTTTGAATTATTGATTAAGCTAATGAACCCATTGGATCCCATGGAGCTAAGACTTTAGGTTCTTCAGTAAGAACTTTTTGTAATTCTTCAGGTAAGAATTTCTTGTTTACAACAACTTGATAACAATATTCTTCCATCCAGTTATTACTCATAACGAAGAATCCTTTAGTACCAACTTTATCTCCCCATGAGTTTTCAACTTTCCATTTAGTTGGAGTGCCATTAACTAGATCTACACCAGTTAATACCATAGCGTGAGTCATTAAACTTTCACTATAATCTAAGCGTTCAGCTTTAGACATTGAAAAGTCAACATCGAATAGTTCATCTTTGTGATACAATTCAGTATCCATGATACCTTTCTTACGATCAGATTCTTGACCAACATCACAACCAAACCAAACACTTTCACCAGATTCAAGTTGCTTAATTGCTACTTGACGGAAGGTGTTCATATCAACGTTTAAATGTCTTACTTCACGTTCGCCTAGGACATTACCAAGCATTTCGATAGTGTACATATGATTATATGGCTTGTCATCAGTAGGTGCGTTAATAATTGATACATAGTCGTCAAGATTCCAATTTACGTATTTTTCAAAGAAAGTTTGAGGAGTTAAATCTTGATCGATATGATAGTTATTATCAGAATCACGATATTCAAAGTCAAATTTAACAGGTGGTTCACCCAATGTATAAACTAAGATACGATAAATTTCAGCAAGTTTCTTTTCCTTGAAAGAAGCAACTTCTTCAGAACTAGCGTTACTATTAACTAATTCACGTAAATCAACAGCATCTTTACGCAATTTTAGATTAAGAGTAGAATTTAATTCATTTGATTTTGAAGAGTTATAACTTTCAGGCATTACACTCTTAGGAACTACACCATATTTTCTGATAATTGCAGTAATCATATCCCATTGACCACCATCTTGTTGAGGTGTTGTCATTAACCAAGATACTTTACGATCAGAAGTTGGAAGAGAAGCTGTTTTAATAACATTTTCATAGAAATAATTGGATTTTTCTAGCTTATCCCAGAAAAATGTATAACTTTGAGATAGTTCAAAGTCCTTAGCTACACCAAAACGATTCTTTAAATCATGGCGCATAGTATTAAGAGCAGCAAACATCCAGCAACGGCCAGATTGTTTTTGGTTTGCTACATCTCCTGTATCAAGATCAATTGAAAAGACAGGATCCATATTAACTTCAGAGTGGAAATCAGCACTTGTAGCTAAAATTCCGTTTTTAGAAACTGCACGTTCTAAAACTCTGGATTTTGGATCATCTTCAATTAATTGATGAAATTTTGATAATTGTTCACTGCTAATTGCTTCAGACACAGTGATCACCCTCCTTAAGATAAGTTAATTTAATTGTAAGACAGTTTAGCTAAAAGATAAATAATAATGTTAGAAAAAAATTAGAAAATTATTTTTTAGCTAATAAATCTGCATACTCAGGATGCTTTTGCATAAATTTATTAGTGTATGTGCAAAGTGGTAATAATTTTTTACCTTCTTCTTGGACTCTTGTAATAAATGTAGTGGTAATTTTACCTGCAATTCCTTGACCTCTGTAAGCATCGCTAACCCATGTTCGTTCAACAACGTATGTGTTGCCATCATCAATAGTTGAAAAACCAATTTCTGCGACTAGAGTATCACCATCATGAAGTGATAAAGTGTCATTATTCCATATATAGTTCATAAGAAACCCCTCCCAATGAAAGTATAGCACACGAAAAAATTTAAGATGGAATAAATTTATTAATTAAAATGAAATTTATTGTTAAATACGATAATTTTTAATAAATGACCTTAGCTAATATTTAATTTTAAGAATAGTTAAGAAAAGCCTATTAAATCAACGTTCTTTGAATATTGATTATAGATATTTTTAAATAATCAAGAATAAAACAGACTGCATTACAGACTGTCAACAGACTATTATTAGACTGCAAATAGACTTAAAAAAGATACCCTACTCATACAAGAATAGACTTGTGGTATAATGGTATTATTGAGTATATATATTAGGCGTTGCATCGCTGCAGCTCCTTTTATTTTTAGTATGTTATAATGTCTAATGTTTAGTACTTTTATATATCAGTCTCTTAGCTCTTTGCCTTAGTGGCAAGGGGCTTTTTTGTTGTCTGAATAGGGGGTACTTTAGAGTACGGCTTTATTTTGAGCTTTCCTATTTTCTTATTGAGCTTAATTTTAAGGGTATTCTAAAAATGACTTATCCTTGAGCTTGGTTTTAAGCTCTTATTCAAAAAAGATTAATAGCCTTTTTAAAGCCTGACAAATCTGCCCTAACAGTCTTTTAGCTCCTGTATAGCAAGGCAATTTTAATCTTTTTAAGCCTGTACAATCTGCCTTTTGAAAGTAGTAAAAAGTAGTAATTGAGGTTTTATGAGGTAGTAAATGTTAAGTTTTGATAAGTTCTAACCTTTGGAAACCTTAGTAATTCTTAGCATTCTACCAAGTTTTACCAAGTAATTAATTTCCATTGCTTTCTTGCTTGTATCGCTTGCAATCATCTATATAACGGCTTTTGAGCTTATTTTTTTATTTTTAAAAAGTCTTAAAATTAGGAAATTTTAGGAAATAATTACAGTGTTCAATTTATTAAGTAAAAGATACGTCCAATTTTGGATAAATCTTTTTATTTTGGATATTAAAAAGGGTCTAAAATTGCTTATTATTGCTTTTGCTAAATCAATGTATTACTTGATGTAATAGTCTTTTAGCTCCTGCATAGAAAAGCAATTTTATTTTTTTAAGTCTGCACAATCTGACTTTTGAAAGTAGTAAAAAGTAGTATTGATGTTTTCTGATGTAGCAAATGTTAGGTTTTTATTGATGTGGCAAATGTTAGGTTTTTATGTTTATCATCTAACCAAGTTTTACCAAGTAATTAATTTCCATCGCTTTCTTGCTTGCATCGCGTTCAATCATCTATATATCAAGGGTCTAGCTTATTAACTCATCTTAAAAAAGCCATCAAATACGGAAATTTTTGGAAATAATTACAGTGTTCAATTTGCATCCATCCTCTATATTGATATTTAAGCTAGTTATTAATTTATAGTTTCCTGTATTTGATAAAAAACATGCAAATAACAACCTTAAATATATCTTGAGTGTAAATTATACTGGATAGGGGTTAAATGTCTTAAAACGTGCTTATTTGGCTCTTGTCATGTTAATTCTAAGCAAATGTAATTATAGTTACGCTTGTAATTGTATTAGTGGATTGAATAAGGGCGTATCTAAGCAATAAAAAAAGCATGCTACCAAGTGGCAACATGCTAAAGTCAATGAATGAAAAGCCAAGCTATTACTCAATACACTAATTATACCATTATCACAAAATAAAAACATTTATTAAAAACGTTCTTTCAGTTGTTCATTAGCAAACTCGATAATACTTTCTATATCCTCTTTAGTGGCAACTCTTAAAAAGCTCCGTGCTGTACTTCTCTTACTAAGGTATCTTTTATGTTCTCTGTTCTTCTCATACCATTTTTTATTATAAGCAACTTGCTTTTTCATTTTGTCAGTAGTTTCTTTTGTCATCTTGCATCGCTCCTCTAAGGATTTTACTTTACTTTTAAATCTATTACATGTATTATTGTATATGAATAAAGGGCAAACAGTTGCGACCTGTTTACCCTTGAGCGTGGATGTTTAAAACATTGTTATGATTGAGCTAACTTTTAACGGTTAGCTTTTTTTATTATCATGTAAGCTCGTGCAATAGCTATGACAATTCTATCAAGTCTAAGCACTAATAACGCTAGTACATAATACATAACGCCGTTTATCTCCTTGTTAGAGTTCATAAAATCCCTCCTAGCGTATGTTTATTTTTGAATAGGGGTCTTTTATGTTCTAACAATCCACTAAGCTAATAAATAGGGTAGCTAGTCCTATTTGATAGCCTGTACATATTATATAATACATGTATTAATGATACAAGATAAAATAAAAAGGGTAGTACTTGACTACTCTTTTTTTATTGCTCCTTGTAAGATATTAAATCAATATCAGTAACCAATTTAAGAATACTAGCAAATTCACAACAAGCCTCATTGATTGAGTCATATATCCTTGTCTTTTCATAATTGGTTAATTCCATTATTTCCGTTACTTTTCTATGTTCTATTAGTCTGTACGTTAAGGCTTGAGCTTTTAAGGGTTCAAGGCTATTGATACATTCATGAATTGCCTTAAGGTATTCTTTAGCTTGTAATTGTCTTACTCGTATAGTTTCTACACTGTTATTAGGCGATGTATTAACTTTAGTACTGCCATAATCTACTGCCTTAAGCGTGGATATGTTAGTTAGTGCCAATAGGCTATTATATTTAGTATCAAAGAATTTTTTGACGTTCTTAATTGTCTGTTTCTCGTCTACTTCTTTATTATCAAATAAAAAGTCTAGTGTTTCCATAAATCATCGCCCTTAGTAATTTTTTTAATAGTTTGAATGTGCTGCAGCTTTTTTTAATTGTTGCTTAGGTTACCTTTTGTAAAGTAACAAAATGACCTATGTTAGATTTTCCATGATAGGCTTTTAGCATCTTGAGCGATGCAAAGTATCAAAATGATACAATGCAAGGTACAAAATGATACAACGTAACTTTAATAGGTAGGTGCTTAAAACGTTGATATATCAATGTTTTTATAGTTACCCTATTAAGATTACACTATTATATAATATATATACTATATAAATTGAACGTACTACTAGTATATATAGGGTAGTAGTTATTAGTATTAGTAGTAAGCTGCAGGGGAGGGGTCTATTCTACTCTTCTCTAATCTTATCTACTCTAATCTATTCTATTCTGCGTATACAAGATGTTTCCATAATGTTTACAAGATGTATACAAGATGTTTCCAAGATGTTCACAAAAAACACTAAAAAATTCTATCTAGCATGATTTTGTAAACATTCCGTATACATTATTTTTACAACCTGTAAACATTCCGTATACAAGATGTTTCCAAATGAATTAATGTTTGTCTTGCTCCTGTTCTTCTGGCTCTCTTAATTCATATATTTTATTTTCGCTTTCTTCGTCATAAATAATGTTATTGTCTAAAAATTCTTTATAAATGCTTTCTTTGTATCTATCATTAGGTATCTTGTTATTATTCAGTAGCCAATGTCTAATCAAATACACGCCATTATTAACCTTGATTAAGTAACCTAATGTAACCAATTCATTAATCACTGAAATGTTAATCCCTAGCATTCTACAAGTCATAAGGGCATTATTTACAAAGCCGTCATCATCAGCATTTAAATTAAGATGTAAATATAACGCTTGTGCATCTTTGCTTAAACTGTAAAAATTATCTGTTTCTATTACTTCTCTTGAAAGCATTCTTTTTCTAGCCATTTAAATAGCCTCCTTAATTATTTTTAATATGTTTGAATGTAATTATATTGATTTTAGTTAAAACGTCTTACAAGCTAATTTATTAAGGTTAAAATGAATGTTACTTCTTGCATCGCCTCCAGTTAAATAATTGATTGATTTTGTATTTGAGCCGTACTTTAAAAGGGGGCTGTAATGATTTATTTTTATCCTTGATGTTTGCTTGTAATTTTCTAAATATTTGTATATCAAGGTCTGGATAGTTATTTCTTAAATCCTCATCGCTTACTTTATTCATTGTCTTAAGTATCTTGCTTGTTTCCTGCCATAAAATAATAAGGTTCTGTTTATGTAGGGCAAGTAGTTCATTGTATGAGATTGCATTCATATCGTGGATTTCTTTCAGTCTCTCAAGATGAAAATCATTTGTATCAGTCTTTTCTAATCTGTTTATTTGTTCTCTTAAGTCATCTATTTCTTTGTCTAAGTCTTTTAATGTTTCTACATTGTTATAGCAATAGTCAAAGTCCATAATGTAGTTATTAATATCTTTACTTAGTTCTAGTATTTCTTTTTCTTGCATCGCTGCAGCTCCTCTCTTAAAAAAAGAGTGTATTTAATTACACTCTGTTTAGGTTTATTCATGTATGTTATAATCAAAAAGCACAAATGAATTAATATTTGTTTGTAGTTATTTAAGGTATTTTATTCTTGAGCTTATTCAGTCTCTAGCTGCATAAGCTCTTTTTCTTTTGCTCTCAATCAAAAAAATCACCATTTTTAATTGCTCTTACAATTTCATTAAGAATGTATCCAGTACTAACAGACAAGGCAATTAATACGATGTATTGAGCGATGTTAAGCGTGTAACTAATCATGGTTATTGTTCCTCCTTGTTCCAGTTGGTAAAGTTTTCTTTTAGCTTGTTTACTCGTCTAAGTTCTTCTTTACCTTGTGCCAATATTGGCAAATAGATAGCTTTTAACTCTTCTTCTGTCTTGGCGATGAAATAGCCTGCGTTTTGTGTTCGTGTAGTTCCTGCAGGTATTCCATAATCAAAAACAAGCCTATTAATTCTATCTCTGATAGTTCTTTCATTTAGTCCTGTAGCTGCCTTTAGGTAAGATGTTCTAATTGGCTTTTCTAGGGTAGCATTTAATAATAAATTGTAAATAGCAATTATATTTTTATCTGATGTAGGTATTCCGTTAATTATCATCAGTCATCGCCTCCTGTTAGTTTTGAACATAGATTATACAACTGTTCTGATATATCCTTGATGTAGTCATTTAAAAAGTAAAGTCTTTCTTGCTCCTTGCTCTTGGATATGTCAGAATTGCCTAAATTAATAGTTATAAGCTCGTTTATGCTGTCTAATTGGATTGAGTATCGTATTAATTCATCTTCTAAGATTGCTATATTATCTATTTTTTTCATGGTTCTAAGCTCCTTTTACTGTTTGAATTTCATCGTCAATCTTTTCACTTAAAAGAATAACGGTATTAAATAGTTTTGTGATTTCATCGTTATAAGGTATGTCTGTTGTCTTGGCATCAAGTAAGCATAACTTTTCAGACAATAAGTCATTTAAGATACTGATGTTGTTGATTGTGTTTTGTAATTGTTCTTCTTTTTTCATGGTTTTAGTTCCTCTCTATCCTAAGTTTTCTCTTGATTTCATAAAATCTATATAACTTTGCTTTCCATATCTGACTGACCCTAAAGCATAGGATACTGGTAAGCCTTTAGCTCTTAGCTCGTTTACTGTTGCTACGCTTTCGCCTATCCATTGAGCAAAGTCCTTTTGCTTTAAGTAGGGGGCTTTCAAATTGTCATTTGCTATTTCTTCTTTTACGATTGCTCTAATTAAATCTTCACTAATGTTGGCACTTAATACCTGCTTTAGCTCCTCAAATTGAACGTCTGTAAGATATACCTTAATGAGTGGCATCGCTGCTTGTTGTGGCTCTTGTATTGCTTGCATCTTTATCGCTCCTTTATGAGTATATTTTTTATATCTGACAAATATGACTATGACTTTTTAGAACTGCAAAAACTGAATATAATTCTGTTCTTGAATGAGTGGGGTATCAGTTTATTATTTTGATGTTTTAATCTCTTGCTTTAATGTTTGCTGCCAATAAGCTAATATTTACGTCTAAATCATCTATATCTTTTCTTAAAAGCTCGCTTAGCTCCTTAGGTAGTGAATTATATTGTTCTAGGTTGTGAATTGTAGTAGCTAAGCTAGTATAAGACTTAAATATCTCTTTAATTAATTGTGAGTTTGTCATCTTGCATCGCTCCTTGATATATGAATTTAATTTCTTTGCCTGTTAGTAGGGCTTTTATTAGTTGATAATCAAAATTAGCCTCAATATAGGCAATTACTTTTTGTTCCAGTCGCTTATATTTCTCTTGTTCCTGCGATGTTAGCAAGTCTAGGGCTGCTTTTGCATCGCCTCGCTCTTTCTTAAGTGCTTTAATGCTTAATCCAGTAGCACCCTTGATTAATAGTCTGTTGATGTTGCTATAAGCGTGTTTACTGGTATATTTCCAGTTTTTGACGCTTTCCATTAGAGTCTTTTTAACTGGCTTTTCTATCGCTCTGTTAATGTTTCTCTTGGTTAGCTCGTCTCTCATCTCATAGAATTGTTTGACTAAGGCAACCTTAAATAATTCAACTTGTGGCGTATTATCCAAGAATGTAATTAATAAGGTCGCTTGTTGTTCGTTCAAGTGATAGATTTTTCTAGGTCTACCACGTCCATTTAATTTAGCCATTTCAAATGTCAAAATTCCAAAACGTTCTAAATGTTTTTTCTTGTATCTGACTAACTGATTAACTGACTTTAAAGAATTTCCTGTATTAGCTGCAATCACTTCTGGCGTTGTGTATGGTTCAGCTTTTAACGTGTTATCAGTGTAAAAGACTAAATCTAGCATGTTTAAGCCTCCTTACTGTTTACATAGTGCGATGTCATAAAGGCATCTAAATCGCTCTTTTTAATACGTTTTGAATTAGCAACCTCAATTACTGGCAAGCCTGCTTTAATGTAAGCCGTCAAGGTCTGATAGCTGCTTAATCCTAGAATTTCCATAGCCTTTTTATAGCTAAGGTATTCAGTTTGTACTTTTTCCATGTTTAAACCTCCTTAAAAATTAGTACTGTACACAAATGAGTACAATTTTATAAATGTACAATATAACAAAATGTAATAACTTTATATCTCAAATGAGATATATATTTATTTGTACTTTTTTTATACTTTTTATTTTATGGATTAATAATATAACATATTTAAAAAGATTTCAAATAAACGGGGGTTAATAGTACGTTTTTTAAAGAAAAAGTACATTATTTTAGTTGTACTTGTGTTATAGTTAAATTGTGATAATGGAGTTGATTAAATGAAAATTGATAAAAAAGGCGTTGGCTTGAGACTTGCTAAGAGTAGAAAAGAGAAAAATCTTACTCTAAATGATGTGGCTAGTTTTTTAAGTGTTGGTGGAAAAACTACGGTAAACGCATGGGAAAAAGGGCGTTCCTATCCTAAAAAACATATTAAAGAATTGGCAAAATTATATAGTATAGATGAAAATTATTTGAAATATGGTTCTCTAGATGAGTATGTAAAGCAAATCCTTTTTGATGAATATAAAAAAGATATGTCCAATGTAAAATCATGGATATTTGAGTACTTTAGAAAATTTTATGATTATAACCAAGCTGTACATGGTTTTCATCTTGATAAAAATGGAAATTACATTACTAATCAAGATGAAGATTTAGAATGGATAAAGGGTTATGAAAGAGAATGTTTTGACAAGTTCCTCAAAGATAACTTAGATAATATCGTTAAGGAAATTAAGAAAAATAACATAGGATATGACGATACTAAAATTAAGCAGCTTATAATTAGTTATATAACTACCTTAACTTTAAAAAAGAAAAGTGAATTTATGACAATAACTAAAGATATAATTTACAAATTAGGTGAAATAGATTTTAATGATATAAATGTTTGGGGGCTAGAGTATAGTAATATAAGTGATGTACCTGATAGATTAGCCAAAACAGTGGAAGAAAAAAAGGAAGTATTCTTTAAATTGAAATTGTCAAATATGATTACGGATTTTAATAATGAAATTCGTGATTTAGAAAAAGAATATTCAGAAACTGATATAAATAATTAATAAATAGCCTTTTAAGTCCTCTGTTTTCTCTGTTTCATCGCCTGCAGCTAAGATTACAATTCTGTTTTTGTATGAGTAGGGTATCAGTACAAAAAGGATTGATTATAATGACTAAAATAATTAGATATACAAACAAGGATAATGAAACACTGTATAAATTCCGTTACTATGCAGGATTAGATGAATTAACTGGAAAACAACGTTATATAAGGCGTCAAGGGTTTAAGAGTGAAAAAGAGGCAAAGACTGAGCTATTAAAGATTGAGTATTTAGTTTCTACTAACCAATATTTTAAGAGTGTTAAAAGTGGTAAATTTGGCGATGTCCTAGATGAATGGTTAGAATTGCATAAAACAAGGGTTAAGGCATCAACGTTTTACAATATAAAAGTAAGGGTAAATAAATATGTACGTCCTTATTTTAAAGATATGTATGTAGACAAGATAACCTTAAGGCATTGCCAAGATTTTACTAATAAAACTTTTAAAACTGCTCCTAAATCTTATGTATATTCAATTAGCATTGTTAAAAATATACTTGATTATGCTCTAAGGTTAGGTATGATTGAAAGCAATCCAATGTTATATGTGATTAAACCTAAGTTAATGCAGCAAGTACAAGAAAAACATGCTAATTTTTATAGTCGTGATGAATTAAAAAAGTTCCTCGATACTGCTAAAAATGATTTTGACTTAAAAAAATACGCTCTATTCCGTCTACTTGCTTATTCTGGCATGAGAGTAGGCGAATGCTTGGCTCTAACGTGGCATAACTTAGATTTTAAGAATAATATTCTCGATATTAATAAAACTCTTGCATCTACTGAAAAAGGTCTTGAAATTCAAGTGCCTAAGACTAAAGCAAGCGTTAGAAAAATAAGCCTTGATGTTGAAACAATTCAAGTATTAAAAGAGTGGCAACTTGAGCAAAGAAAACAATTATTAAAGCTAGGCATTAATTCAATGAATAAGCATCAGTTAATTTTTAACAGTAATAAGAATGGTTTTATATTTAACTCTGTAATAGCATACGATATTAAGCTAATAGCAAAAAAAGCCGGTATCTATCCTATAACTACTCATGGTTTCAGGCATACTCATGCTACGTTACTTTTTGCCTCTGGTATGGATATTAAGCAAGTACAAGCTAGATTAGGTCATAGCAACGTACAAACAACACTTAATATATATACTCATGCTATGAATGATAAACAAAACAAGATAGGCGATGAATTTGCTAGATATATCAATTTAAATTAGCTACAGACTGCATTACAGACTGTCAAGAGTAGTTGAGGGGTAAAAGGTAGCTATATAAAGGCTTTTAGTGGGTTTTGTATAATTTTTAATAATTAATGGTATGATAAAATAGAAAGTATATTAGTTAGAGAGGATTAACAAGAATGAAAAGAGGATTTGAAGTAGTAAGTAAATATAAAGACCGTGGAGTAAAACTTCCAGTCAGAATGACAAAGAATGCTGCAGGATATGATTTTTTTGCTGCAGAAGATTTTTTATTACCTAGTATTTGGAAATTTAATTTTTTGAAAATTTTATATGCATTGCATAAACAAAAAAATATAACTGAAATAGAATTATTAGAAGGACAAAAATGTTTAAAACCTTTTCTAGTTCCTACTGGAATTAAGGCATACATGAAAGATGATGAGTTCTTAATGTTAGCTAATCGTTCTAGTAGTCCATTGAAAAGAAGTTTAATTTTACCTAATGGTGTGGGAATAATAGATGCTGATTATTATAATAACCCTAATAATGAGGGTGAAATTTTTGTACAATTAGTTAATTTTGGACTAAAAGATCAATTAATAAAAAAAGGTGATCGAATAGGTCAAGGTATATTCTTACCATATTTAGTAGCTGACAATGATGAAGGTGGAAAGGAAACTAGAACTGGTGGATTTGGATCTTCTGGAAAATAGTTTGGAAGGTGAATGTATTGGCGAAAACTAAGACAAGATATGTTTGTCAAAATTGTGAATATATCTCTCCACGTTATTTAGGACGTTGCCCTAATTGTGGTTCTTGGAATAGCTTGGTAGAGGAAATAGAGAAAAAGGAAAGTCCAACTAAAGCACAACCTAGAGTTAGTATCTCTGGTACAACAGTGAAACCTAAATTAATTGATGATGTTTCTACTGTAGAAACTCCAAGATTTAAAACTAATTTAGAAGAATTGAATCGTGTTTTAGGTGGCGGAATTGTTCCCGGATCTTTAGTGTTAATTGGTGGAGATCCAGGTATTGGCAAGTCTACATTATTACTACAAGTTTCTGGACAATTATCTACTCTCGGGAAAAAGGTTCTTTATGTTTCTGGGGAAGAAAGTGCAACTCAAATTAAATTACGTGCGGATCGTTTAGGAGTTCATGGAACTGAGCTATATTTATATCCTGAAACAGATATGGATAGTATTAGAAAAAATATTGAACTTTTAAAGCCTGATTTTGTTGTAATCGATTCGGTGCAGACAATGCAGGAGCCAGAAATGACAGCCGCAGTTGGAAGTGTTTCTCAAATTAGAGAAGTAACTGGAGATTTGATGCAAATTGCGAAAACTAATGGGATAACTGTCTTTGTTGTAGGACATGTTACTAAAGGTGGAGCAATTGCAGGGCCTAAAATTTTAGAACACATGGTAGATACTGTTCTTTATTTTGAGGGAGATCAACATAGAACATTTAGAATTTTACGAGCTGTTAAAAATAGATTTGGTTCAACTAATGAAATTGGAATCTTTGAAATGAAAAATGGAGGATTAAGCGAAGTTGCTAATCCATCAGAAATTTTTCTAGAAGAAAGATTAAAAGGAGCTACGGGATCAGCTGTCGTTGCTTCTCTTGAAGGAACTAGACCCATATTGGTAGAATTACAAGCACTAGTAACACCGACTGCATTTGGAAATGCTAAGCGAACAACAACTGGTTTAGATCACAATCGAGTTGCATTACTGATGGCAGTACTTGAAAAAAGAGCTGGTTTGTTATTGCAAAATCAGGATGCTTATTTGAAGGCTGCTGGTGGAGTGAAGTTAGATGAGCCAGCAATAGATTTAGCCATTGCTGTTAGTTTAGTTTCTAGTTATCGCGATGCAGAAACAAGACCAACTGACTGTTTTATAGGGGAAGTGGGATTAACTGGTGAAATAAGACGAGTTAATCGTATTGAACAGCGTGTTGTTGAGGCTGCTAAGCTAGGATTTAAGCGAGTATTTTTACCAAAGAACAACTTAGATGGTTGGATGCCTCCAAAAGAGATTGAAGTAGTAGGCGTAAGTACACTAAATCAAGCATTAAAACTAATTTTTAGTTAAAAATTGATAGAAAGGATGTGCTTAAATGCGAAAAAGAATCATAGGATTAATATTAGCTATTTTAGGTGTAGGTGCAGGATATACATTTCTACCAGAGCTATGGAGCTTGATAGGACTTGGAAGTAATCGCTGGTTAACTAATGGGTTGGTTAATGCTATTATTGGTTTGATTATTATGGAGATACTAGCGATTTTCTTAATAGATGCTATTGAGCGAGTAATCATAAAAATAGAGAAAAATTTGATTAGACAAAAGCCCGAAGTAATTATTTCAACGAGCTTGTCAATCACAGTGGGATTAATTGTAGCAGCTTTAATTTCAACGATATTTAATCGATCACATGTATTCTTCATCAATACCATTTTGCCGATTGTATTAATGATTTTATTAGGGTATCTGGGATACGTTGTTGGGAAAGAAGGCTTTGGAAATTTAAAGAGATTATTTAATTTACGACAAAGAAAAGTGGAAGATGATAAAGCTCAGATTTTAGAAAGAAAAGTTGGCGAAAATTTCCACAAATACAAGTTGTTAGATACTAACATTTTGATAGATGGGAGAATTTATGATCTAGCAAAAACTGGTTTCATTGAAGGTACATTAGTAGTTCCTAATTTTGTATTATATGAACTTCAATATATTGCTGACTCAGGAGATAGTATTAAACGAGTTAGAGGACGTAGAGGTTTGGACATTCTAAATAAACTACGTTCAGAAAAAATTGTTCCTGTAAAAATGTATGAGGGAGATTTTGAAGATATAAAAGAAGTTGACAGTAAGCTTATAAAATTAGCAAAGGTTTTAGATGCAGTCATAGTAACAAATGATTACAATCTAAATAAAGTTAGTGAATTTCAAAATGTACAAGTTTTAAATGTAAATGCTTTGGCTAAATCATTAAAACCACGTGTTATTCCAGGGGAAAAATTAACCGTTACAGTTATAAAAAATGGTACAGAAAGACAACAAGGTGTTGCATACTTAGATGATGGAACAATGATAGTGGTTGAAGATGGACGTTATTACCTTAATAAACCTATTGAGGTAGAAGTAACTAGTGCATTGCAGACGGATGCTGGAAGAATGATTTTTGCAAAGCCAACACATTCTAAAAGAGAATTACGTGAGAAAAACTAAGAATAAATACCATGGAATAGTTTATTTTTTACAGTAATCATTGTAGAATGGTAAGAGTATGAGTTATGATATTATTCCTATAATCATAATGTTATTAATAGATAATTATTAAAGAAAGAAGTGCTTTAAAGTGGCAAAAAACAAGATACGTGTACGTTATGCTCCAAGTCCAACTGGACATTTGCATATTGGTAACGCAAGAACAGCTTTATTTAACTATTTATTTGCAAGACATAATAAAGGAACTTTTGTATTAAGAATCGAAGATACTGATACAAAGCGTAATATTGCAGATGGTGAAAAGAGCCAAATGGATAACTTGGAGTGGCTTGGTATTGATTGGGATGAAGGTCCTGATAAGCCAGGTAAGTACGGACCATATCGTCAATCTGAAAGAAAAGATATTTACAAGCCATTAATTCAAGAATTATTAGATAAAGATTTAGCTTATGAATCATTCATGACAGAGGAAGAATTACAAGCTCAACGTGAAGAACAAAAAGCTAGAGGAGAAGCTCCTCGCTATGTCTATGAATATGAAGGCATGTCTAAAGAAGAAATCAAGAAGGCTCAAGATGAAGCACGTGCTAAGGGATTAAAACCAGTTGTTCGTATTCGTGTGCCACACAACAAGACATACGAATGGGATGACATTGTAAAGGGAAAGATTAGCTTCTTATCTGACACAATTGGTGGAGATTTCGTTATTCAAAAACGTGATGGTATGCCTACATACAACTTTGCTGTTGTAGTAGACGATCATTTAATGGAAATTACTCATGTATTACGTGGGGATGATCATGTTGCTAATACACCAAAGCAATTAGTTGTATATGAAGCATTTGGTTGGAAAGCACCTGAATTTGGTCATATGTCCTTAATTATTAATACTGAAACTGGTAAGAAGTTAAGTAAACGTGACGAAACAGTGCTTCAATTTATAGAACAATATCGTGAACTAGGTTACTTACCTGATGCAATGTTTAACTTTATTACCTTATTAGGTTGGTCTCCTGTTGGCGAATCAGAAATCTTTAATAAACAAGAATTCATCAAGATGTTTGATGCAAAACGTTTGAGCAAATCTCCAGCAGCATTTGATGGTAAGAAATTAGAATGGATTAATAACCAATATGTAAAGGCTGCTAAAGAAGATGAAATTATGGATTCTTCATTACGTCAATTAATTAAGGCTGGTAAAGTACAAGCTGATCCAGATGCTTATACAATTGAATGGGCTAGAAAGCTGATTAGTCTTTACAAACAACAAATGTCTTATACAGGACAAATTGTAGAAATGGCAGATGTATTCTTTAATGAACCACCTGTTTTAAGTGAAGATGCTAAAAAAGAATTAGCTGATGAATCAGCTGCAATTGTACTAAAAGAATTTGCTGAACGTGTTAAAGATTTACCAATCTTTGATGCTGTTGAAATTCAGAATACAATTCGTTCTATTCAAAAGGATACAAAGATTAAGGGACGTAAACTCTACATGCCTATCCGTATCGCAACAACACGCGAAATGCATGGCCCAGAATTGGCACCATCAATCGAATTATTAGGTCGTGAAAAGGCATTGAAACATCTAAAGCAAACTTTAGAAGAAATGAACTAATCGTGTAGATATAGTATAATTAAAATGAGACAAGGTTGAGGCATATTTTTGTCGCAACCTTTTGTTTTATGTTTTATTATTAAGTTAAGAGTTAAGAAAAACGTTAATTGTGATATATTATTACGTTTTAATAGATTAGGAGTGATGAATTAGATGTTGCAATTGTATAATACATTAACTAATCAAAAAGAAAAATTTGAACCATTAAATCCTGGAAAAGTGACAATGTACGTCTGTGGCCCAACAGTGTATAACTATATTCATATTGGTAATGCTAGAAGTGCGGTTGCTTTTGATACAATCAGACGTTATTTAGAATATCGTGGTTTTGAAGTAAACTATGTTTCGAATTTTACAGACGTTGACGATAAAATCATTAAAGCAAGTCAAGAAATGAATCTTTCAGTTAAAGAAATAACTGAGAAATTTATTAATGCGTTTTATGAAGATACAAGTGCTTTGAATGTAAAGAAAGCTACATTGAATCCTCGAGTAATGGATAATATGGATGATATTATCAAGTTTATTGAAGTTTTAGTGCAAAAGGGATATGCATATGAATCTGCTGGAGATGTATATTATAAGACTAGAAAGTTTAAAGATTATGGTAAACTATCTGGACAATTAATAGATGATCTAGAACAAGGTGCTAGCAGTCGAGTTGAAGATATCGATCAAGATAAAAAACAAGATCCATTAGATTTCGCTCTTTGGAAAAAAGCAAAGCAAGGAGAAATATCTTGGGATTCTCCTTGGGGACAAGGACGTCCAGGGTGGCATATTGAATGTTCAGTAATGTCTACTAAATATTTAGGAGATACAATAGATATTCATGCTGGAGGACAAGATTTAGAATTCCCACACCATGAAAATGAGATTGCACAAAGTGAAGCAAAGACTGGCAAAAAATTTGCTAGATATTGGTTACATAATGGATTTGTAACAATTGGTGAAGAAGATCAAAAAATGAGTAAATCTTTAGGAAATTTTGTAACAGTACATGATTTACTAAAGAAAGTAAACCCTCAAGTTATTAGATTCTTTATGTCAACAACACAATATCGTCGACCTATCCGATATAGTTCTGCTAATTTAGATGAAGCAAAAGTCAATTTAAATAAATTGCAGACAGCTTATGAAAACTTAAGTTATCGTTTAAAAGATAGTGTAGAAGGAAACGATAAAGAAGTAGAATCTAATTTTGCTAATCTTGAAAAAGATTTTGTTAAAGTTATGGATGATGATTTTAATGTACAAAATGGGATTTCTGTTGTTTATGAAATGGCTAAACAACTAAATGTCTATTCAGAAAAAGAAAAGGTATATACTGATACTATTAATAACTTAATTAACACTTATAAGAAAGTCGTAGAAATTTTTGGTATAAGTTTTAATGAAGAAAAAGAATTGTTAGATGATACGATTGAGCAACTTATCCAAGAAAGAAATGAAGCAAGAAAAAATAAGAACTTCAAACGTAGCGATGAAATAAGAGATCTACTAAAAGAACAAGGAATAATTTTAGAAGATACAGCACAAGGTACAAGGTGGAAGAGAAATGATTAAAGAAGATGTAGACTATAATCAAATGAATGGGATTGCATTAGCATATATGGGCGATGCAATTTATGAAATTTATATTCGAAGACACTTACTAGCTAAGGGTTTAACTAAACCGACAAAGCTACATCACAAGGCTACGCATTATGTATCTGCAAAGTCACAAGCTTTTTTAATCGAAAAAATGCAAGAGCAAAATGTTTTGAATGATGAAGAGTTAGAATTCTTTAAGCGTGGTAGAAATGCCAAAAGTCATACTTCTGCAAAAAACACTTCAGTTGTAACTTACAGAATTTCTACAGGCTTCGAAGCATTATTTGGTTATCTATATCTAAGTGATCAAATCGAAAGATTAGAGGAATTAGCAGATTGGTGTATTAATACAGTAGAGAAAGAAGGGAAATAATGAAAGAAGAGCAAAAAGATTTTATTATTGGACGTCATCCTGCTATGGCGGCTTTAAAAAAGAAAGATAGCAATATTAATAAAGTTTTTGTTCAAGAAGGATTAAAGGCGGATGCTATTCAGGAAATATATACTTTAGCTAAAGCCCGAAAGTTAGTAGTTTCTAGAGTCCCTAAAACTAAACTTGATAATTTAGTAAATGGACAAAATCACCAAGGTGTAGTGATTGCTATAGCATCATATAGTTATGCTACAATTGATGATTTGTTTGAAAAAGCTCGTAGTAAAAATGAAGATCCTTTTTTCTTGATTTTAGATGGAATTGAAGATCCACATAATTTAGGTTCAATTATGAGAACCGCAGATGCAGCAGGGGTTCACGGAATTATCATTCCCAAAAGACGTGCAGTGCAGTTGACTTCAGTTGTGGCAAAAACGTCAACAGGTGCTATTGAACATGTACCTGTTGTGAGAGTTACCAATTTAGTGCAAACTGTTAAAGAATTAAAAGAACAGGGAGTATGGATTTTTGGAACTGATATGGAAGGAACTGATTTTAGAAAGTGGAGTGCTAAGGGAGCAACAGCTTTGGTAATAGGCAATGAAGGTAAAGGGATTTCTCCACTTTTGAAGAAAACTTGCGATGAAATGTTAACTATCCCAATGATAGGACATGTTCAAAGTTTAAATGCAAGTGTAGCTGCTAGTCTGTTAATATATCAAGGATTTACTTCAAGAGGAAATTAGTATGAAAAAAAATATCTTGATTGTTGATGCATATAACATGATAGGAAATTGGCCTCAATTAGATAAATTAAAGAAAAGTGATAGACTAGAGGATGCTAGGGATTTACTTTTGAAAATATTATCTAATTATCGTAAACAGGCTAATACTGAAATTATTGTAGTATTTGATGCGATGTATGTACCTGGTATGACTAAACAATATGAACAATATGATTTACAAGTTGTATGGACAGCGGAAGATCAAACAGCAGATACTTATATTGAATCATTGGCTGGAAGATTACAAACACCATTGACACAGGTAAGAGTAGCAACAAGTGATCAAGCTGAACAATGGACAATTTTTTCTCAAGGAGCATTGAGACTTCCAGCGTGGGAATTATATCAGGAAATAAAAAGATCCAAAAAAGAGGTTAGACAACAGGCAAAGATATATCAAAATCAAAAAGCCGCAAGACGTTTAACTTGGAATGATGATCAATTAGAAAAATTAGCTGAGTATCGGGATAAATTAATGGGAAAAGAAAAATAGTGTGATTGACATTTTAGGATATATCATGATAGAGTTTATTTGATTCAGTGTAAAGGAGTAATTTATGGCTAATAAGAAAAAAGTAGCACTTGCTTGTTCTGAATGTGGTTCACGTAATTATACAATTACTGAAAATCCAAATCGTACAGAAAGACTAGAAGTACAAAAGTTTTGTAAGTATTGTGGTAAGCATACGTTACACAGAGAGACAAAGTAATTGCTGAGGAGTGATTTAATTGAAGTTTCTAAAGAATGTTATTAAAACTATGAAAGATACAACATGGTTGAATGCAAAGGAAACAAGAAGGGATACAACTACTGTTATTATTTCTTCATTGCTATTTATAGGCTTTTTTGCCGTTGTGGACTGGGTTATTCAATCAGCCTTATCATTACTTGTATAGTTATTTGATATTATATCTAGCAATAAAAGAAAACATTTGCTATAATTACGAAAGAAAGCCCCGGGATTCGTGGAGGCTTTTTTATTTTCAATAAATTTAGAAAGGAATGGAAAAATGGCACATACAGTAGAATCAGTTGAAAAGAAATGGTATGTTTTACATACTTATGCAGGATACGAAAACAAGGTTAAAGAAAATTTAGAATCAAGAGCAACTTCAATGGGGATGGAAGATTACATTTTTAGAGTAGTTGTTCCTGAAGAAGAAAAGCATGAAACTACTAAAACAGGGAAAGAAAAAGTAGAAAAATTAAAAACATTCCCAGGATATGTATTAGTAGAAATGGTAATGACTGATCAATCATGGTATGTTGTTAGAAATACTCCTGGCGTAACTGGATTTGTAGGTTCACATGGATCAGGAAGTAAGCCAGCACCACTATTAGATGAAGAAATTAATCATATTCTACATGAATTAGGAATTAGTTCACGTCATTCTAACTTTGATGCTGAAGTAGGGGATGCAGTTACTATTATTGATGGTGCATTTTCTGGTTTAGTTGGTAAGATTACAGAAATTGATACTGAAAAGATGAAATTAAAAGTTGATATTGATATGTTTGGCCGCGAAACAGCAGCTGAATTGAATTATGATCAAGTAGATAAATTAGTATAATAAATACTTGCATGGATGAAATACAAATGATATAATTCATAAGTATGATTTTTATCATACAAGTGGGAGGCTAAATTTTTTATAGCCATCCGTACCACACACGGAAAGAGGAGGTTTTTACCGTGGCAAAGAACGTAGTAAACGTTGTTAAATTACAAATTCCTGCTGGAAAAGCAACTCCAGCTCCACCAGTTGGTCCTGCATTAGGTCAAGCAGGTATCAACATTATGGGATTCACAAAGGAATTCAATGCTCGTACAGCAGATCAAGCTGGTATGATCATTCCTGTTGTGATTAGTGTATACGAAGATCGTTCATTCGACTTCGTTACAAAGACACCACCTGCTGCTGTATTACTTAAAAAAGCTGCTGGTGTAGAAAAGGGATCTGGCGAACCTAACATGAAGAAAGTTGCTACTGTAACTAAAGATCAAGTTAAGGAAATCGCAGAAACAAAGATGCAAGATCTAAACGCTGCAGACGTTGAAGCTGCAATGCGCATGATTGAAGGTACTGCACGAAGCATGGGCTTTGTTGTAGAAGACTAATTTCTACGGCCACGCTTCTCAGACGGATACTCTATGAAAGTAGATGTATCAAGTGGGAGGTTTATCCGATAGACCACATATTGCAAGGAGGAAATTTCACTAATGGCTAAGAAAAAAAGTAAAAAGTATTTAGAAGCTGCTAAGCAAGTTGAAGAAGGCAAGTTGTACAATGCTTCTGAAGCATTTGGCTTAGTAAAGAAGATTGATTTTGCAAACTTTGATGCTACTATCGAAGTTGCATTCAACTTAAACGTTGATACAAAACAAGCTGATCAACAATTACGTGGTGCTATGGTTTTACCAAATGGTACTGGTAAAGATCAAACAGTTGTTGTATTTGCTAAAGGTGCAAAAGCACAAGAAGCTAAGGATGCAGGCGCAGACGTTGTTGGTGACGACGACTTAGTTGCACGTATCCAAGACGGTTGGTTGGACTTTGATGTTGCTATTGCAACACCAGATATGATGGCACAAGTTGGTCGTTTAGGTCGTGTATTGGGACCTAAAGGCTTAATGCCAAACCCTAAGACTGGTACAGTTACAATGGATGTAACAAAGGCTGTTACAGATGCTAAGTCTGGACAAGTTACATACCGTACAGACCGTGACGGTAACGTACATGTTCCATTGGGTAAAGTATCATTTACAGAAGAAGCACTTGAAGGTAACTTCAAAGCTGTTTATGATGTAATTGCTAAGGCTCGTCCTGCATCTGTTAAAGGTGTTTACATCAAGCATGTTTCTGTTGCTTCTACATTTGGACCAAGTGTTACATTAGATACAACAGCACTTTAATTTAAATAATGAGGTGGGAAGATAAATTCTTCTCACTTTTTTATTATTTTTTCTTGACACTTATAATAGGCTATGGTAACCTATTAAAGGTCAAGTTAATAATTCTACCTAAGACTCAGGTGGCTAACGCCTTAAATTTATGCCTGCCGAGGAGTAAACGTATCTCTCTCTGTGTCTTGGTGTGGACATAGAGCTTTTTATTTATAAAAAGCTTTTGACACAATGACTAGGAGGTGAATTAATAATGAGTAAGGAAATTATCGCAAAGAAAGCTGCTATCGTTGAAGAAGTTTTTGAAAAATTCCAAAGTGCTTCTTCTGCTGTAGTTGTTGACTACCGTGGCTTAACTGTTGAAGAAGTTACTGATTTACGTAAGCAACTTCGTGAAGCTGGTGTAGAAATGCGTGTTATCAAGAATACATTCTTGAAGCGTGCAGCTGACAAGGCAGGTTATGAAGGTTTAGATGATACATTCTCTGGCCCTACTGCTGTTGCATTTGGTGGTGAAGACATCACTGCACCTGCTCGTATTATGGCTAAATTTGCAGAGGATCATGAAGCTTTAGAAATTAAAGGTGGTATGATCGAAGGTAAGATTGCTTCTCTTGAAGAAATCAACGCTCTTGCTAAATTACCAAACCGCGACGGATTACTTTCAATGCTATTATCTGTATTGCAAGCTCCAGTTCGCAACTTTGCTTATGCAGTTAAAGCTGTTGCTGACAGCAAAGACGAAGATGCAGCATAATTCTAAATTATTAGTTGCATAAATTACAATTAACAAAAAAAGAATTTTATCTATGTATGGAGGAAAATAAAATGGCATTAGATACAGAAAAGATTATTGCTGACTTAAAAGAAGCTAGCATTCTTGAATTAAACGACTTAGTAAAAGCTATCGAAGAAGAATTTGGTGTTTCCGCTGCTGCTCCAGTTGCAGTTGCAGGTGCTGCAGGTGCAGACGGTGCTGCAGAAAAGGATTCATTTGATGTTGAATTAACAGATGCAGGTTCTGCAAAAGTTAAAGTTATCAAGGCAGTTAAGGATATCACAGGTCTTGGTTTGAAAGATGCTAAGGGCTTAGTTGATGGTGCTCCTTCCGTAATTAAAGAAGGCGTTGCTAAGGACGAAGCAGAAGAATTGAAGGCTAAACTTGAAGAAGTTGGCGCAAAGGTAACATTGAAATAATTTATTTTAATTTTACTTTTAGAGATCAGTTTAACGACTGGTCTCTTTTTTCATATATAAGTAATTATCTTATCCAGGAAAGAAGGTGGAATAGGTGAGTACTTTAGATAATATGGCTCATGCAAGTAACGAAAGAAGAAATCAAAATATAATGAAGTTACGTCAAGCATTTAATGATGAAAAATATAATACGATAAGTCAAGCTGCTAAAGGTACGGGATATACGTATCAAACTGTAAAAAAATGGGCTATTGATGGAGATATTCCACTCCTTGATGAGAATGGAACTTCAATAGTTAAAATCACTGAGGATAATCAAAGAAATGTAAATGAGAAACGTAGAATTGAGCATATAAACAAATTAAATGAAATATTTCATAAAAAAGAAGCTATAACTGTTTCTGCGTGTGCTAGTAAATTAGGTTATCCAGAGGAAACAATAATTTCATGGGCGAAACAAGGAGAAATACCATTGTTAATGGCAAATAATGAATTAGTAGTTCCATTTAACGAGTACAATCGTCCGTATTGGTTAGATAGTGATGATTTTCTTTAGGATTTAGTAATTTTTAATTTCCTTTACAATCTTGATTAATTACTACGTATTAGTGATAATAGAGAGAGGGATTGGAGGATGTAACATGAAAAAAGTTAAGGATTTTATCAAACAAAAATCCACAATTTTACAATTAATGTTTGTAGCTTCAGTATTAATATTAGTTTTAGTGGAAATTAGTAAAATTATTAGGGATGTTGACTGGAATCAGGTTAGTGATGGCTTGCTTAGTCAGTCAATTTTTTCAATTATTATGATGCTAATTCTAGGAATGTTTTCTGTTACTCCAATGCTGATTTATGATATTTCGATAACTTCTTTTTTATCAGAAAAGTTTAATTGGAAATATATTTTAAAGAGTGGTTGGATAACAAATACTTTCACTAATATTGCAGGTTTTGGGGGGATATTAGGAGCTACATTAAGGGCTAGTTTTTATGGTAAAAAATCTAGTAAAAAACAGGTTTTGTATGCTATATCTAAGATTGCTCTATTTTTATTAGCAGGATTATCAATATATTGCTGGGTATCGTTATTTATAATCTTTGGTTTACATATAGGTGTAGGGTTAACTAAATATTGGATTTGGTTAGTCGGTGGGGGTCTGTATTTTCCATTGTTATTTAGCATTACTAAATTCAAAAACAATGCCTTCTTTGGTGATCTTACGTTAAAAAAAGAACTATTTTTAATAATGGGTTCTTGTTTGGAATGGGCAGGCGCAGGTCTATTTTTCATATATATTGGATTAGTTTTAGGGGTAAAATTCAATATACTTGAAATATTTGCTTTGTATATTATTGCGTCCGTTTTTGGGGTTATATCAATGGTTCCTGGTGGATTAGGTTCATTTGATGTTTTTATCATCCTAGGAATGGAAAGTATAGGCATAGGTAATGCCGATGTAATTGTATGGTTGCTATTTTTCCGTATATTTTACTATATTGTGCCATTTTTTGTAGGTACTATTTTATTTGTGCATACTTTAGGTAATAAAGTGAATGAGTACTTCGATGGTATTCCAAGTGCATTATTACAAAAAACGGCTCATATATTAATTACAATTTTTATGTATGCATCTGGCATAATAATGTTAATAGAAGCAGCTGTTCCAAGTTTTGCTTTTTCTAACTTTATTCTGGTCAAGTTATATCCATTAACATTTTTATTCTTACATCAAATGACAGACGTGATATTTGCTTTCTTGCTAATTGCAATGGGTAGAGGTTTTGAATCTAGAGTTAAAAAATCATTTTGGCCAACGATAATAGTTTTAGGAATAGGAATTGTTAATACTTTATGGAGGGTTTATACTCCAGGTTTAGCATGGTTTTTAATCTTTATTATGGCTTGTGTGATCCTCTCAAGAAAAGAACTTTATCGAGAACAATTACGTTATTCATTTGGAAAAATGTTTGTAGATGGTGGAATATTTACAGTAACATTTTTGTTGTATTTGTTAGTTGGATTCTTGAATTTCAGACCAATAGGACATAAAAGTATCCCAGTACCAGAAGTTTTAATTTTTCAAGGACAGCAAATATGGTTGTCAGGTTTTATGGGAATGATTTTAGCTGGCATAATAATGTTAATAATTATAACTAGCTTTACATCAGATACTGATCCGTTTAGAAAGATGAATTTCGATAAAAAGAGAATTAAAAAAATTATAGATAATTATTCTGGCAATGAAGTTAGTCATTTAGCCTTTTTAAGAGATAAAAATATTTATTATTACAGAGTTAATGGTGAAGATATAATGTATTTCATGTATCGCAGGAAAAATGACAAGTTAATTTTTATGGGAGAACCTGTGGGAAATATGGATTATTTAAAAGATGCCATTAAGGAACTAATGACACAAGCAGATTACTATGGCTATGAATTAGTTTTCTATGAAATAAATTCTAAATTAACCATGTTGTTACATGATTTAGGCTTTGACTTTATAAAGAATGGTGAAGAAGGATATGTAACTTTGAAGGACTTTTCACTGTCAGGTAAGAAAAAACGTGGTGAGAGGGCATTAATCAACAAATTCGAGCGTGAAGGATATACTTTTGAAATGATAGAACCTCCGTTTTCTAAAGAGTTGATTCAAGAGTTAAAACAAGTTTCTGACAGTTGGTTAGATGGTCAGTTAGAGAAGGGCTTTTCATTGGGTTTTTTTGATGAATATTACCTAAATCAAGCTAATATAAGTATTATTAAAGATGCTGATAATAAAATTGTTGCATTTGCTTCAATGATGCCTATGGATGATAAGACTTTATCAATAGACTTAATGAGACATAGTAAGCAAGCCCCTTCTGGAATAATGGATAAAATTTTCATTACCTTATTTGAGTATGGTAAAGAAAATGGTTATGAACGTTTTGATATGGGAATGGCACCATTAGCTAATGTAGGGACTTCTCAGTATAGTTTTATTGAAGAAAGAGCTGCACATTTTATTTATGAGTATGGATATTCATTTTATGGTTTCCAAGGCTTAAGAGATTACAAAGATAAATATGTCAGTTATTGGTTGCCTAAGTATACTGCTTATAGAAAGAGAAGTTCAATTATCTCTACAATGCTAGAAGTAACAAGCGTTGTTAATAGTAAGAGAAGAGAACAATTTAGAAGAGAGATTTCATTTTCAAGATTCTGGTCATAAAAATTATTAATTTAATATAGTATAAAAAATATCCTCGTCAATTTTCAGATCGATTGACGAGGATATTTTTATTTATCTATTTATCAGAGTTATCATCAAAGTTAAATAAGTAATCAGAATCTTCCATTGCTTCAACGTCACCAAGGAGATATCCATTACCAACTTGAGAGAAGAAGTCATGGTTAGATGTAGAAGTTGAAATACCATTCATAACGACTGGATTAACATTTTGTGCATATCCATCAGCAAATAGTGGATCCATACCTAAGTTCATTAATGCTTTATTAGCATTATAACGAAGGAAAACTAATACATCATCAGTCCAACCAACTTTGTCATAAAGTAAGTGAGTATATTTTTCTTCATTTTCGTATAACTCATAAAGCAAATCGTACATCCAAGAAGTAAATTCTTCTTGTTCATCATCAGATAGTTCATTAAAGCCTAATTGAAACTTATATCCAATGTAAGTACCATGAACCGATTCATCGCGAAGAATTAGTTTAATAATTTCTGCTACGTTGGCTAATTTATTATGACCTAACCAATATAGTGGAGTATAGAATCCTGAATAAAATAAAAATGTTTCTAAAAATACAGAAGCAACTTTCTTTTGTAAAGGACTACCGTTTTGATAAATTTCATTGATACGATTAGCTTTATATTGCAAGATTTCATTAGAATTTGTCCAATCAAAGATTTCTTCAATTTCCTTAGGAGTATTTAATGTAGAAAAAATTGAAGAATAACTTTTAGCATGAACTGATTCCATAAATTCAATGTTATTCATAACAGCTTCTTCGTGTTGTGTACGAACATCTTTCTTCAATGAAGACATACCATCTTGGGATTGAAGTGTATCTAATAAAGTTAAACCACCGAATACTTTACCAACGACGTCTTTGTCATCTTCATTAAATTCACGCCAATCAGATAAGTCATTGGATAAAGGAATACGTGTATCTAACCAGAATTGTTCAGTAAGTTTTTCCCACGTAGCTTTATCAATTTCATCTTCTAAAGCATTCCAATTAATAGCGGTATATGATTTAGTCATTATCTAATTCTTCCTTTCTAAATTGAACAACTTTCGCATTCATTTGCACCAACTTCAGATGCATCATCAGTAAAAGTACGTACATAGTAAATAGATTTAACACCTTTATAATGTGCATAATTGCGAAGAATAGATAAATCTCTAGTTGTCATTTTATCAGTTCTTCCATTCTTCCACTCATATAAACCTGCTGGAATTGTTGAACGCATAAATAATGTTAAACTCATACCTTGATCAACATGTTGTTGAGCTGCTGCATAAGTATCGATAACTTTACGCATATCAGTATCGTATGCTGATTTGTAATAAGGTAAAGTTTCATTTGACAAGTAAGGTGCAGGATAGTAAATCTTTCCAATTTTTCTTTCTTGACGTTCTTCAATTCTATTGATGATAGGGTGTAGACTAGCTGTTGTGTCATTGATATATGAAATAGAGCCATTAGGTGCTACAGCTAATCTGTTTTGATGATATAAGCCGTATTTCATAACATTTTCTTTAAGACTAGTCCAGTCAGATTTTGTAGGTATAAAGATACCATCAAATAATTCTTTAACACGTGCATTTTTTGGTGCAAATTCTTGATTTAAATAAGTATCAAAGTAACTACCGTCAGCATATTTACTATTTTCAAAATTATCAAAAGTAACTTTTCTTTCTTTTGCAATTTTGTTTGAAGCTACTAAAGTCCAATAGTTTAGTAACATGAAATATACACTAGTAAATTCAAGAGCTTCAGGTGATCCATATTCAATTTGATTTTTAGCAAGGTAAGCATGTAACCCCATAGCACCTAAACCGATAGTATGAGCTAATCGATTTCCATGTTGGATTGATGGAACAACATCAATATCCGATTTATCAGTAACAAAAGTTAAAGCTCTAGTCATAACTTCAACAGATTTACCGAAGTTAGGTGATGCCATAAGATTAACAATATTAGTAGAACCTAAGTTACAACTAATATCTGTCCCTAGAACTTCATATTCTTGACGATTATTAATTACTGAAGCACGTTGAACTTGTAAAATTTCGGAACATAAATTACTCATAACAATTTTTCCAGAAATAGGATTTACTCTATTAGCAGTATCTATGTTAATAACATAAGGATATCCAGATTCTTGTTGTAACTTAGAAATTTGTTCTTCTAAATCACGAGCTTTAATAACTTTCTTAGGAATATTTGGATTAGCAACCATATTATCATATTCTTTAGTGATATCCACATAAGAAAATGGTTTGTGGTAAACACGTTCAACTCCCCAAGGATCAAAAAGATACATGTCTTCATTTTTAGCTACTAATTCGTAGTATTTATCTGGAACTACTAATCCTAATGAAAGGGTCTTTACACGAATTTTTTCATCAGCATTTTCTTTTTTAGCAGATAAAAATGCTTCTATATCAGGATGGAAGACATTTAAATAAACAGCACCAGCACCTTGACGTTGACCAAGTTGGTTTGAATATGTAAAGCTATCTTCAAGTAACTTCATAACAGGAACGACACCAGATGCAGCTCCATGAATTCCTTTAATAGGAGCACCAGCACCGCGTAAATTGGAAAGATTAATACCAACACCACCGCCAATACGTGATAATTGTAGGGCAGAATTAATATTTCTTCCGATTGAATTCATGTCATCAGTCATTTGGATTAAGAAACAAGATACCAGTTCTCCACGACGTTTACGACCGGCATTCAAGAAACTTGGAGTAGCAGGTTGATATCTTTGATGGATTAATTCATCGGCTAATTCTAAAGCTAATTTTTCATCTCCATCACCAAAATAAAGAGCGTTAGTAGCAACTCTATCTATAAAGTTTTCTAAATAGTAGGCATTATCGTCAGTTTTTAAAGCGTACTGAGCATAAAATTTATATGCTGCCATAAAAGTTTTAAAATGAAAATCTTCTTTTTTTAGGTAATCATATAATTTTTCGATAAATTCAAATGAATATTTAGAAATAAATTCTTCTTCATAGTAGTTATTTTGAATTAAATAATTAATTCGTTCCTTAATCGAAGAAAATTGTTTAGTATTAGGCTTAACATTTTCATTTAAAAAGGCTTCAAGAGCCTCTTTATCTTTTCCTAATTGGATTTGACCATTTACAGGAATATTTATTTCATTATTTAAATCAAAGTAAGTAACTTTACTAATATCAATGTCCTTTAGACTCAAGTTCCTTCACCGCTTTCTTAAAATTTGAAACATCAGTAGGAGTTCCATTAAATTCAAATGCATAAATTAATGGAACGTGATATTCGTAAGATAGATTCTTTGCTGTAAAGATAAATAATTCAGCAAAGTTACGATTACCAGTTCCAACAATTCCTTTAAGATAATGACTATTATTTTGATACTCTAAAAAGTCATTTATGGGTTCTGTTATCTGTTTATCATAAGTAGGTGTAATTAATACAAAGGGATCATTTACTTCAAAAAAAGGATTGGCAGCATCTATTTCAAAATATTCATAGTTGCTGCCTAATTTTTTGATAAATCTTTTTGTTTGTCCAGTTACCGTGAAGTAAACTATTTTCATTGAGCAATCAACTTCTTCAATAAGTCTGGACGGAAACCATTTACGATAGGGGAATCATTTTCTTCCAACACAGGTACAGCTTGGAAACCCTTGTTCTTTAAATAGTCAATATATTCAGGATTTTCGGAAATGTTGTGTTCTTTAAACTCAACGTTATGTTGTTTTAAAAATTTTTTTGTCATTTTACATTGAATACAATTGTTTTTAGTGAATAAATCTAATTTCATAAAAACTACCTCCGTAACTTCTTCGTGTATTTAGTATACAATATATAGAGAAAAATTCAAGTCTAACTACACCATATATTGTGGATTTTTAATGATAGTGTCCGACATGTTGTGTTAATGGGAATTTTGGTAAAAACAATAATTTGCTAAGGTAGAAAAAAATGCGTATTATTATAGATATAAATTACAGGAGAAAAAGACAATGACTAATTATTATTATTCTTCAAACCCAGACGTAGAACATAAAGAAAAAAAGTGGAATTTCGAATTGCTGGGAAATAACATACATTTTACAACAGATAATGGAGTTTTTTCAAAAAATACGGTTGATTTTGGTACAAGAGTACTATTAGAAACTATTGATGCTAATTTAGATTTAGATAATAAAAAAATACTAGATATGGGTTGCGGCTATGGCCCTATTGGATTGTCAATAGCAAAAGCATATCCAAATAGTCAGGTAGATATGGTAGATGTCAATGAACTAGCCCTTGAATTAGCCAAGAAAAATGCAGCAAATAATAATATAAATAACGTTAAAATTTTTAAATCTAGTCAATATGAAGATATTAATGAAACTGATTATGATTTGATAATTACAAATCCACCTATAAGAGCGGGAAAAGATGTTGTTCATGGGATTTTAGCAGGATCAAAGCAACATCTAAATCTTGGTGGCAGTATTGTAGCTGTAATTCAAAAGAAACAAGGTGCACCTTCTGCAATAAAGAAATTAAATGAAGTATTTGAAAATTGTCAAACCTTAAATAAGAAGAAAGGATATTTTATTTTACAAAGTGAAATGATTAAATAGCGAGGTGATTTTCTTGCCATTGACTGATGAACAAAAAGTGAAATTTATGAAAGAAGCTTTATTTGAAGCAAAATTAGCAGCTAAGATTGGAGAGGTGCCAATTGGCTGTGTAATTGTAAAAGATGGAAAAATCATTGGGAGAGGGCATAACTTAAGGGAACATAGTCAGAATGCTACACTACATGCAGAGATGTTAGCCATTGAGGAAGCAAATGAAACAGTTAATAGTTGGAGGTTAGTCGATACTCAACTTTTTGTAACATTAGAACCTTGTCCAATGTGCAGTGGAGCGATTATTAATTCAAGAATTCCTGAAGTATATTATGGTGCATCTGATCCTAAAGCAGGAACTGTAGGAACATTGATGAATTTACTTGAAGATAGCAGATTTAATCATCAATCATTTGTAGAAAAAGGAATTTTAGAAAATGAATGTGCTTCTATTCTGAAAGATTTTTTTAAATCAATTAGGAAAAAAATGAAGAAAAAAAGAAAAAATCGAGTGAAAGACTAGATATTTTTGACTAATTCGTGTATCATAGTATTTGCCGCAAGGCCTTGAGGCAATGTTGTCTTTGTGAAGCGTGTCAGGTCCGGAAGGAAGCAGCACTAAGCAGAGTTCGCATGTGCCTTAAGTTAATATGAAATGTTAACTCTCGGTTTTGTTCTTGGAGCAACCGAGAGATTTTTTTTGATGAATTTTGGAAGGAGGAGTCTCTTTGAGTTATCAGGCTCTTTATCGAGTTTGGCGTCCACAAAGATTTATGGATCTAGTTGGTCAAGAAATGGTGACCAAAACTCTGAAAAATGCAATTATAACTCACCAAACCTCGCATGCTTACTTATTTACTGGTCCTAGAGGAACTGGTAAGACATCTGCAGCAAAGATTTTTGCCAAGGCTATAAATTGTCGCTTTTCAAAAGAAGGTGAGCCTTGTAACGAGTGTGAAACATGTAAGGCCATTACGGAAGGGCGTTTAAATGACGTTATTGAAATAGACGCGGCTTCTAATAATGGTGTAGAGGAAATTAGAGATATTAGGGATAAAGTAAAGTATGCGCCCACAGAAGCTGATTATAAAGTATACATTATTGATGAAGTTCATATGTTATCAACTGGTGCATTTAATGCTTTGTTAAAGACCCTTGAAGAACCTCCAGCAAATGTAGTCTTTATCTTGGCTACAACGGAACCGCATAAAATCCCAGCAACTATCATCTCAAGAACGCAGAGATTTGATTTTAAGAGAATAACTGCTGAGTCTATTTTACAAAGAATGATTTATATTTTAGATCAAAAAAATGTAGATTATGATGATAAAGCTTTAAAAGTAATCGCTAAAGCTGCTGAAGGTGGAATGCGTGATGCTTTAAGTTTACTAGATCAAGTAATCTCTTTTGGTGATAATAATGTTACTTTAGATAACGCATTATTAGTAACGGGGAGTGTTACACAAGAAAGTCTATTTAATTATCTGAAATTTGTACTATCTAAAGATACGACTAATGCTTTAAAAGAAATTCAGCAGATTGTAGAACAAGGTAAAGATGCCAATCGCTTAATTGAGGACTTAATTAATTATTGTAGGGATTTACTATTATACCAACAAGCACCAGAAATGGTTTCTGATGGCGAATTAGGTTTATTAGATGATAAATTTAAGGAATTATCTCAACAAATAAATGTTACTCAAATTTACCAAATCATAGATGAATTAAATAAACAGCAAGAGAATATGAGATTCAGTTCTCACCAATCTATTTATTTGGAAGTATTAACTGTCAAACTAACGCAATTAAGTACGAATAGTGAAGCTGATAGGATATCGAATGTTGATTTGAGCCAAATTGAATTATTAAAGCAAAAAATAGAAAACTTACAACGTAAAGTGGATAGTTTATCCAGTAATACAATTCAAATTGAAAAGAATAATGAACCTAGAAAGCAAGTTAGAAAAAATACAACAAAGGGACAAAAAAATGTTAAAATTAATTTGTCACAAGTTTATAGTGTATTAAACAATGCTACAAGGCAATCACTAAATGAATTGAAACAAGTTTGGCCAGATTTAATGAATATGTTATCTGTTACTCAAAGAGCAATTATGCATGTTAGTGAACCTGTTGCAGCTAGTGAAAATGGTGTTGTTGTTGGCTTTGAATATGCATTTTTATGCCAAAAAGCTCTTGAAGACCAAGAGTTGATAGATACTCTGGAAAATGGATTAGATAGACTAATTGGAAAGGTTCCAAGTTTAGTATTGATTCCAGTAGAAAATTGGCCTGAAATAAGAAGTAACTATCTTAAACAAAGAAAAAATGGGGCAGTAGTTATTGCTGATGATACAAATGAACAATCTCAAGATAATGATGATCAATCTACTCCAACTCAACCAACTATTATACAAAAAGCTGAGGAACTATTTGGTACAGACATTGTTGAAATAAAAAATGATTAATTGAAAGGATATGATGAATGATGATGCGTGGTATGAACATGCAAAGTATGATGAAACAAATGCAAAAACTACAAAAGAATATGAAAAAGGATCAAGATGAGCTAAATGCAACTATTTTTGAAGGTCATGCAGCTGATGATGCTGTAGTAGTAAAATTTACTGGTGATCACAAGATGACAGATATATCTATCAAGGAAGAAGCTGTTGATCCAGATGACGTAGATATGTTACAAGATTTAGTACTTATGGCAGTTAATGATGCTATGAACAAGATTGATAAACAAACACAAGAAACAATGGGTAAATATTCTCGTAATATTCCAGGACTATAATTTTTCTAGAAGGAAGGGGTTATTAGATGCAATATCCAGAACCTATTTCTAAATTAATTGATAGTTATATGAAATTACCAGGAATTGGTAGTAAAACGGCAACTAGATTAGCATTCTATACAATTGATATGCAAGAGGATGATGTGACTGAATTTGCTCAATCTCTGATCTCTGCTAAAAGAGATTTAAGTTATTGCAGTATTTGTGGCAATATTACTGAAAGTGATCCTTGCATGATTTGCGCTGATAAATCGCGAGATAATAGTAAGGTTGTTGTTGTTGAACAACCAAAGGATGTGATGTCATTAGAAAGAATGAATGAGTATCATGGTTTGTATCATGTACTCCATGGTGTATTATCTCCAATTGAAGGAAAAGGTCCTGAAGATATAAATATTGCTTCTCTTTTAAGAAGACTGCAGAAAAATGAAGCAATAAAGGAAGTTATCATTGCTACTAATGCGACCCCTGAAGGAGAAGCAACTGCTATGTACATTGCTCGTTTAGTAAAACCAGCTAATATAAAGGTTACTAGATTAGCACATGGATTAGCTGTAGGTAGTGATATTGAATATGCAGATGAGATGACATTATTTAAAGCTATTGAAGGACGACAAGAAATTTAAGGTGGTGGGTATTCTGTTCGGTAGAAATAAAAAGAAATTACGCAAAGAATACGATGAAGAACTACTTTATTTAATAGATCAGGCTAAAAAAAATTGGGATCACGCTAGACAAACAGAACAAGCTGTATATGAAGTAGATGAGGAATTAGTGGCTGAAACTCAGCTTGCAAAAGCTAAATATCAATTTTTATATCAAGAAGCTAAGTTGCGAAATGTCAGGGGACATATTCAATCCTCTGTAATAGATCATTAATTAAAGAAAGAGGAATTGTAATTTAAAATAGCAGTTCCTCTTTTTATTTTTTGCAATTAGACATAAAGAAAAAATTAAAGTAGAATTGAATTAATATTATATGCAATGAGGTTTTTTTATTGGAAGGAAAATTTATAACATTTGAAGGTATTGATGGTTCAGGTAAAACAAGTGTATTAAAGGGTGTTATAGAGCATCTAAATGGTAAGAAAATAGATAATTATATTTGGACCAGAGAACCCGGTGGAAATAGAATATCAGAAGCTATCAGAAAGATCATTTTAAATGTTGAATATACGGAAATGGATGCAAGAACAGAGGCATTGCTATATGCGGCAGCTAGACGACAACATTTAGTTGATACAGTACTACCAGCTTTGAATGAAGGGAAGTTAGTCCTATGTGATCGTTTTGTTGATAGTTCTGTAGTATATCAAGGAGTAGCTAGGGATATAGGTGTAGAGCCAGTTATTAAATTAAATGAGTTTGCTACTGAAAATCTCAAACCAGATTTAACTTTATACTATGATGTTGAACCAGAGATAAGTTTGAAGAGAATTAGCAATAATCGTCAAAATCAAGTAGATAGATTAGATAAAGAATCTATGGACTTTTATCATAAGGTAAGACAAGCTTATTTATCATTAGCTGAAAGCAACAAAGAAAGAATTAAAGTTATTGATGCAAGCCAAAATTTAGATAAGGTTATAGATGATACATTAGCTATTTTAAATAATTTTATGTAATTTCCATAGTTAGAATTAGAGGTATCCAACTAAAATGAAAATATCTATAACGGAAAGACAACCGTTTTTAACGAAACATTTTGCAAAATTGATTAGAGAAAACAAGCTGGTACATGCATATTTACTATCAGGAGCTGAAGGTACTGGAAAAATAGAATTAGCAAAGTGGGTTGCTAAGGGGATATTCTGTTTAAATTCACAAAATGGAGTACCTTGTTTAAAGTGTTCTGAATGTAATAGAATTGAGAATAATAATCACCCAGATGTAGTTACTATTATGCCGGACGGATTATCAATAAAAGTTGATCAAATAAGATATTTGAAGTCGGAATTTAATAAGAGTGGGGTAGAAAGTGATAGGAAAGTATTTATTATCCAAGATGCTCAGAAAATGTCAATTGGAGCTGCAAATAGTTTGTTGAAATTCCTGGAAGAACCATCTGGAAATATAACAGCTTTTCTATTAACATCTGAACCACAAAAATTGTTACCAACTATTATTTCAAGGTGTCAAGAAGTCGAAATGCAACAACTTACTTCTGGACAATTGGAGCAAGAATTAATTTCAGAAAGCATTTCTGAGAAAAATAGTCATATTTTAGCCAATCTTGCTCAAAGTGTAGTTGAAGCTAAAAAAATTAATGATAATGAGAATTTTGATAAGATTTTAGCAACGGTCAATAATTGGTATCGAAAATTGTTAAGAAAAGATTTATTATCATTTGTAATGATTCAATCAAAAATTATCGGACTTATTCAAAATAAAGAAGATCGAAATCTAGTATTACAAGTTATAATATTAACTGTACGTGATACAGTTTTAGAACGTTTTGGATTGACAGAAGAGATAGTCTTTAAAGAGAATATAGATTTCATCCAACAAAATACTACGCAGATAACAAACGATAAATTGGTTAATGGCTTAAATTTGGTGGTAGAAAGCAATAGAAAGTTGGCAAGTAATATCTCTATGCAAAATATGCTAGAAACTTTAACGTTAAATTTGTTTGATTGCTATTTTAATAAATAGGAGTGGTACTGTGAATAAACGAGAACTATATGATAGTTTTGAAGAATTGGAGAAACAAACAAAATTTACATTATCTCAAATTGAACGGATAAAAGCTGAGATGGGTAAAGTAATTGAAAAAAATGCAGAGTTAGAAATTGAAAATCAACATTTAAGAGAACATTTGCATGAAATTGAGCAAAAACAAAAAGGCAACAAAGAAGGAACAGAGCTCTCTAAATCTAGAAAGAATTTAGAAAAATTGTATGAGGAAGGATTTCATGTCTGCAATGTAGATAATATGTATGGTTCACGAAGAGTTAATGATGAGCCGTGTGTATTTTGCCAGGATGTGATATATGGTGATAGGCATTAATGGTATTACAAGTAATTAGTAGTTTTAAGGGACAAACTTCAAATGGAACTTTATATTTGGTTCCAACTCCTATTGGAAATTTGGGAGATATGACACCTAGAGCGATAGAAGTTTTAGGTGAAGTGGATTTAATAGCAGCAGAAGATACTAGAAATACCCAAAAGCTATTAAATCATTTTAATATCAGTACTAAACAAATTAGTTTTCATGAACATAACACTCAGGAAAGAATACCCAAGTTAGTTGAAAAGTTAAAGACAGGTATAAATATTGCACAAGTTAGCGATGCAGGTATGCCATCTATAAGTGATCCTGGACATGAATTGGTTGAGGCATGTATTAAAGAAGATATACCAGTTGTACCACTACCAGGAGCTAATGCAGGTATAACAGCATTAATAGCTTCGGGATTAATTCCACAACCATTTTATTTCTATGGTTTCTTACCACGAAAAAATAGTGAACAAAAACAAGAGTTAACGAATTTAAAAGGACATACTAGCACAATTATTTTCTATGAAGCTCCACATCGATTGAAAAAAACTTTAAAGAATATGTCAGAAGTGCTTGGAAATAGAAAAGTTGTATTATGCCGAGAATTAACTAAAAAATTTGAAGAATTTATTAGGGGAAATTTGGAAGAAGTAATGGAATGGGCAAATACTTCTGAGATTCGTGGAGAATTTGTAATAATACTAGATGGTAATCATGATGAACAAGCAGAAAAGAGTAAGGTAACTACGGATTTAAGTATTGAAGAACAAGTAAGGAAATTGATTGAAAATAGGAATTTAAAACCTAATCAAGCAATTAAAGAAGTAGCTAAAGAAAATGGACTGAAAAAACAGGAAGTATACAATTTATATCATCATTTGGATTAGAGGTAATATAAATGGTAGCCAAGAGATACAATGAGAAACATCGGGTAGTTTTCTACGAAACTGATGTAACTAAGAATATAAATATCGGAATGTTAGTTGATTTGATGATGTTAGCATCGGAAAATCAAAGTGAGCAATTAGGTATAGGAACAGATAAAGTAAATGGTCTAGGATATGGATGGGTTATTACTCAACATGTTTTGGAGATTGAACGACTTCCCAAGATAAATGAGGAAATTAAAATTTGGACAGGGGCAGATTCTTATAATAAATATTTCTGTTATCGTGAATTTGGAATAGATGATTTGGATGATAATCCGTTAGTAAGAATGCATACAATCTTTGTATTAATGGATTTTGAAAATAGAAAAATTTCTCAGATTGTACCAGAACTTATTATACCCTTTGGGGCAACTGAAACTCCTAAGGTGAAACGATATAAAAATGTTAAGAAGATAAAGGAAATAGACAATCATAAAAAATATCAAGTTCGTTTTATGGATATAGATTCAAATCATCACGTTAATAATGTACACTACTTTGACTGGATGTTAGATACGTTAGACTATGATTTTCTCAGCAAACATACGCTAAAGAAGATAAATATTCAGTATAAACAAGAAATTACATATGGTGATATAGTAACAAGCAATGTCCAAATAATAAATAGTAATGATACAATTACTACTTTACATGAAGTTAAGAATAATGATAAAATGTCATGTTTAGCTGAATGTGAGTGGGTATAAACGAAAAGGCACTGACAATAGGTAGAGTAATAATTCTATTGTCAGTGCTTATTTTATACTTATTATGAGATTGCATCGCTAACAAAATTAGCTAAATCTTTACCTTTCAAGCCGGCACTAATACCAACTAATAATTTTATTCGAGCTTTTTGACCATTTAATCCTTGGCAGAATATGACTCCCATCTCCTTTAACTGAACACCGCCACCTTCGTAAGAATAAACATCTTCAGCGATGCCATTAAAACATCTAGAAACTAAAACGACAGGAATATTTTTATCAATGATTTTCTTTAAACTAGGAAGTACGTGTGGTGGAAGGTTTCCAGCACCAAGAGCTTCTATAACTAAACCATTAGCATTACTTGTATCGCTAGCAATGAAATCAAAAAGTTCATTATCCATACCAGCGTATGCCTTTAATAAATACACATGATTTACAACATTTTGGATAGGCAAGGCAGTATGTCTAAGTAACTCTTCAAAAAATGAAACTTTATGTTTAGATACTAAACCAATTGGTCCAAAAGTTGGAGTTCTAAAAGTTGCAACATTGGTTGTATGAGTTTTTGTAACATATCTAGCAGTATGAATTTCATCATTCATTACTACTAAAACACCTTTACCATGAGCTTCATCACTAGCAGCAGTTTGAATAGCAGTTTGAAAATTATGTAGACCATCAGATCCAATTTCATTTGCGGATCGCATTGCACCAGTAATAACGATAGGGAATTTACTAGGAATGGTTAAATCCAAAAAATAAGCAGTTTCTTCAAGAGTATCTGTACCGTGAGTGATAACAACACCATCAATATTTTCATCAGCAGCACGTAAAATTCTTTTTTCCAGTAGAAGCATTTGTTTAGGTCCAATATGTGGAGAAGGATAATTGAAAATATCTTCAGTAATTAAGTTTAATTTTCCAGCAAAAGGATTAGCAAATTGATTAAGAGGATTAGAAGAATCGGGAGATACAGCACCATTTTGATCTTCAGACATTGCAATTGTTCCACCAGTATGTAGTATTAATATGTTTTTCAAATTAAACCACCTCATAAGAATAAATATATGTAAGCTAATTATAACTACCTAAAAAATGAATGTCGAGAAAGAATTAAGATAACAGATTTTTAATCAATAAGTTAGTGTGATAAAATTATACGAGTAAAACTCAAACGAGGTGAATATAATTATGAAAATATTGGCAATAGATACGTCTAATAGACCTCTAAGTGTGGCAATATTAGAAGATAAAAGATTGTTAGCAGAAACTACTACTAATGTTTTAAGAAATCATAGTACTACACTTATGCCAATTGTAGAAGATTTATTAAAAAAAGCTGCAACAACGATTCAAGAAATAGATAGATTTGTTGTTGCTAAAGGTCCAGGCTCATATACAGGTTTAAGAATAGGAGTTACTACGGCAAAGACTTTTGCGTTTACTTTAAATAAAGAATTGGTGGGGGTTTCTAGTTTAAAAGTATTGGCGGCAAACTATAAAAATACTAATAGGATTATTGTTCCTTTATTTGACGCTAGAAGACAAAATGTTTTTGCTGGGGTATATCGTTGGAAAAATGGAGAATTGGTTAATGTAATGCCTGATGGACATATTTCTTTAGAGAAACTTCAAGAAAAATTAAAAGGCAATGAAATTGTCTTTGTTGGTGAAGATGCAATTAAGTTAGAAAAAGAAATTGGTGAATTCTTTACTGGAGAAGACTATATTTTTGCTGAAGGAAAAAATAATTATCCGTCAGCAATGGTGTTAGGTATTTTAGGACAGAAAGAAAGCGTAGTAGAAAATATTAACGATTTTATTCCAGATTATTTGAGATTAACACAGGCTGAAAAGCAGTGGCTAGATAAGAATAGTGATGAAAAAATTAAGTACGTTAAAAAATTTAATGACCAATTATAAAACAATGTTTAAACAATATAAGAAAGTTTATTCTTTTAAGGAATGTTTATATCAAAATAAAATTACTTTAAGGCAAGCTATAGTTACAGATATTAATAGTTTTCTACAAATTGAAGAAGACGTTTATGATGGAAAAACACCATGGAATCATACAGCATTTTTGCAAGAAATGTTAAATAATAGACGTTCGATTTATATATCTGCAGTAGCTAAAAATGAAGTTATTGCATTTATAGGTGTAGATTTTTATCCGTTAAAATGTGAAGCACATATTACTAATTTTGCAGTTGCTACCCCATATCAAGGACAAGGACTAGCAAAGTTTATGATGAAAAAAATAATGGATTTTTGCAAAGATGAAGGCTATAAAGTAATTTCTTTAGAAGTGAATAATAATAACATTATTGCGAAATCATTGTACGCTAAAATGGGTTTTGAAGAAGGAAAATTCTTGAAAAATTATTATACTGAAACTTTGGAAGATGCAATAGAAATGTACGTTTATTTATAATTTAAAATTTAAGGTGGAGAATAATGGATAAAAAAGATAATATAATTTTAGCTTTTGAATCTAGTTGTGATGAGACAAGTGTAGCAGTAGTAAAAAATGGAAATGAAATCTTGTCAAACATAGTTGCAACTCAAGTGGCTAGTCATCAAAGATTTGGTGGGGTTGTTCCAGAAGTTGCTTCAAGACATCACATTGAACAGATAACATATTGCATACAAGATGCTCTTGATGAAGCTAATGTAGATTACGAGGACTTGGATGCGGTAGCAGTGACTTATGGTCCAGGGTTAGTGGGTGCTTTATTAGTAGGTGTAGCTGCTGCTAAAGCCATTGCATTTGCACATAATTTACCATTAATTCCAGTAAATCATATGGCTGGACATATCTATGCCGCAAGATTTATAGGAGAGATAAAATTTCCAGCTTTAGCTTTATTAGTATCAGGAGGACATACTGAATTAGTATATATGCCTGAGGAAAATAAATTCCAAATAATTGGCGAAACTCGTGACGATGCAGCTGGAGAAGCTTTTGATAAAGTAGGTAGAGTAATGGGAATGAAGTATCCGTCTGGTAAGGAAATCGATGAATTAGCTAAAACTGGGAAAGATACTTTTAATTTTCCAAGAGCGATGGAGAAAGAAGATAACTTTGATTTTAGTTTCAGTGGTTTGAAGAGTGCGTTTATTAACACTGTACATCATGCTAGTCAAATTGGAGAAAAGCTTGATAAAGCAGATTTAGCTACAAGTTTTGAACAAAGCGTAGTTGATGTATTAAGTAGTAAAACCGTCAAAGCATTGAGACATTTTAAGGTAAAACAATTAATTCTTGCTGGAGGCGTAGCCGCTAATCAAGGATTAAGAACAAGATTAGATAAGGAATTAACAGCATTTAAAGATGTAGAATTGTTGAAAGCACCTTTGAAATTATGTGGTGATAATGCAGCGATGATAGGTGCTGCTGGATATGTGGCTTTCAAGCATGGTGTTCGAGCTGACATGACATTGAATGCTGAACCAAGTCTAGAATTTGAATGGATGGTAGAAAAATAAAAAGATGTGAGACTTAGTATGACTAGAGTGAGCATAACTCTGGTATTAAGTCTTACATCTTTTTTATTGTAATCCTTCTAATTCTAAACTTAGTTCAGTCCATTTACTTTCGGCTTCATTTAAATCATTTGTTGCCTTAGATAGCTTTGTGTGTAACTCATCCATTTTTTGTGGATCATTGAAATTATCAGGTAGTGTCATTTCTTGCTCTATATTGGCTTTTAATTCTTCAAGACGTTCCATTTCAGATTCAGCATTATCAACTAAACGTTGTAATTTACGCTGTTGTTTTTGTAATTCTTTACTTTTCTTATAGTCAAGTTGCTTTTGAGAAGTTTTTGAAACTTGTTGATCATCTTGAGATTGTTCTGCCTCTTTAGCTGCTTCAATTGCTTCTAATTCAGCTTTTTTCTCTAAATAATAATCATAGTTACCAAGGTATAAGTTACTTCCCTCTGGAGTGATTTCAAGAACGGTATCAGCGACTTGGTTGATGAAGTAACGGTCATGAGAAACAAATAAGATGGTTCCTTCAAAATCAATTAAAGCACTCTCTAATACTTCTTTACTATCTATATCTAAATGGTTAGTTGGTTCGTCGAGCATTAAGAAATTATCTTCTTGTAAAGCAAGTTTTGTTAATGTTAATCTAGCCTTTTCCCCACCAGAAAGATTATGTACTACTTTTTTAACATCATCACCGACAAATAAGAAACTACCTAATAATGAGCGAACATCTTTTTCTAACATATTAGGATGATCATCCCAGATTTCATTTAGGACAGTTTTTTTATCATGTAGGTTTTGTTGTTCCTGATCGTAGTACCCAGTTTGAACATTAGTACCAAAAGTAGCAGATCCATGGATGAAAGGAATATTTCCTAAAATACTCTTTAGTAAGGTGGATTTGCCAATTCCATTAGGTCCGACAACAGCCATTGCATGATGTTTACGTAATTCGAAAGTGATAGGATTTGAAATAACTTTTGAATCATAGCCAATAGCAGCATCTGTGACCTTTAAAACTACATTTCCACTTTCCTTGCTAGCATGAAATTTAAAATGAGGTCCTTTTTCTTCACCTTCAGGACGCTCTAATCTATCCATTTTCTCTAATTGTTTTCTTTTACTTTGAGCTCTTTTAGTTGTAGAAGCTCGAACTAAGTTTTTATTAACAAAATCTTCTAATTTTTGAATTTTCACTTGTTGCTTTTCATATTCTTTCCATTGAGTACGCAAGCGAGAAGCTTTTTCTTCAATATAATGAGAATAATTTCCAACATAGTGACTAGAATGTTGATGACTTAATTCGTAAACTTCGTTGACAACTTTATCTAAGAAGTAGCGGTCATGTGAAACAATTAAAAGGGCACCGGTATAACCTTGGATATAATTTTCTAACCAAGTCAAAGTTTCAATGTCGAGGTGGTTAGTAGGTTCGTCAAGAATTAACAAATCACGTTTTTCTAAAAGTAATTTAGCTAAAGCTAAACGTGTTTTTTGTCCACCAGATAAGTCAGAAACCATTTTTCCATAGTCTTCTTCAAAAAATTGGAAACCATGTAAAACAGCTTTTACTTCATTTTCATAACCATAACCATTATTTTCTTGGAAGTCATGTTGTAATTGATCATATTGATTTAATAATTGTTGATATTCCTTAGATTCATGTGGAATTGACGGAGAAGCAATCTTTTCTTCAAGTTGATGAATCTTAGCTTCCATCTTTTGCAAGGGTTCAAAGACACTTAACATTTCATCTAATACATTTTTAGTAGATTCTAATCCTGTATGTTGTGCTAAATATCCAATAGTTAAATCTCGTTTAGTAACGATTTTTCCTTCATCTGGAAGTGATTCACCGATTAACATTTTTATTAGTGTAGATTTTCCTGCTCCGTTGCGACCAACAAGTGCGATCTTGGAATTATCTTTTATATCAAGATTGACATTCTCAAAAAGGATATCTGCTCCAAAATGTCGGGCAACTTGCTGTGCTTGTAAAAGTAGCATAAAATCACCTTTTCTATTAATTTACTGTATTATAACACTAAGACGATTTATAGTGTAACATAGAAATTTCACAAATAAAAACGTTAAAGATGATAATTAAGCCAATATATTGTATAATTGTGGAGCTATGTGTTAAACTTATGTTAAATATTTCACGAAAAGAGGAAAGTCTAATGGCAGAAGTAAAGATTCCGCAGGCTACTGCAAAACGTCTACCGATATATTATCGTTATCTAAGACTATTATCTAATTCTGGAAAGAATAGAGTTTCTTCAACAGAATTAGCTGAAGCCGTAAAAGTAGATTCTGCTACTATTCGACGTGATTTTTCGTATTTTGGTGCTTTAGGTAAACGTGGTTACGGATATGATGTACAAAGTTTACTTGATTTTTTTACTAAGCAATTAAATCAAGATACGCTAACTAATGTTGCTTTGGTTGGGGTTGGTAATTTAGGACATGCTTTATTGAACTTTAATTTCCATCAAAGTAATCATGTAAGAATTAGTGCAGCATTTGATGTAAATGAAGATATTACAGGAACAATTCAAAGTGGAATTCCAGTATATCCAATGTCTGATATGAAAGAACAATTAAAGTTACAGCAAATTGAAATTGTAATTTTAACTGTTCCGGCTCCTGTAGCACAAAAAGTTACAGATGAGTTAGTAGAAGTTGGTGTAAGAGGAATATTGAATTTTACGCCACTTAGAATTACTGTACCAGAAAATATACGTGTACAAAATGTAGATTTGACGAATGAAATGGAAACTTTGATTTATTTCTTGAATCATTTTGGAAACACAGAAGAGTAGTGTTACATAGAAGACTGAAATAAGTTTCAAAATAAAAATTGCTGAAGATTATGATGTTATCTAATCATTAATCTTCAGCAATTTTTTGATATTAACAACTTCTAAAGCGATGACAGAAGTATAATAAACAAGTTTAGAAATATATGACTAAAAGTAGAAGTAATAATCGTTCCAGTCCGATAGTAAATATAGCAAAACAAAAGGCCAATACTAGCATAGATAAGGAAATGACCATCCATATGAGCTAAACTAAATAGAAGACTGGAAATTAAGGCAGCAGGTAGAAAAGGGATGAATCTTGAAAAATTTCCAAATAAAACTTTTCTAAAAATTAACTCTTCCATTACAGGTGCAACAATTCCAGGTACTAAAATGTAGTATGGGTAATGGTGAACAATTTCTAACAATAGGTTAGTATTAGCTGAATATGATGAAAAATGGAAAAGTCCTGATTCAATACGAGATAATCCAATTTGAATTATGAGGGCACCGACCATACCAAGGATACTCCAGAGTAAAATAGATTTAAGTTTAATAGTTTTATATTCTAATTTATTTTTAAAAGAGAATCTATGATTGAGATAAACAATAAACAACATGCAGAGTATTCCAATAATAGTTTCAACCAAATAAAAATTATGACTTTGATTATAAAAAATATTGAATATTGCTAACAAAATTTGATAACCAATATAGGTTAGCAATAAGGGAATAGAATTTCTTTGTTCCAAATTAATTATCACCTTTCATTTTTAAATTTAATTGTACCATTAACAGGTCAAATAAAAAAATTAGCACTCTAATGTGTCGAGTGATAAAAAATACTTGCAATTTATATTTAAAGTGGTTATAGTATTAATTGTAGTTAGCACTCAGGAGTTGAGAGTGCTAAATGATACAGATGATTGATATTGGAGGGATTAGACGTGCTTAAACCATTAGGAGATCGCGTTGTTTTAAAAGTTCAAAAGGAAGAAGAACAATCCATTGGTGGAATTGTTATCGCAAGTAATGCAAAAGAAAAGCCTACAACAGGTGAAGTAATTGCTGTTGGTAACGGACGTATCTTAGACAATGGACAAAGGGTTGAACCTGAAGTAAAAGTTGGTCAATCAGTTGTTTTTGATAAGTATGCTGGTTCTGAAGTTAAATATGAAGGCGAAGAATATTTAGTAATCCGTGAAAATGATATTATTGCGGTTATAGATTAATTTTTAATTAATTTGAGGTGAAGAGATTTATGGCAAAGGAAATTAAGTTTTCAGAAGATGCTCGTTCAAAGATGTTGAAGGGTGTAGATAAATTAGCAAATACAGTAAAATCAACTATTGGTCCTAAAGGCCGTAATGTTGTTTTGGAACAATCTTATGGTTCCCCAACAATTACAAATGATGGTGTAACAATTGCTAAGGCTATTGATTTAGAAGATCATTTCGAAAATATGGGAGCAAAATTGGTGTCTGAAGTTGCTTCTAAGACAAATGATATCGCAGGTGATGGTACAACAACTGCTACTGTTTTAACACAAGCTATTGTAAATGAAGGTATGAAGAATGTAACTGCTGGTGCAAACCCAGTTGGAATTCGTCGTGGTATTGAATTAGCAACTAAGGCTGCAGTTGATGCATTACATGAAATGTCCCATACAGTAGAATCCAAGAGTGATATTGCACAAGTTGCTTCTATTTCATCTGCTAACGAAGAAGTTGGTAAATTAATTGCCGATGCTATGGAAAAGGTTGGTAATGATGGTGTTATTACAATTGAAGAATCTAAGGGTATCGATACTTCTTTAGATGTTGTTGAAGGTATGCAATTTGATAGAGGTTATCTATCACAATATATGGTAACTGATAATGATAAGATGGAAGCTGATTTAGATAATCCATACATTTTATTAACAGATAAGAAGATTTCAAACATTCAAGAAGTATTACCATTATTGCAATCAATTGTACAACAAGGTCGTCCATTATTGATTATTGCTGATGATGTAGACGGTGAAGCATTACCTACACTTGTTTTGAACAAGATTCGTGGAACATTTAACGTTGTTGCAGTTAAGGCTCCAGGATTTGGCGATCGTCGTAAGGCAATGTTACAAGATATTGCTACATTGACAGGTGCTACTGTTATCACAGATGACTTAGGCTTACAATTGAAAGATACAACAGTTGAACAATTAGGTTCTGCTGGAAAAGTAACAGTAACTAAGGAAAATACAACAATTGTTGAAGGCGCTGGTGATAAGGACAAGATTGCTGAACGTGTAGAACAAATTAAGAAGCAAATTAGTGAAACAACTTCTGATTTTGATCGTGAAAAATTACAAGAACGTTTGGCTAAATTATCTGGTGGTGTTGCAGTTATTAAAGTTGGTGCTGCAACTGAAACAGAATTGAAAGAACGTAAGTACCGTATTGAAGATGCTTTGAATGCTACACGTGCTGCTGTTGAAGAAGGATTTGTTCCTGGTGGTGGTACAGCATTGGTAAATGTTATTGGTAAAGTTGCTGCTTTGGAAGAAGAAGGCGATGTACAAACAGGTATTAACATTGTAAAACGTGCTTTGGAAGAACCTGTTCGTCAAATCGCAGAAAATGCAGGTTTAGAAGGTTCTGTAATTGTTGAAAAATTAAAGGAACAAAAACCAGGTGTAGGTTTCAATGCTGCTACAAATGAATGGGTTGACATGGTTGAAGCTGGTATTGTAGATCCTACAAAGGTAACTCGTTCAGCACTTCAAAATGCAGCTAGTGTATCTGCTTTATTATTAACAACAGAAGCAGTAGTTGCTGATAAGCCAGAACCAGAAAGTAACGACCAAATGCCTGCAACACCAGGTATGGGTGGTATGATGTAATCTAGGTTTAGATTACTAAATTAAAATAAGTAATAAACACTGAGATTTCAGTCATGAAATTTCAGTGTTTATTTTTTTAAAATTATATAATATTTTAAATGTATTATATAAAAGTTAAAGATTGTTCAATGATTTTATTATATCCTACATGTTATACTAACATTAGTGATAGTTAGGGATTGGGGGATAGTAATGAAAAAATCAAGTAACGAAAAAATTGATATAAATAGGATAACTCCTGATGCAGACTATGGGCTTACGGATAAACAAGTGGAAAAATATAAGAAAAATGGTTGGAGTAATGAGGCAGTGAAACCACCTGTACGTACTGCCAAAGAAATAGTTGCAGAAAATATATTTACATATTTTAATTTGATATTTTTAATATTAACTTTACTTTTATGTTTAGTAAATTCATTTAGAAACTTAACCTTTTTACCAATTATTATTGCAAATATTTTTATTGGGATAATTCAAGAATTAAGGGCAAAAAAAGTTGTTGATAAGTTAACGATGCTAAATTTTCCGCAGGCTATGGTAGTAAGAAATGGAGAGGTTACACAAGTAAATGCAGAAGATTTAGTATTAGATGATATTGTAATCTTTAAAACGGGGAATCAAATTTTAGCTGATAGTGAAATTGTAAGTGGAGAAGTTTTAGTAAACGAATCTTTATTGACAGGTGAGTCTGATGAAATTCCTAAAAAGCTAGGAGATAAATTAATGTCAGGTAGCTTTATTATTGCTGGAAAGTGTAGAGCAAGACTAACAGCGGTTGGCAAAGACTCATATATTTCTAAGTTAACATTAGAAGCTAAGAAAATGAAAAATGTTGAACGTTCTGAAATGATCCAAGATCTTGATATATTAGTAAAATTTGTAGGTGTAGCGTTAGTTCCGATTGGAATTGTTTTATTTATACAAGGGATTTTCATAAATCATGAAAGTTTACATGACAATATAACATCTATGGTAGCAGCTGTTTTAGGTATGATACCAGAGGGGCTGTATTTGTTAACAAGTGTAGCACTAGCTGTTAGTTCCATGAGGCTAGCTAAGAAAAAAGTATTGCTTCATGATATGAAAAGTATTGAAACTCTAGCAAGGGTAGATGTTTTATGTGTAGATAAAACAGGAACAATTACTGAAAATGAAATGAAAGTAGAAAAAATAAAAGCAATCGATGTAGAGAACAGAGATGCCTTTGAAGAGTTATTAGCAAAGTTTGTTTATGCAATAGATGAAAGTAATAATACTATGAAAGCTATAAGAAATTATTGTAAACAGACGAGTAAAGTAATAGCAAGTGAAATCATTCCATTTACATCAAAAAATAAGTATAGTGGGGCTGTTTTTGAAAATGATGCATATATATTAGGTGCTCCTGAATTTGTATTGCGTGAAGATTTTCCATTATATCAAGATAATATTAATGAAGATACTAAAAAAGGATACAGAGTACTAGTGTTTGGAAAAGCTTTAGATGGTTTTATGGATAAGAAAATTACAGGTAAAGTAATTCCTATAGGATATGTATTAATAACAAATCCCATAAGAAAAGAGGCACCTGCAACATTTAATTATTTTAAGGAGCAGGGAGTAGAAGTAAAGGTTATTTCTGGAGATAATCCGCAAACTGTTTCAGAAATATCTAAAAAAGCACAGATTGAAAATGCAGATTTGTACATTGATGCTACAAAGTTAGAGACAAAAGAGGACCTAGCTGAAGCAGTTAAAAACTATAATATTTTTGGTAGGGTGACACCAACGCAAAAAAGAGAAATTATACGAATTTTGAAAGAACAAGGAAGAACTGTTGCTATGACAGGCGATGGAGTAAATGACGTGCTAGCACTGAAAGATGCAGATTGTAGTATAGCTATGGCGTCTGGTAGTGATGCTGCAGTTTATTCATCGCAAGTAGTGCTGTTGGAATCGAATTTTTCATGTATGCCTGATGTGGTTTTAGAAGGAAGACGTGTAGTAAATAACATTCAACGTTCTGCTAGTTTGTTTTTGGTAAAGAATATATTTTCCTTTTTCTTATCAATGTTAGCAGTTATTTTATCATTTACTTATCCTTTAAAGCCTGCACAAGTTTCATTGATAGGGATGTTTACAATTGGGATACCTGCCTTTTTCCTAGCGTTACAACCTAATAAAGAAAAGATAGAAGGGCGATTTTTATCTAATATATTACTAAGGGCCTTTCCAGCAGGAATAACTGATGTGATAGTTGTGGAAATGATGGTACTTCTAGCTTCGATGTTTGAAATAAAATATGCAGATTATTCAACAGCTTCTACTATTTTATTATCTATAGTAGGATTGATAGTTTTGTATAAGACTTGTAAGCCATTCAATGTCCTTAGAGTAACCGTTTATGTGGGATGTATCTTAGGATTGATAGGAAGTTGTGTGTTTTTACCATGGCTATTTGGCATCACATTGCCATCAAAAGAATGTATTGTTTTATTAATATTAATTGTAATAACGATTAATACGTTATTAAGTTATACAACCAAAATTGTTAACTTAGTTCGAAATGGTTTTATTAAAATTAGAAATAAAATCAAAAGTATTTTTAATAATTAATGGTTAATTTTTAACAAGACCTATGTGACAAAATTCTAACAAATTTACTTTTTTAAACATTTTGATTAAATAGCTGTTGAAACTTTGAATGAAATATGATTTTATATAATTTGTATCAAAATATTCTTAACATTTAGTTAAGAAAAGAGAAAAATAGATAATTAAATTAAGGGAGCAATTATTATGTGGCGTTACTTAAAAAGATTACTTATTGGGGAGCCGCTTAAGACAACAGAAGAAGGCGGCCAAGCGTTAACAAAATTTAAAGCTCTAGCATTACTTTCATCAGATGCTTTATCCTCAGTTGCTTATGGTACAGAACAAATTACAACAGCTTTATTTGTTTTATCTGCAGCAGCTACATGGTATGCAATTCCAGCAGCAGGGATAGTATTGATTTTACTTTTTGCAATAACTATGTCATATCGACAAATTATCCATGCGTATCCTTCTGGCGGTGGTGCTTATGTTGTTGCTACGCAGAACTGGGGAACAGGTGCAGGATTAGTAGCTGGAGGTTCTTTATTAGTTGACTATATGCTTACGGTAGCTGTATCTGTAACATCTGGTACAGAAGCAATCACTTCTGCGATACCTTCTTTGAGGGCTCATAGTGTAGGTATATCTATTTTAATTGTCCTGTTCATTATGACTTTGAATTTAAGAGGATTGCGTGAATCAGCTTCATTTTTGACGGTTCCAGTATATTTCTTTGTAATTATGATTGTAGCTTTGGTGGGTTGGGGATTGTTTAATATCTTCACAGGTAATATCCACTATGCTGCAGCTGCGCATGTCGGTCAAGCAGTTCCTGGAATGTCAGTGCTTTTATTCTTAAAAGCTTTTTCTGCAGGTTCTTCCTCATTAACAGGGGTTGAAGCTATTAGTAATGCAGTTCCAAACTTTAAGAAACCTAAACGTAAAAATGCTGCTAATACATTAGGAATTATGGCATTGATTTTGGGTATCTTCTTTGCTGGAATTACATTCTTAAGTTACTACTTAGGTATTTTACCTAATTCCAAGCAAACAGTTTTATCACAAATAGGTATTGCCGTATTTGGGCATGGAGTGCTATTTTATCTATTACAATTGGCAACTGCGATGATTTTAGCTGTTGCTGCTAATACAGGTTTTTCAGCATTCCCAATCCTTGCATATAATCTTGCCAAGGATAAATTTATGCCACATATGTTTATGGACAAGGGTGATCGCTTAGGATACTCTAATGGTATTATTGCATTGGCAATTGGCGCGATTACTTTGATTTTAATTTTCCATGGACAAACTAATCTATTGATACCTTTATATGCAGTAGGTGTGTTTGTGCCATTTACTTTATCTCAGTCTGGAATGATCATTCATTGGTTTAGAGAACGAGGTAAACATTGGATTTTAAACTCAATGTTTAATTTGGTAGGTGCTCTAATTTCATTGGCTCTAGTTATTTTCTTGTTCTGGTTACATTTTGAAAATGTATGGCCATATTTGATTATCATGCCAGCATTGATTTTTGGATTCTATAAGATACACGATCACTATGTGAAGATTGCCGCTCAATTAAGATTAAGCAATGATGCTCAATTGCATGATTATGACGGTTCAACTGTTATTGTATTAGTTAGTTCTGTAACTCATGTAACTACTGGTGCTATTAACTATGCTCGTTCAATTGGTGACTATGTAATTGCAATGCATGTTTCGTTTGATACTAACCCTAAAAAAGAACACGAAACTGCTAAGGAATTTAAGGAATCATTTGGCGATGTGAGATTTGTTGATTTACATTCATCTTATCGTTCGGTTCAGACACCTGTTATTAGATTCTGTGATGTTATTGCTAAGAAAGCTGCGGAAAGAAATTATTCAGTTACGGTCTTGGTACCTCAATTTGTACCTAAGAAACCTTGGCAAAATATCTTGCATAACCAAACAGCATTACGTTTAAGAACAGCTTTGAATTCTCGAGAAAACATCATTGTTTCAACTTATAATTATCATTTGAAAAAATAATTAAAATAAGGATTGGCGATGTTAAATTGTCAATCCTATTTTATTTTAGGTATTAATGACTAATTTGATAAGTTATGATAAGATAGCGGTATATAATAAATTGTTAAAATATAGTTCTACATATAGTTAGAACTTAAGAAAGAGGATAATATGTATAGAATTATAGCATCTCTATTTGCAACAATGATTCTATCAGCTATTTTGACTCCGTTTATAAGATTGTTAGCATTTAAAGTAGGAGCTGTTGACAATCCAAATGCTCGTCGTGTAAATAAGGTTCCTATGCCGACAATGGGTGGATTAGCTATTTTTCTAGCATTTAATGTGACTAATTTTCTTTTATTGAGAAAGCAATACCCAATCGAACAATTGTGGGCATTATTGTTAGCAGAATGTATAATTTTAGCTACTGGAATAATAGATGATATTTATGAATTAAAACCTAGACAAAAAATATATGGAATAACTTTAGCAGCTTTAGTAGTATTTTTTATTGCTAAAATTAAAATGACAACTATTACATTACCATTTTTAGGTACAGTAACTTTAGGGTGGTTAAGTTTACCAATAACACTAATATGGATTTTAGCAATTACTAATGCAGTTAATTTAATTGATGGATTAGATGGATTAGCAACTGGAGTAGCAATTATTGCTTTATCTACCAGTGCAGTTACAGGATATTTCTTTTTAAATGTAACCAATACTTTTATATCAATAATGATGTTTACGTTAGTAGCAGCATTGATAGGATTTTTGCCATATAATTTTCATCCTGCTAAGATATATTTAGGTGATACGGGATCTTTATTTATAGGTTTCATGATCTCGGTTTTTGCATTATATGGTTTGAAGAATGCGACATTTATTACAATAATAATTCCAGTTATTATTTTAGGAGTACCAATAACTGATACTGTCTATGCAATCTTACGAAGAATTTTAAATAAAAAACCAATTTCACAAGCTGATAAGCATCATTTGCATCATAGACTAATGCAAATGGGATTGAGTCATAGACAAACCGTATTAGTTATTTATGGAATAGCATTGATTTTTTCATCTATTTCATTGCTATATCCTATTTCTAGTTTTTGGGGCTCTGTTTTATTGACAGTAGCTACACTATTGGGATTAGAAATTTTCGTTGAGGTTATTGGATTAGTTGGTGAATCACGACGTCCATTATTGAATTTTATTAAAAAAATAGTTCTCTTGTCTGAAAATAAAATAGAAAAATAAAAAATGACAGAAAATATTTAGTATTTTCTGTCATTTCTGCGTATATAGAAAGTAGAAAATATTGGGAGGGCAGGTATGGATGGATTTTAATGAAATGGCTGGTCGTTTAGTAGTAGTTGATAAATCGGAAGAAAAAATAATGTCATCTGATAATATTGAAGTTTATCAAGCAATTAAGGTTTTTAAAAATAAAATAAAGTGTAATCGTTGTGGAAAAGTAACAACTAAGGAAAGAGCTAAACTACCCTATGATAATTACTATTGCCCGAAATGTATTGTTTTAGGAAGAGTCAGTACATTGAATAATTTAGTTCATGTTATTGAGGATAATCATTTTAATAATGTTGATGAAATTTTAACGTGGGACGGGAAATTGTCTAAATTTCAAGAGGTATGTTCTAATGAACTAATTAATATAATTGGAAAAAATACAGAGCATTTATTATGGGCTGTTACGGGGGCTGGAAAAACTGAAATGCTATTTAAACCAATAGCTGAAGCTCTAAGAAAAAATTTTCGTGTAGCGATTGTTTCTCCTAGAGTGGATGTATGTAATGAATTATACCCACGTTTAGATAAAGCTTTCAAAAAGATTGATAAAATTCTTTTGCATGGAAGAAATGAAGAAGCATATAGATATACTCAACTGGTAGTATGTACAACACACCAATTATTAAAATTTAAAGAAGCTTTTGATGTACTGATAATTGATGAAGTCGATGCTTTTCCATATGTTAATAATAAAGAATTATTATTTGCAACTAAACAGGCTATTAAGAAAACAGGGACTCTTATTTATCTAACTGCTACGCCTAGTAATGAGTTGGCAAAAAAGATAAAAAGAGGGAATATATCTATAAGTTATTTACCAATGAGATTTCATCAAAATGCTTTACCTACTATAAAAGTAGAATTTACAAATAATTGGTGGGGATTTATTTTACAAGGGAAATTGGATACAAAAATTAAAAAGTATCTAAAAAAATGGGAGCAAAATGGAAAGCAGTTTTTAGTATTTGTACCTCATGTTGCTATGTTAAATAAAGTAAGAGAAGTAATTAAAGCAGTCTTAGCTAGTAAAATAAAAGGTGATACGGTGCATGCAGCTGATGAATATCGAATTGAAAAAGTACAAAAAATGAGAAACAAAGAATATACGTATTTAATAACAACAACAATTTTAGAAAGAGGAGTCACTTTTCCGGAAATTGATTTACTAGTGTTAGGTGCTGACAATAGTGTGTTTTCAACATCTGCTTTAGTTCAAATTGCTGGGAGAGTTGGACGCAGTGTTAGTAGACCAGATGGTGATGTAATATTTATCTGTGATAGATATACAAGAAAGGTAAAAGATGCACAAAAACAAATAGAATTTTTAAATAAAAAAGCTAAAAAATTGAGAGAAGGTATCTCATGAATTGCTTATTATGCAACAACACAATTGATTTTAAATTAAATATTAAATGGATTTTATCGTTAGAAAAATATAAGCGAGACAATGTTTGTAAAAGATGTAGAGAAGAATTGGGAAAATGTAAGATAGATAATGCTTGTGAAGGATGTGGGAGAGAACAAAAAAAGTTATTATTATGTAATGATTGCATTAAGTGGAAAAATAATAACAAAATCTTATTGAATAATAAGTCGATATATACATATGATAATTTAATTATCAAAAAATATTTCGAAAGATATAAATTTATGGGAGACTATTATTGGAGAAAAATTTTTAACATAGAGTTTAAAAATTTTATAACGAATAACTATCCCTCTAAAGATTGGATATATATTCCTATTCCAGTGGATGAATATACAATGCAACATAGAGGTTTCAATCAAGTAGAAGGATTAATAGGAGATCTACCTTATTCAAGAGTTCTGAAGATGAAGAAAATAAGAAGAGATAAAAAGCAGTCAGAAAAAAGTAGAAGTGAGCGTTTGAAAACACAACAACCATTTGAATACATAGGTGATAAACTACAAGGAAATTATGTCATAATAGATGATGTTTATACAACAGGAAGAACTCTATATTATGCTCAAGAATTACTACTAAAAAATGGAGCTAGTAGAGTATGTTCAGTAACTTTAGCAAGATGAGTTAAAAAATTATTGTAAACTTAAATGAAATTTATAAAGAAATTACATAAAACTTGATAAATTTATTTGATAATTTAAACGCTTTCTATTATAATATAGGTAGAAAGAGTGATAAAAGTTTTTTTATTTACTCTCTATATAAGTCTAATAAGACTTAGTTGTGAAAGGAGAGGTTTACCATGTTAAAAATCAATGTTCGTGGTGAAAATATTGAAGTTACAGGAGCAATCCGTGAATACGTTGAAAAGAGATTAGCAAAATTAGAGAAGTTCTTTGATAATACTGCTGATTCAACGGCTCACGTAAACTTAAAGGTGTACTCAGACAAGACTGCAAAGGTAGAAGTAACAATTCCATTACCATATCTTGTTTTGAGAGCAGAAGAAACCTCACCTGATATGTATGCAAGTATTGATCTTGTTACAGATAAACTTGAACGCCAAATTAGAAAATACAAGACTAAAGTAAATCGTAAGTCTCGTGAAAAAGGCTTTAAGAATTTTGAATTTGCACCTGTTGCAGATGAAAAAGAAGAAGTAGAAGATAAGAAGTTTGAAATCGTTCGTACTAAGCGTCTATCTTTGAAACCAATGGACAGTGAAGAAGCTGTATTACAAATGGACATGTTAGGTCATGACTTCTTCATTTATGAAGATGCAGAAAATGGTGGTATAAATATTGTATATCGTCGTCGCGATGGCCGTTATGGTTTAATTGAAGCTAGTGAAGACTAAGCTTAATTAATAATTAATTGCTCTAAATACTCCATAGATTAGTCTATGGGGTATTTTATTTTGATGAGCAATGCTATAATTTTTTTTAATGATACGATAACTATTTTGTGAGGATGAATATAAATGTTGAAAGTAAGAAATAATTTTGCTTGGGAAATAGTGTTAATTGCATGCAACTTAAGATTAGCAATTATAATTCTTACACCTTTAATAGATAAAATAGGAGAAACATTCAAGCTATCTACAGTTCAATTAGGGATACTTACTACGATACCATTATTATGTTTTGGTTTTATATCTATATTAATTTCTTTGTTAATTAAAAAAATTGGAACTAGAAGAACAATAATAATTGGTTTATTTTTGTTGATGCTAGCCAATTTTTTCAGAATATATACCGAAAGTTTGATTTTTGTAGGTACATTATTTGTAGGTGTAGCAATAACTATTTTAAATGTGACTTTACCGGCTTTGGTTGTAGATTATGCTGAAGAAAAATCAGCATTTTTAAATGGATTATATATAGCTACTAGCAATTTAATTTCTGCTTTAGCAGGAGGTGTGATAGTTCCACTGTCAAATCTAGTAGGTTGGGAAAATGCAATTCAAGTATTTTCATTGCCTGCATTAATTGCTGGAGTTGGAGCAATTTTGTTACCTAAAAAAGAAATTGAATTAGATAATAAAGTAGAAATTCTTGAAAAAGAAAAGGTATGGCAAAGGCATGCTATCTGGTTGTTAGCAATTTTTATGGGATTGCAGTCCTTAGTTTTTTACACGTTGGTAGCATGGTTACCAAGTGTTTTAGTAAATCATGGAATCTCTCCTGTAACAGCGGGATGGATATTTGCGGCATTTCAAATGATAGGATTCCCATTTTCGTATGTAGTTCCTAAATTAGTAAGTAGATTAAAGAGTGCACGATTGACAATGCTATTATTATTAGTGGGATATATTTTAGGTGTGGGAATGCTAATTGTTATTAAAGATAATTTATGGTTATTATTGCTAGCTTGTTTAATAAATGGAATAACAACAGGAACAAGTTTTGCATTATCTTTATATCTAATTACTGTTTTTTCAAGTAGTAGGGAAGAAGTTGGACAAGTTAGTGGCTTTATCCAATCTATAGGTTACTTACTGGCAAGTTCAGGCCCAGTTATTTTTGGAATTCTTAAAGATACTTTTAATAATTGGAATACGACTTTATTGTGTTTATTATTAGTAGCAGTATTTACTGCTATAATTGGGTTAGTTATGATAGGAATAGGAAGACAACATTTTTTACAGTTAAATAAGTAATTTGAAATTAAGGAATTTATTAAGTGTGATTATTTAATTTCAAAGTGATTAATGGTAAAATTAAGGTTAGTTTACAAATTTGGAAATAGTTTAATTTTATTGAGGATTGGAAGGAATTGACATATGGCAAATCTTCTTAAACGTTGGGTGGAAAGTGATAAACGAGAACTTAAACGCCTAGGAAAAATTGCTGATAAGGTAGAATCATATGCTGATGAATTCGGTGCTTTATCAGATGATGAATTAAAAGCAAAAACAGAAGAATTTAAAAAAAGATATCAAGATGGAGAAAGCTTAGATGATTTATTACCTGAAGCTTTTGCTGTCTGCCGAGAAGGTGCAAAAAGGGTACTAGGCTTGTATCCATACCATGTTCAAATAATTGGTGGTATCGTTTTGCACGAAGGTAATATTGCAGAAATGAAAACAGGTGAAGGTAAAACTTTGACTGCTACAATGCCAGTATATTTGAATGCTATTTCTGGTAAAGGTGTTCACGTTGTTACTGTTAACGAATATTTATCTGAACGTGATGCCACAGAAATGGGAGAGTTATACACATGGTTAGGGTTAACTGTTGGGTTGAACTTAGCTGATAAATCACCAGAAGAAAAGCGTAATGCTTATAATTGTGATATTACTTATTCAACTAATAGTGAGCTTGGTTTTGATTATTTGCGTGATAACATGGTTGTTTACAAGGAAGATATGGTTCAACGTCCATTGAATTTTGTTATCGTAGACGAAGTTGACTCTATTTTAATTGATGAAGCTAGAACACCATTGATTATTTCTGGTCAAGCAACGGGAACGACAACTCTTTATACTAGAACTGATCGTTTTGCTAAGACTTTGACAGAAGATGAAGATTTCAAGATTGATTTGGAATCAAAGACAGTTTCATTGACAGAAGATGGTATCCGTAAAGGTGAAAAATATTTTGGATTAAAGAACTTATATGACCCAGATAATATGGCACTAAACCATCATTTGGATAATGCTCTACGTGCTAATTACATCATGTTAAGAGATAAAGATTACGTTGTACGTGATGGTGAAGTTCTAATTGTTGATCAATTTACTGGACGTATTATGGATGGACGTCGTTATTCTGACGGATTACACCAAGCTATTGAAGCAAAAGAACATGTTGAAATTGAAGAAGAAACAAAGACAATGGCTAACATTACTTATCAGAACTTCTTCAGAATGTATAATAAACTTTCTGGAATGACAGGTACAGCTAAGACAGAACGTGAAGAATTCCGTGAAATTTATAATATGGAAGTTGTATCTATTCCTACAAACAAACCAATTGCTCGTGTAGACAAGCCTGATTTGTTATATCCTACACTAAAGAGTAAATTTAATGCAGTAGTAAGAGATGTAAAAGCACGTCATGAAAAAGGACAACCTGTTTTAGTAGGTACAGTTGCAGTTGAAACTTCTGAATTATTGTCTAAGATGTTAGACGATGAAGGCATACCACATTCTGTTTTAAATGCTAAAAATCATGCTCGTGAAGCTGAAATTGTAATGAATGCTGGTCAACGTGGTGCGGTAACAATTGCTACTAACATGGCTGGTCGTGGTACTGATATCAAACTTGGACCTGGTGTTCGTGAATTAGGTGGATTAGCTGTTATCGGTACTGAACGTCATGAATCACGAAGAATTGATAATCAGTTACGTGGACGTTCAGGTCGTCAAGGAGATCCGGGTGTTACTCAGTTCTATCTATCATTAGAAGACGATTTAATGTTGCGTTTTGGATCGGAACGCATTAAGAACTTCTTGGAAAGAATGAAAGTTAGTGATGACGATGCAGTTATTCAATCCAAGATGATAAGTCGTCAAGTAGAATCAGCACAAAAACGTGTTGAAGGTAATAACTATGATACTCGTAAGCAAGTTCTTCAATATGATGATGTTATGAGAGCTCAACGTGAAGTTATTTATGCTCAAAGACAACAAGTAATCATGGAAGAAAAGAGTTTGAAACCAATAATTATGCCTATGATTGAAAGAACTGTAAAGCATACAGTTTTGATGCATACTCAAGGTGATAAGAGTGAATGGAATTTGCAAGGTATTTTAGATTTTGCTGTTTCTGCAATGGTTAATGAAGATACTATTAGTTTAGGTGATTTGGTGAATAAAACACCGGATGAAATTGTTGACTATTTAATGAAACGTGCAGAAGATATCTATGCTGAAAAAGAAAAGCAATTGTATGATGAAAGCCAAATGTTAGAATTTGAAAAAGTTGTAATTCTAAGAGTTGTTGACTCATTGTGGACAGATCATATTGATGAAATGGATCAATTAAGACAATCTATTGGTTTGCGTGGATATGGACAATTAAATCCATTGGTAGAATATCAACAAGATGGTTTCAGAATGTTTGAACAAATGGTAGGTGCAATCGAATATGATGTTACTCGTTTGTTCTTGAAAGCTGAAATTAGACAAGACATAAAGCGATAATAAACAGTAAAGACTGGAAAGAAGTTCTTCTTTCTAGCCTTTATAGTATACAGACTAAATTATTGATAGGAGCGATGATTTTGAACTTAGAATTAAGTGAATATAAGAAAAATATTGCTGAAATGAGTAATAAAGTTAGTGAATTTAGGAGGTCTCTTTGACTTAGATGCTTTAGAAGAAAAGATTGCAGAAAATGAAGCAAGGATGGCAGAGCCAGGATTTTGGGACGATCAAGAAAAAGCACAAGAGGTTATTGCTGAAAATAATGATTTAAAGGCAAAATTTGAGACATTTCATGAACTAGCGGAATCTATTTCAGATTTAGGAGTATCGTTAGAGTTATTACAAGAAATTCCAGATGATGAGGAATTACAAGCAGATTTAGAAGAAAATTATCAACATGCTGAAAAATTGTTACAATCATATCAATTAAATATGTTGTTAAGTGAAAAGTATGATAAGAATAATGCTATTTTAGAAATTCATCCTGGAGCAGGTGGCACAGAATCTCAAGATTGGGGATCAATGTTACTAAGAATGTATACACGCTGGGCTAGTCAACACGATTTTAAAGTTGAAACTGTAGATTATCAACCAGGCGATGATGCTGGTATAAAAAGTGTAACGCTTATGATAGAAGGAAAAAATGCTTATGGTTATCTACGAAGCGAACGAGGAGTTCATAGACTAGTACGTATTTCACCATTTGATTCTGCCGGAAGACGTCATACCTCATTTGCATCTGTTAATGTTATGCCAGAACTTGATGATTCTGTTGAAGTTGAGTTAAGACCTGAAGATATAAAAATGGAAGTCTTTCGTGCTAGTGGAGCAGGTGGACAGCATATTAATAAAACTTCTTCAGCTGTTAGACTTATTCATATACCAACGGGAATAGTTGTTTCAAGTCAGGCACAACGTTCTCAATTTCAAAATAGAGCAACTGCAGAAAATATGTTACGTGCTAAGTTATATCAATTGGAGATGGAAGAAAAAGAAAAGCAACGTGCTGCTATTCAAGGGGAACAATTAGATATTGGTTGGGGTTCCCAGATTAGATCATATGTCTTTCATCCATACTCAATGGTCAAAGATCATCGCACTGATTATGAAACTGGAAATATTCAAGCAGTCATGGATGGAGATTTAGATCCATTTATTAATGCTTATTTACAATGGAAGCTGCAACAAGCTAATCCACAATAATTGTTATATAATAAAACTATAGAGGGTTGAAGCACCAATAAATCAGTAATTAGTAATGACTGATTATAGGTGCTTTTTTTATTATGTGATATTTTTGTCAATGAATTACAAAATTTGATATACTTAAATTAAACTATGTTTTGAGGAGGGACGTTAACTTGTTAATTTTAAAACTTATAGGTAGTTACTTATTGACACCTGTTTTATGGTTAGGAATATTGTACGTAATTATTAGTTATAATCAGAGAATTAATAAAGAAAGAAAACAATTTAGAGTTGCGATAAATAAGGATTTTTATGAGGGGCGAAATTTCATAAAATATGGTCTGTTCTTTTTTGTGATGGGAAGTTTAATTTCCATGATATTAGGACTAACCTTGCCTACAAATAGTGTATACATATATCAAATTTTAGTAGTACTGGCGTTTTTAATAAACGGATTTTCAACAACAAGCATGTTATTAGTTATGACTGCAGCAGGTATATTAGAGTTAGTTGTCCCAAGATTCATTACATTTTTTGGAGATGTATTTCCAGAAATATCAGGGCCTAGTTGGCTATTGTTAATATTTATTTCAATATTAGCCGATTATTATCTAACGAGAAATATGAAGAAGCATCCATTAAGTCCAAGGATAAAAAGTGGAAAACGTGGTAGAAACATTGCTACATATTTAGGAAGAGAAACGGTTGTGTTTCCACTGTTGGCATTAATCCCTAGTGGTACTCTCTCTAGCACTTTGAATTTTTGGCCAGTTTTTAATATTGGTAATCAAAAATTTTCGTTAATTCTATTTCCAATTTTTATAAGTACTAGCGTTAAAGTTATAAAAAGAGCTAAGGAACGAGTAATACAAGATAAATTAAAGAATATTGAATTACTTTTAGGTTTAACTTTTGTTTTAATAGTATTAACTAAATTTATGTCAAAACTATTTTTGATCAGTTTGATAATTTTGACAGTAGTATCGATATTTTTTGAAATTAAACTTAGAAAGAAAGAGAAAGATGCCGATTCTTGGTATGTGGAAACAGATGAAGGTATTAGAATCATTTCAGTTCAGCCAGAGACACCTGCAGCAAAAATGAAGTTGCAGCCGGGAGATGTTATTTTGACATGCAATAATAGAGTAGTAAATTCTGAGGAAGAATTTTATCAAGCATTACAACTAAACTCTGCATATTGCCATGTTAAAGTGAGAACTTATGAGGGAGATTTACGAATTGCGGAAAGTGCCATTTTCATGGATTCTCCTCATGAAATCGGCTTAATTTTATTCCACTAGTTAGAAGGTGAAAATATGGCAAAAGTATTGGTTGTAGATGATGAACAAGCAATAACAACATTGTTGAAATATAATTTAGAAAAGGCAGGCTATGAAGTTAAAACCGTTAATAATGGAAATGATGCATTAGATGAAGGATTAACTGGCAAATACGACTTTATAATCTTAGATCTAATGTTGCCAGGAATTGATGGAATTGAAGTTACTAAGAGAATAAGACAAGAAAAGATAACAACATATATTCTTATTCTTACTGCTAAGGATGATGAGTATGATAAGATCATTGGACTGGAATTAGGTGCTGATGACTATTTGACTAAACCCTTCTCACCACGTGAAATTGTTGCTAGGTTAAAAGCAGTCAAAAGAAGAGTGGAACATTATTCTGATAATTCAGAGAAGGATTCCAAAAATAAGTATTACTTTGGAAACTATATGGTAAATCTTGATAGTTATGAATTGAGAGATAAAAATAATAATTTAATTAAGTTAACGCCTAAAGAATTCGAATTGCTTGTATATTTTTTAAGAAAAAAAGGTAGGGTTTTAGGACGCGAAGAATTGTTGAACAATGTTTGGGGATTTGACTATATCGGTCAAACAAGAATGGTAGATATGCATGTCAGTCATTTACGGGAAAAAATAGAGGAGAATCCTAAGAAACCTATTTTTTTAAAAACCGTTAGAGGCTTCGGCTATCGCTTTGAGGACGAATAATGAGTAAAATTAGACTTGTTTTATTAAATATTGTTTTAGTTCTAATATCAATGCTAGGTGCAGTATTGATAATGGTTGATTTTAAAAAATCGGTTCTATCAGAGTTTTTGGAAAGAGAATCGTGGATACAAATTATAATTGCTGTTGTAGTACTTGTAGTATTAGATACAGGAATTGATTTGTGGAATAGTAGAAAACAAAGAAAAGAGATAGAGAGATTAAATAAGAAAATTATAGAAGATATCAAATTAACTGATAATGTGATAGATAAGAAGAATCCTTATTATGAGTTATCTCAATCTATAGGTTATGTTCAAGATAAACAAAATAAGCTTTCTAAAAAATATGATAAAAGAAAAAGAGAATATTTGAGTTTATTAGAATACATTGATATTGGAATATTAGTTATTGATTATAAAGATAGATTAACAATGTCTAATGAATTAGGAAAAGATTTTTTTGATTTTGACAATGAATGGAAAAATCAAGATTATCAAAATTATATTTACAATCTTGATGTGAGAAAATTAATTGAGCAAGTTAAGTTGACCAAGGAAGATAAGAAAAAACAGATTGTATTAAAAGTCGATACAGTTCAAAAAATTGTTGAGGTAAGTGCTATCTATATTCCAATAGATTCTAAGCGCTACTTAATAATGCTAATGTTACGAGATTTAACAGCTCAAAAAGAAGTGGAAAAAAAGCAATTAGATTTTGTGGGAAATCTTAGTCATGAAATAAAAACGCCTATTACTGCAATAACAGGATTTAGTGAGACATTATTAGATGGTGCTCTAAATGATAAAGAAGTTAGTAAACAATTTATTGAAATTATTCATGATGAAAGTACTAAACTCTCGAACTTAGTTGATGATATGATAACTATTTCTAGATTAAACGAGCATGGAAATTTGAATATTGAGTTGGTAAATATCTTTAAGTTGGTTAAAGATACATTACAATTATTTAGTCATGAAATTGAGAAAAAAAGATTGAATGTTAGGATAGAAATAGATGAAGAATTAAGTTTATATTGTGATAAATTGAAATTAAAGCATATTATCACTAATTTAATTCAAAATGCAATTCGATATAATTTAGAAAATGGGGAAATAAAAATTAAGGTCCAAAATGATAAAAAAAATGAGTGGGTCTTTGTTATCAGTGATACAGGTATTGGTATATCGGATGAAGATAAAGAAAGGATCTTTGAGAGATTTTATCGTGTAGATAAATCACATAGTAAAACAGTTGGTGGAACAGGATTAGGTTTAGCTGTTGTAAAGGAATCAGTTGATGCTTTATCTGGAAGGATAAAAGTTAAAAGTCAAATTAATAAGGGAACAACATTTTATGTGATTTTACCAAGATTTAAGGCAAGGTAGGGATAGCAATATATGAAAAAATTATACAGATCAAATAGAAATCGTATAGTTGGTGGAGTTTGTGGTGGTATTGGTGAATATTTAGGAATAGATGCTAAGTATGTCAGAATAACTTTTGTAGCTTTGACGATTATTACTAGTATTTTTAGGCCATTGTCTATGGTAGTGCCTGGAATTTATATTATTATGATGCTAGCAATTCCAGTTAAAAAAATTAATAGAGATGATTTTGACTCAACTTTTGATCCATTCTCATATTTTGAGAAAACAGATGATGTTAAAGAAGAAAAAGGTAGAAAAACATTAACAAATGTTACTGAAAAGGACATTAAAGATGATAGAAAGGATTAAACAATGTATTTAGGTTTTTGGAAGAGAGTTTTGATAAATGGCATATTTTTCATAGCGATTGCTGGTTTATATAGCTCAGGGTTACATGTGGCCAATGTTTGGGTAGCATTCATGGCTGCTTTTGTTTTAGGATTGTTAAATACGTTTGTAAAACCATTTTTAATAATTTTATCTTTACCGATAACTTTGTGGACAATGGGGCTATTTTATTTTGTAATCAATGCTTTATTACTAGAATTGACCTCAGTTGTAATGAAAGGTGCATTTTATTTTACAAGTTTTGGTTCAGCACTAATTGTTGCGATTATCATGAGTATTGTAAACTTAATTGTGACAAATTATTTTATGAATAGATAAAGTAGTGAAACCGGTTTATAAAAATGATAGAATATAGATAGAAGTTATTTACTTCTGAATGGAGGGAAGATAATGAATAGTGTTTCAGTAGCTAACTTGGTAGAAGCTATTAACTTAACCGTTTATTCTGGAGAAGAATATTTAGAAGAAAAGCAGATTACTACAAGTGATATCTATCGTCCTGGTTTAGAACTTACAGGATATTTTGAATATTATCCAGAAGAACGTATCCAGTTATTTGGAATGACAGAAGTCTCATACGCTCATCAATTGACTAAAAAAGATTTGCAGGATGTTGCGGAAAAATTATGTGCTTCAAAGACACCTTGTTTAGTAATTGCTAGGGATCTAAAGGTACCAGCAGAATTAGAAAAATCAGCGAAAGCCAATAATATTCCGATTTTATTATCTAGCTTACCAACAACAAGATTGTCATCAAAAATGACGGATTATCTTGAAGGAAAGTTAGCTGAGCGAAGAGCAATGCATGGAGTACTAGTAGATATTTATGGCTTAGGTGTCCTAATTACTGGAGATTCAGGTGTAGGTAAATCAGAAACTGCACTTGAATTAATAAAACGTGGGCACCGTTTAATAGCTGATGATAGAGTCGAAGTGTGGCAACAAGACGAACAAACTGTTGTTGGTGAAGCACCACAAATTTTGCGTCATTTATTAGAAATTAGAGGAATTGGAATCATTGATGTCATGAATTTATTCGGTGCTGGTGCTGTTAGACAAGACACAGATATATCATTGATTGTTCATCTTGAAAATTGGAGTAAAGATAAACAATTTGATCGTTTAGGTTCAGGAGAACAAAGTCAACAAATTTTTGATGTATCAGTTCCTAAAATTACTATTCCAGTAAAAATTGGACGAAATTTAGCTATTATTATTGAAGCCGCAGCGATGAATTTCCGTGCAAAAACAATGGGATATGATGCAACTAAAGCATTTGAGAGAAATCTTAACAATTTAATTAAAGAGAATTCAGAAAATTAGAGGTGTAAAGATTAATGAATTTTTTAGGAGTAATTAATCCGGTTGCCTTACAATTAGGTCCATTTCAAATTAGATGGTATGGAATAATTATTGCTAGTGCAGTTATTCTGGCAGTATATTTATCTGTTTTAGAGGGAAGGAAACAAAATATCTTAGATGATGATATCTATGATTTATTGTTGTATTCTCTGCCAGTAGCAATTATCTGTGCCCGAATTTACTATGTAGTTTTTGAATGGTCATATTATTCTCATCATTTAAGTGAGACTTATCGTATTTGGGACGGTGGAATTGCTATTTATGGTGCACTAATAGGTGCAGTTATAGTTATCTTGATCTTTTGTCGTCGTCGCAATATTCCAACTTGGACTTTACTTGATGTGATTGCCCCAACAGTTATATTGGCACAAGGCATAGGACGTTGGGGAAATTTCATGAATCAAGAAGCTCATGGTGTTGCAACGACATTAGGTTTTTTAAAATCGTTACATCTACCTAAGTTTATAATTAACCAGATGTATATAGATGGAACATATTATCAACCTACGTTTCTTTATGAGTCTCTATGGGATATTAGTGGATTCGTTGTTTTAATTATTTTGAGAAGACAGAAGAAATTATTAAAAAGTGGAGAAGTTGTTCTGTCTTACATAATTTGGTATTCATTTGGTCGTTTCTTTATTGAAGGAATGAGAACTGATAGCTTAATGTTGGGGAGTTTAAGAGTATCACAATGGTTATCTTTAATTCTATTTATTAGTGCCATCGCAGCAATCTTTTACAGAAGATACAATGATCCGTTGTTGAAATGGTATACAGAATAATAATTAATTAAAAAAATTTGCTATTCTATAGTATAATATAGATATATGTTAATGGAAGGGTGATTTTCATGAGTTGGCAAGATACTTACCAAGACTGGAAAGAAAATAAAGAATTAGTTGAAGATTTACGTGCAGATTTAGTACGTATGGAAGGAAATCAAGATGAACTTGAAGATGCATTCTATGCACCATTAGAATTTGGTACAGCTGGTATGCGTGGGGTTTTAGGTGCAGGAATTAATCGTATGAACATTTATACTGTTCGTCAAGCTACTGAAGGTTTAGCTCTTTTCATGGAAACTCTTGATGAAGAAACAAGAAAACGTGGTGTAGCTATTAGTTACGATTCACGTCACCATTCACAAGATTTTGCTTTTGAATCTGCTAGAGTATTAGGACAACATGGTATTCCAACATTTGTTTTTGAAAGTTTACGTCCAACACCTGAATTATCATTCACAGTACGTCACTTACATACTTATGCAGGGATTATGATTACTGCAAGTCACAATCCAAAGCAATACAACGGATATAAGATTTATGGTGAAGATGGGGCACAAATGCCTCCTAAAGAATCAGATTTGATTACTAAATATATTCGTAAAGTAGATGATCTATTTGCAATTAAAGTTGCAGATCAAGAAGAACTAATAGAAGATGGTGTTCTTAAGGTAATTGGTGACGAAGTTGATAAAGCATACTTAGATGAAGTAAAACAAGTTACTATTAATCAAGAACTAGTTGCTGAAGAAGGTAAGACAATGAAACTTATCTTTACACCACTTCATGGTACAGGAGCTATGTTAGGTGAAAAAGCTTTGCGTCAAGCAGGTTTTGAAAACTTTACAATGGTTCCAGAACAAGCTAAGCCAGATCCTGATTTCTCAACAGTTAAGAAGCCAAATCCAGAAGATACAGCAGCCTTTGATTTAGCTATTAAATTAGGTAAAGAAGAAGGTGCAGATTTATTAGTTGCTGTTGACCCTGATGCTGACCGTTTGGGAGCAGCTGTGCGTCAACCAGATGGTGAATATCAATTATTAACAGGTAACCAAATTGCAACAATTATGTTAAACTACATTTTAACTGCTAGAAAGAATGCAGGTACTTTACCAGCTAATGCAGCAGCAGTTAAATCAATTGTATCAAGTGAATTTGCTACAAAGATTGCTGAAAGTTTTAACGTAGATATGATCAATGTTTTAACTGGATTCAAATTTATTGCTGAACAAATTAAGCATTTTGAAGATACAAATGAACATACATTTATGTTTGGATTTGAAGAAAGTTATGGATATTTGGTTCGTCCATTTGTTCGTGATAAAGATGCTGTACAATCACTTGTAATGTTAGCAGAAGTGGCTGCTTTCTATAAGAAACAAGGTAAGAATCTATACGATGGTCTTCAAGAATTATTTGAAAAGCATGGTTACTTTGTTGAAAAGACAACATCATTAACTTTTGATGGGGTTGAAGGTGCTAATAAGATTAAAGACTTAATGGCTAAATTTAGAGCTGAAGCACCAAAACAATTTGGTGATTATAAAGTTGTTGCAATGGAAGATTTTGATAAATCTGAAAAGAGTTATGCTGACGGAAAAGTCGAAGCAATGACTCTACCTAAGTCTAATGTATTAAAATTCTTATTGGAAGACGGTACATGGATTGCTATTCGTCCTTCTGGTACAGAACCAAAGATCAAATTCTACATTGGTACTTTAGGCGATACCTTAGAAGTAGCAACAAAGAAACGTGCAGTCTTTGAAGAAGAAATTAACAATTTTGTAAATGAATAATAAATAGAAATTAGTTTAGAGAAACGTCTTATTACTGATAAAAATTAGTAGTAAGACGTTTTTATTAATTCTAAACTAAGTAGTAGTAGTAGAATTTCTTGTTCGGTGTGGTACAATATATATGCAATTTTTATGATTGGGAGGGTTCGATGTGATTGAGCGTCAAGCAGATAGAAATTTTGAATTAGTTTCTAAGTATAGCCCAACTGGAGACCAGCCGGAAGCAATACAAGAATTAACAGAAGGAATTAAAAAAGGTGAAAAAGCTCAAATTTTAATGGGAGCGACAGGTACTGGTAAAACTTTTACAATTTCTAACGTAATAAAGAATGTTAATAAACCAACTTTAGTTTTAGCACATAATAAGACGTTGGCAGGACAATTATATGGGGAATTTAAAGAATTCTTTCCTAATAATGCAGTGGAATATTTTGTTAGTTACTATGACTATTATCAACCAGAAGCTTATGTTCCTTCTAGCGATACTTATATTGAAAAAGATTCAAGTATTAATGATGAAATAGATAAACTTCGTCATTCTGCTACAAGTTCATTATTAGAAAGAAATGATGTAATTGTTGTGGCTTCTGTTTCATCAATCTTTGGGTTAGGTGATCCCCATGAATATAGAGAACACACAATTTCATTAAGAGTTGGACAAGAAATTGAGCGTAATAAATTATTAAATGATTTAATTGATATTCAATTTGAACGAAATGACATCGACTTTCAACGTGGACGTTTCAGAGTTCGTGGAGATGTTGTTGAAATCTTTCCAGCTTCAAGAGATGAGTCAGCATTACGAGTAGAATTTTTTGGCGATGAAATTGATAGAATTAGAGAAATTGACCCATTGACTGGAGAAACTATCGCTGATAGAGAACACATCGCTATTTTCCCTGCTACTCACTTTATGACAAATGAAGAAAGATTAGGAACAGCTATTGAGGGAATTCAACAAGAATTAGAAGAAAGAACGGCTGAATTAAAAAGTGAAGGAAAACTTTTAGAAGCTCAGCGATTACAGCAAAGAACCACATATGATATTGAAATGCTAAAGGAAATGGGATATTGTTCTGGAATTGAAAATTATTCAAGACATATGGATGGTAGAAAGCCAGGAGAAGCACCTTATACTTTATTAGATTTCTTCCCAGATGATTTCTTGATTGTAGTAGATGAATCACATGTAACGATGCCTCAAGTTAGAGGTATGTATAATGGGGATAGAGCTAGAAAGCAAATGCTGGTAGATTATGGATTTAGATTACCTAGTGCTTTAGATAATCGTCCATTAACTAGAGAAGAATTTGAAAAACATGTAAATCAAATAATTTACATGTCAGCGACACCAGGGCCTTATGAACAAGAAAAAACATCACATGTTGTACAACAGATTATTCGACCAACTGGATTATTGGATCCAGAAATTGAAGTTCGTCCTATTATGGGACAAATGGATGACTTAGTTGGAGAAATCAATAAACGGGTTGAACTTAATGAAAGAGTATTTGTCACAACGTTAACTAAGAAAATGGCTGAAGATTTAACTGATTATTTCAAAGAAATGGGAATAAAAGTTAAATACTTACACTCTGATATAAAAACATTAGAAAGAACTGAGATTGTTCGAGACTTAAGAATGGGAAAATTCGATGTTTTAGTAGGTATTAATCTTTTGAGAGAAGGAATAGATGTACCTGAAGTTTCATTGGTAGCAATTTTAGATGCTGATAAAGAAGGCTTTTTACGAAATGAACGCTCTTTAATTCAGACGATTGGACGTGCTGCTCGTAATGCAAGTGGTCATGTAATTATGTATGCTGACGATGTAACACCTTCTATGGAAGCAGCCATCAAGGAAACTAAGAGACGTCGTAGTATCCAAGAACAATATAATAAAGATCATAATATTATTCCTAAAACAATTATTAAACCAATTAGAGCAGCTATTTCTATAAGTTCAAAAGTTAATAAATCAGACACAAATATCAGTGATACAGTAGATTTTGCTGATATGAGTAAGAAGGAACAATTAGAAATGATTTCTAATCTAGAAGAACAAATGCGTGAGGCTGCTAAGAAGTTAGATTTTGAAGAAGCTGCAACATTAAGAGATACTGTAATGGAATTGAAAGCACAGATTAGTTAAGGAAGAAGGGTATATAATTTGGCTCAAAATAAAATAAAAATTCGCGGAGCAAGGGCACATAATTTAAAAAATATAGATGTCGATATACCTAAAGATAAGTTGGTAGTAGTTACTGGTTTATCTGGTTCAGGTAAAAGTTCATTAGCATTTGATACTTTATATGCTGAAGGACAACGAAGATATGTAGAGAGTCTCTCAGCATATGCACGTCAATTCTTGGGACAAATGGATAAACCAGATGTTGATTCGATTGATGGATTATCTCCAGCAATTTCAATTGATCAAAAGACAACTTCCAAAAACCCAAGATCGACAGTAGGAACAGTTACTGAAATCAATGATTTTTTACGATTATTATGGGCAAGAGTCGGAACACCTATTTGTCCTAATGATGGTCATGAAATAACAAGTCAATCTCCAGAACAAATGGTAGATAAGATATTAGAATTGCCAGAAAGAACTAAATTACAAATTCTAGCTCCAATTGTACGAGGAAAAAAAGGGCAACATAAGAAAATTATTGAAAAAGTAAAAAAAGATGGATTTGTACGCATTATTGTTGATGGTGAAATCCATGATGTTGAAGAAGAAATAGAGTTAGATAAAAATAAAAAGCATGATATAAGTGTTGTAGTAGATCGAATTGTATTGAAAGATGGTATTCGATCAAGATTGTTTGATTCACTAGAAGCCGCTTTAAGATTAACTAACGGCAATGTTGCAGTTGATGTAATTGGTGATAAGATGTTGCAATTTTCTGAGAATTTCTCATGTCCATATTGTGGTTTTACCATTGGAGAATTAGAACCACGTATATTTTCTTTTAACGCACCATTTGGAGCATGTCCTGATTGTGATGGTATAGGTGTGAAATTAGAAGTAGATAAAGATTTGGTAATACCAGACGATACAAAAACTTTAAATGAAGGTGCACTTGCACCATGGAATCCTATCAGTTCTAAGTACTACCCAACGATGTTGCAACAAGCATGTGAGGCATTTGGTATTGATATGGATACTCCATTTAAAGATTTACCAGACAAAGATAAAAAAATTATATTGTATGGAGCTGGAGATAGAGAATTTCATCTTAAATTTGAAAGTGACTTCGGTGGTTTGAAGGATATTGATACAACATTTGAAGGTGTTATTCCAAATGTTGAAAGACGTTATAGAGAAACAAATAGTGATTTTACAAGAGATGTTATGCGTCAATACATGACTAGTTTAACTTGTCAAACATGTCATGGATATCGTTTAAATGAACAAGCATTATCTGTAAAAATAGCAGGTAAACATATTGGTGAAGTGTCAGATTTTCCTATTAATGAAAGCTTGAATTTCTTTGAAAATCTAACATTTAGTGAACAAAATCAAGAGATTGCCAGACCGATTCTAAAAGAAATTGACGATAGGTTAACATTTTTAAAGAATGTAGGTTTAGATTACTTAACACTTAGTCGTTCGGCACGTACACTATCAGGTGGAGAAGCCCAAAGAATTCGTTTAGCTACACAAATTGGATCAAATTTATCGGGCGTAATGTATGTTTTAGATGAACCATCAATTGGTCTCCATCAAAGAGATAATGATAGATTGATTGCTTCACTGAAAAAAATGCGTGATTTAGGTAATACACTAATTGTTGTAGAACACGATGAAGATACTATGAGAGCAGCAGATTATTTAATTGATATTGGTCCAGGTGCTGGCGAGAATGGTGGACAAGTTATAGCTGCTGGAACCCCAAAACAAGTAGAAAAAAAGAAAAATTCTTTAACTGGACAATATTTGTCAGGTAAGAAGTATATTGCAATCCCAAATGAACGACGAAAAGGAAATGGAAAGAAGATAGTAGTTAAGGGTGCTTCGGAGAATAATTTGAAAAATATAGATGTTAGTTTCCCACTAGGTGAATTTATAGCTGTTACCGGTGTATCTGGTTCTGGGAAATCAACATTGGTAAACATGATTTTAAAGCGTGCCTTGGCTCAAAAACTTAATCATAATTCTGAAAAACCAGGTAAATATCAAAAAATTGAAGGTGTCGAAAATATCGAAAAAATTATTGATATAGATCAAACACCAATTGGACGTACTCCTAGAAGTAATCCGGCTACATATACCGGTGTATTCGATGATATTAGAGGACTATTTGCTCAAACTAATCAGGCTAAATTGAGAGGATATGGCAAAGGAAGATTTAGCTTTAATATTAAGGGTGGAAGATGTGAGGCATGTAAAGGCGATGGAATTATAAAGATTGAAATGAACTTTTTACCAGATGTTTATGTTCCTTGTGAAGTGTGTCATGGTACACGCTATAATTCTGAAACTTTAGAGGTAGAGTATAAAGATAAAAATATTGCTGATATTTTAAATATGACTGTATCTGAAGCTTTAACATTTTTTGAACCAATTCCTAAAATTAAACGGAAATTACAAACGATTGTAGATGTTGGTTTAGGTTATGTGAAATTAGGACAACCAGCAACAACTTTATCTGGTGGTGAAGCACAAAGAATGAAATTAGCTTCAGAACTTCATAAAAAGTCTAATGGAAAAACTTTTTATATTTTAGATGAACCTACAACGGGGTTACATTCAGAAGATATTAAGAGACTATTAGAAGTTCTGCAAAGATTAGTTGATAAGGGAAATACTGTTCTTGTAATTGAGCATAATTTAGATATTATAAAGACTGCAGATTATTTAATTGATTTAGGTCCTGAAGGTGGAGATGGTGGCGGTCAAATAGTAGCTACCGGAACACCAGAAGAAGTTATAAAAGTTAATGATAGCTATACTGGTAAGTACTTAAAAGAAGTGCTGGTACCTGATCATTATGCATAGTTATAATTTGCAATTTTAAATAAAAATGATAGAGTAGAAATTGAAATTGATATTTTTTATATAGGAAGTGTTAAGATGGCTAAGGTAGAAAGTTTTACATTAGATCATACAGCTGTTAAGGCTCCATATGTACGTTTAATTACTGTTGAAACAGGTGCAAAAGGAGATAAGATTTCAAATTTTGATTTAAGATTTGTTCAACCAAATGAAAATGCAATTCCAACAGCTGGATTGCATACAATTGAACATATGTTGGCAGGATATTTGCGTGATCATATGGATGGAGTTATTGATTGCTCACCTTTTGGATGTCGTACAGGTTTCCATTTAATTATGTGGGGTGAACATGATACTACTGAAGTTGCAACAGCTTTAAAGGCATCTTTAAATGACATTATTAATGCTAGTTGGGAAGATGTTCAAGGAACAGATATTAAGAGTTGTGGTAATTATAGAGACCATTCTCTATTTTCTGCTCAAGAATGGTGTAAGAAGATTTTGACTGATGGCATTTCAACTGATCCATTTGAAAGAAAAGTTATTTAATTTTTTTTGTTAGGAGGATGTTTCATGGCTAAGATATTTGTAGTTGGTGGCTCTGGTAGAGTGGCATCAGAACTAATTAAGAATTTAATTAATGATGGTAATCAAGTATCTGCAAGTTCACGTCATCCTGAGAAAATTATTAAGTTAGATAATGTTGTTCCAGTTAAGTTGGATTTGCATAGTGATGTTAGTGCTTGGTCTGAAGTTTTTAAAGGTATGGATGTTATTTACTTTGTAGCTGGATCTAGAGGTAAAGATTTGCTACAAACGGATGCAATGGGAGCTGTCAAAACGATACAAGCAGCTGAGAACGTTGGTGTTAAAAGATATATAATGTTGAGTTCTTTGTATGCTTTACAGCCTGAAAAATGGGCACAATATGAATCATTGGCAGCGTTGACTGATTATAATATCGCAAAATTCTTTGCAGATAATTATTTAGTTAATGATACCAAATTGGACTATACAGTTGTTCAGCCAGCATCACTAACTGAAGAAACAGGTACTGGAAGAGTATCTTTTAATGAAATAATAAGTAATACTAATCCAATTCCAGATGTTGCTAAAGTATTGGCAGAGGTAATCAAATATAACAATACGATTGGTAAAGTTATTATGATGTGTAGTGGAGATAACCCAATTGAAACAGCATTAAAAGACATTTAGAGTGTCGGATTTGACCCGTATATCTAAAGGCAAGATGACTTTGGATTGCGGGTCATTTCTTGTGAAAAGGAAAGAATTATAATTAAAATATATGTAGGAATATTTTTATTTTTTTAAAGACACGCCCGGATATGATATAATGGTAAAATGATTAAAAAGGATAAGAAAGTTGAGGCGATGTTCATGAGTGCATTGCAATTAGTAATAGTTACCGGAATGAGTGGTGCTGGGAAAACAGTAGCTGTACAGAGTTTTGAAGATTTAGGTTATTTTTGTGTGGATAATATGCCTCCTAAATTATTGCCTAAATTTTATGAATTGGTTAAGGAATCTGGGAAAATAACGAAAATAGCATTAGTAGTAGATTTAAGATCTCGTGCTTTCTATGATGAAATTGTAGAAATGGTGAGAGAATTAGATGAAAATGAATTCAATTCTTCTAGAATATTGTTTTTAGATGCTTCAGATGAAGAACTAGTTGCTAGATATAAAGAAACTAGAAGATCTCATCCGTTGGCTATGGAGGGAAGAATTTTAGACGGAATTCATTTAGAAAGAGAACTATTGGCACCAATTAAGTCAAATGCTCAAATCATTATTGATACCTCTAAGTTATCTCCACGTCAACTAAGAGAAGAGATATTTAAGAATTTTGAATCTAGAGATACCAAAACTTTTCATATCGAAATTATGTCATTTGGTTTTAAATATGGACTACCTATAGATGCAGATATTGTTATGGATGTACGTTTCTTACCTAATCCTTACTATGTACCGGAATTGCGAAATAAAACTGGTAAGGATGACGCTGTATACGAATATGTGATGAAATCTGAGAAAACAGAAGAATTTTATCAAAAATTTGTATCTCTTCTAAAATACGTAATTCCAGGCTATATTGCAGAAGGGAAATCTAATGTAACAATTGCAATTGGATGTACAGGGGGGCAACATCGCTCAGTGGCATTAGCTGAAAGAATAGGTAATGAATTATCTAAAGAGTATCCTGTTCATATGTCACATCGTGATATGAATAAACGAAAGGAGACGGTGAATCGCTCATGAAACAACAAACAAGAAATACACCTAAAATTGTTGTCATAGGTGGAGGTACTGGCCTTCCTGTTATTTTAAATGGTTTACGTAAGAGAGATGCTGACATTACTGCTGTTGTTACAGTTGCTGATGATGGAGGATCTTCCGGAATTATCAGAGATTATATTAACGTAGTTCCGCCTGGAGATATTAGAAATGTATTAGTTGCTTTATCTGATCTACCAGATGTATATAAAGATATATTTCAGTACAGATTTAATTCTAAAGATCAGTTCTTTTCAGGGCATGCAATTGGAAATCTTATAATAGCTGCACTATCTGAAATGGAAAATAGAGGAATTTTTAATGCAGTGCAAGAGTTATCTGAATTAATGAAAGTAGATGGACATGTCTATCCGGCTGCTAATACTCCGTTAGTATTGAATGCAGAATTTACTGATGGTAGTGAAATCTCTGGTGAAGCAGAAATTTCAGCAGCTGGAAAAACCATAAAAAAAGTATGGGTTACAACAAATGGTGAAGGTAAACCAGAGGCGATGCCAGAAGTAATTGATGCCATTATGAATGCTGATCAGATTGTATTAGGGCCAGGAAGTCTATTTACTAGTATCTTGCCTAATTTAATGATTGAAAATGTGGGTCGTGCAGTTTGTGAAACTAAGGCTGAGGTTATATATATTTGTAACATCATGACTCAAAAGGGTGAAACTGAACATTTTTCAGATGCAGATCATGTTAAAGTTTTGAATAGTCATTTAGGTAAAAACTTTATTGACACAGTGTTGGTAAATACTGAAAATGTGCCTAGCGATTATTTAGACAGACAAAAATACGACGAATACTTATATCAAGTAAAACATGATTTTTCAGGTTTACGTGAACAAGGAACAAGAGTTATTTCAGATAACTTCTTATTAATGCGTGATAGAGGAATTTTCCATAATGGAGATCAGGTTGTAGATGAACTGATGAGGCTTACTGGAAGACCCAAGTCATGGAACGACGATGAATTTAATTAGAGTATAGAATAGAGGTGGAGGAATGTCATACGCTAGTGATGTAAAAAAAGAACTTACAATGCTTGAGGTTCATTTTGGTAATGCTAAGGCTGAATTGATGGCACTAATAAGGATGAATGGCTCATTGAGTATTGTTAATAAGCAATTTGTTTTAAGTGTTCAAACAGAAAATCCAGCTATTGCTAGGCGTATCTACCGATTATTAAAGCAGTTTTACGATATAGAGAGTGAATTGATCGTTCGTCGAAAGATGAAATTGAAGAAGAATAATTTTTATATTGTACGTTTAAAAACTGGAACAAATGAAATTTTAAAGGATTTAGATATACTAGATAATTTTCAGATTAAAGAAACTGTTCCTTTAGAATTTTTGGATGACGATGCCAAGGTAAGATCATATTTACGTGGGGCATTTTTAGCAACTGGTTCTGTTAATAATCCTGAAACAAGTAGATATCATTTAGAAATTTACTCACTATATGAAGATCATAATGATACAATATGTGAAATGATGAATAGATATGGATTAAATGCAAGGAAAACAGAGAGAAGAAGTGGTTATATTACTTATCTAAAAGAAGCTGAGAAAATAGCAGACTTTTTATCTTTGATAGGTGCAACGAATGCTATGCTGAAATTTGAAGATATTAGAATTGTTAGGGATATGAGAAATTCAGTTAATCGTATTGTGAATTGTGAAACTGCTAATCTTAATAAAATCGCAGATGCTTCTAAAAAGCAAATTGATAATATTAAGTTGATTGATGCTAAGGTGGGAATTGATAAATTACCACAGAAATTACAAGAAGTAGCAATAGCGAGATTGGGGCATCCAGAAGAAAGCTTAAAGAATTTGGGTGAACTTATACCTGGAGGACCAATTTCTAAATCTGGTATAAATCATAGGTTGAGAAAATTAAATGAAATTGCCGAAAAAATACGCGCTGGTGAAAGTATTGCGGTACTATAAAAAAAGTTCCTAGATTTTATGGTCTAGGAACTTTTTTATAATGTATTAATTATTTAATCTTCTTCTTATTCTTCATAATACCATCAATCAAACCATAATCTACAGCTTGTTGAGCAGTCATGAAATTGTCACGTTCAGTATCTTTATTGATAGTTTCAATATCTTGACCAGAACCGTCAGCTAAGATTTGATTAATTAACTTGCGAGTCTTAAGAATGTGTTCAGCAGCAATTTGAATTTCAGTTGATTGTCCTTGAGCACCACCTAATGGTTGATGAATCATAATTTCAGAATTAGGTAGAGCAAAACGTTTACCTTTGGTACCAGCTGTTGCAAGGACAGAAGCCATAGATGCAGCCATACCCATAACGATAGTTTGAACATCAGCATTAACGAAATTCATTGTATCGTAGATTGCTAAACCAGCAGAAACAGAACCACCAGGAGAATTAATGTACATATAAATATCTTTTTCAGAATCTTGAGCATCTAAAAATAGAAGTTGGGCGATGATAGCATTAGCCATGTCATCATTGACTTCACCAGATACCATAATAATTCTATCTTTTAATAAACGTGAATAAATATCATAAGCACGTTCACCTTGTGAAGATTGTTCAATAACTGTAGGCACTAAATTCATAAGAGAAACCTCCTAAATAAAATTTATATTCTTGAATAATTTTAGCATTCAAGCTCTTATATTGCTAGTTTAGTACAAAGGTCAATAATGGTCAAATTTAAAGCCTTAATTAAATGAAAATAATTTTATTGCTTTTAAAGTTTATATGAAGTAAAATCAATAACGTTATTTAATTTGTGCTGTTAGTGTAATGGATATCACACAAGATTCCGGTTCTTGTAATCTCGGTTCGACTCCGAGACGGCATATAATTAATTTTTAAGCTGGTTCAGGGTTGAGCTGGCTTTTTATTTTATTATAAATAATGTTCGGATTTTATCATTACAAAATGAAATTTAGAAATAAAAATTCTGAATATTTCGATATTATTTATAGAAAAGTTAATTTAATTAAGATTTAAAGAATTTATAAAGAAACGCTCAAATTAGAGAGTTTAAAGGCTTGCAAAATTTAAAGAATATTGATATACTACAAATGTAGTTGAGGTATAAGAACAGTTTAATGGTTAATTAATTGTTGTTGTACTTTTTCTTTTTAACTTAACTGGGTCGCTCGATGACACTGTTGGACGTCAAGAGTCCCGCAAGAAAGAGGACATAAAATGCGCGAGGAAGTAGAGTTGATTGAGTCAATCGTTCCGGATTTAATTGATGTTCTGAGGAAAAGATTCATTATCTTAAGAAATATTGATTGGTCTGAACCAGTTGGCAGAAGAGTATTAGCACAAACCTTGGGCATGAGTGAACGAGTTTTGCGGACTGAAACAGATTATTTAAGGAAGCAAGAATTAATTGCTTCAACAAAGTCTGGTATGATTTTGACTGCTAAAGGTAAAAGAACAATACAAGGCCTTTCCAAGTTGATGGACTCTTTATTAGGGTTACAACAAATGGAGAAAGAATTATCTCGATACCTAGGTATAAGAAACTGTTTAATTGTTTCGGGAGATAGTGATAGACAGCCTTTGATTATTGAGGACATGGGCAAGTTAGTAAATGATATCCTAGGTAAGGAATTGCCTAAGGGTAAAAATGTCATTGCTGCAATGGGTGGTACTACGATGGCTAAAGTTGCTACCTGTTTGACTTCCGAAATTGCAGTAGATAGAGATTTGACTTTCGTGCCTGCCCGTGGTGGTATAGGCGAAAGGTTAGATATTCAGGCGAATAATGTATGTGGCTTAATGGCTGAAAAAACTGGTGGTAATCACAGGACATTATATGTGCCTGAACAGGTTAGCGAAGATACTTATCGTCCGCTTCTTAATGAACCCGTAGTACAAGAAGTTGTGAATTTAATTAGACAGAGTAATGCTGCTGTTCATAGTATAGGTGAAGCAATTAGTATGGCAGAGAGACGTTCGATGCCTAAAAATGTGGTAGCAATGCTAAAAGAGCGTAAGGCTGTGTCTGAGACTTTTGGTTATTTCTTTGACGATAAGGGGAAAGTTGTTTACAAGATTCCTAGAATTGGATTGCAACTTGAAGATCTCGCGAATATGGATTGTATAATCGCTGTTGCTGGTGGTAGTTCTAAAGCACGAGCAATAGCAGCATACATGAAGAACGCTCCTGAGAAAACATACTTGATTACTGACGAAGGAGCTGCTAAGATGATTTTAAAAGGGTAGTAATTCTATTACCTTTTAAAATAAAATAAAATTTTCATTTCCTAAAGGAGGAAATTTTAGTTATGACAACTAAAGTAGGTATTAATGGTTTTGGCCGTATCGGTCGTTTAGCATTCCGTCGTATTGCTGAAACATCTAAGGACTTGGAAGTTGTTGCTATCAACGACTTAACATCTCCAGCAATGTTAGCACACTTATTGAAATATGATACAGCTCATGGTCAATTTGACGGTGAAGTTTCTGCTACAGACAACGCACTTATCGTAAATGGTAAGGAAATTCCTGTTTATGCTGAAGCTGATGCTAAGAACATTCCTTGGGTTAAGAACGATGGCGTAGACTTAGTTCTTGAATCAACAGGTTTCTACACATCTAAAGAAAAGGCATCTGCTCACCTTGAAGCTGGTGCAAAACGTGTATTAGTTTCTGCTCCTGCAGGTGACATGACAACAATCGTTTACGGTGTAAACGACGATGCAATCACAGCTGATGACAAGATTGTTTCTGCTGCTTCATGTACAACAAACTGCTTGGCACCACTTGCAAAGGCTGTTAACGATGCATTTGGTATCAAAGCTGGTACAATGACAACAATCCATGCTTACACAGCTACACAAAAATTACAAGATGGTCCAGATCGCAAGGGTAACGTTCGTAACGCTCGTGCTGCTGCTCAAAACACAATTCCTCACTCAACTGGTGCTGCAAAAGCTATCGGTTTAGTTGTTCCAGAATTGAACGGTAAGTTAGATGGACATGCACAACGTGTTCCTGTAATTACAGGTTCCTTAACAGAATTAGTTGCAACTCTTGACAAAGAAGTTACAGCTGAAGAAGTTAACGAAGCAGTTAAGAAAGTTACAGAAAACAACCCATCATTCGGTTACAACGCAGATGGCATTGTTTCTTCTGACATTATCGGTACAACATTTGGTTCTGTATTTGACCCAACTCAAACACAAGTTGTTGGTAAGGGTGACGGCCAAGTTGTTAAAGTTGTTGCATGGTACGACAACGAATACGGTTTCACATCTCAAATGATCCGTACATTAGAAAAATTTGCTAGCATGATCTAATTTTAGTTTTTACTAAAATTAATTTGCAATGCAAGTTACTGAGGCGGGAGGAGGTTACTCCTTCCGCCTTTTATTTTAATTCTACTTTGGAGGTTTACTAAAATCATGGCTAAACTTATTGTTTCAGATTTAGACGTAAAAGGTAAAAAAGTTCTTATGCGTGTTGACTTTAATGTTCCTATTAAAAATGGAGTAATTGGTAACGACAACCGTATTGTTGCTGCTTTACCAACAATTAACTACATTATTGAACACGATGGAAAGGCTATTTTATTCTCACACTTAGGACGTGTTAAGAAGGAAGAAGATAAGAAAGAATTATCCTTACGTCCAGTTGCAGAACGTCTTGCAGAATTATTAAACAAGCCTGTTACATTTGTTCCTGCTACACGTGGAGCACAACTTGAAGATGCTATCAATAATATGAATGATGGCGACGTTCTTTTAGTTGAAAATACTCGTTTTGAAGACTTAGATGGTAAGAAAGAATCTGGAAATGATCCAGAATTAGGTAAGTACTGGGCATCATTAGGTGATGTATTCGTAAACGATGCATTTGGTACAGCTCACCGTTCACATGCTTCTAACGTTGGTATTTCTGAAGCTATGAAGGCTGAAGGTAAGCAAGCTGCTGCAGGTTACTTACTTGAAAAAGAAATCAAGTTTTTAGGCAACGCTGTGGATAATCCAAAGCACCCATTTGTTGCTATCTTAGGTGGTGCTAAAGTTTCTGATAAGATTGGTGTTATTAACCACTTATTAGGAAAAGCTGATAAAGTTATCGTTGGTGGTGGTATGACATATACATTCTACGCTGCTAAGGGTATCAAAATCGGTAACTCTTTAGTTGAAAAAGATAAGATCGAATTAGCTAAGGAAATTATGGAAAAAGCTGGCGATAAGCTAGTATTACCTGTAGACAACGTATGTGCAAAAGAATTTAACAACGATGCACCTAGTGAAGTTGTTGAAGGTGATATTCCAGATGGTTACATGGCTCTAGATATTGGACCAAAATCTGTTGAATTATTTGAAGATACTTTGAAAGATGCTAAGACAGTTGTATGGAACGGACCTATGGGTGTATTTGAAATGAGCAACTTTGCAAAAGGTACACTTGAAGTAGGTAAGTTCTTAGGTACTTTAAGCGATGCTACAACAATTGTTGGTGGTGGCGATTCTACAGCTGCTGTACAACAATTAGGTGTTGCTGACAAGTTAACACACATTTCTACTGGTGGTGGTGCTTCCCTTGAATATCTAGAAGGTAAGACATTACCTGGTATCGCAGCAGTTTCTGATAAGTAATTTAAGTTAAGTTATAGAAACTAGGTTGAGGTTTAATTTCTGAAAGGATGATTTATTGTGCGTACACCAATTATCGCAGGTAACTGGAAAATGAATATGAATCCAGAACAAACTGCAGAATTTGTAAAAGCTGTTAAGGATAATTTACCAGCAGCATCTGAAGTTGAAGCTGTTATTGCAGCTCCTGCTGTTGACTTACCAGCATTACTTGAAAATGCAAAAGGTTCTGATTTAAAAGTTGCAGCTGAAAACTGCTACTTTGAAGATGAAGGTGCTTTTACAGGTGAAACATCACCAAAAGTACTAAAGGAAATGGGAGTAGACTACGTTGTTATCGGTCATTCCGAACGTCGTGATTACTTCCACGAAACTGATGAAGATATTAACAAGAAAGCTCACGCTATCTTCCGTAATGGTTTAACACCAATCATTTGCTGTGGTGAATCTTTGGAAACTCGTGAAGCTGGAAAAGCTGAAGAATGGGTAGCAAACCAAGTTACAGCAGCTTTGAAGGATCTTTCCGCAGAACAAGTTGCAAGCTTAGTTATCGCTTATGAACCAATCTGGGCTATCGGTACAGGTAAGACAGCTACTGCAGATCAAGCAGAAGAAATTTGTGCAGTAGTTCGTAAGACAGTTGCTGATTTATATGATGAAACAGTAGCTGACAAAGTACGTGTACAATACGGTGGTTCTGTAAAACCAGCTAACGTTAAAGAATTAATGGCAAAAGAAAACATTGATGGTGGATTAGTTGGTGGAGCTTCATTAGTTCCTGATTCATACTTACAATTAGTAAACTACAAAAACTAGTTTTTAGGATAAATTATTCATAAGTAATTGAATAATTTAGTAAAAACCCTTAAAATATCTATTAGAGAAGGAATTCTCAGTTAATTTTTATAAACTCAAAGGAGTGTAATTTAATGTCTGCAATTACAGAAATTTATGCACGCGAAGTTTTAGATTCACGTGGTAACCCAACAGTTGAAGCTGAAGTATATACACAAGATGGTGGTTTCGGTCGTGGAATCGTTCCTTCTGGTGCATCTACAGGTGAACATGAAGCTGTTGAATTACGCGATGGTGACAAAGATCGTTACATGGGTAAAGGTGTAACAAAAGCTGTTGCTAACGTTAATGATATTATTGCTAAGGAAATCGTTGGTTACGAAGTTACTGATCAAGTTGCTATCGATAAAGCAATGATTGCTTTAGATGGTACACCAAATAAAGGTAAGTTAGGTGCTAACGCAATCTTAGCAGTTTCTATTGCTGTTGCTCGTGCAGCTGCTGACGAATTACAAGTTCCATTGTACAACTACATTGGTGGTTTCAATGCTCACGTATTGCCAACACCTATGATGAACGTTATCAATGGTGGTGCTCACTCTGATAACAAGGTTGACTTCCAAGAATTTATGATTATGCCTGTTGGTGCTCCAACAGTTAAGGAAGCAATCCGTATGGGTTCAGAAACATTCCATCACTTACAAAAATTATTAGCTGCTGATGGTAAAGTAACATCCGTTGGTGACGAAGGTGGTTTTGCTCCTGACTTTGCAAACAACGAAGAACCATTAGAATACCTTATCAAAGCTATTGAAGCTGCAGGTTACAAGCCAGGTAAGGATATTGCTATTGCTGTTGACGTTGCTTCTTCTGAACTTTGGGACAATGATTCCAAGAAGTACAAGTTACGCTGGTCAACAGGTGAAGAATTCACAACTGAAGAATTCATCAAATATCTTGAAGGCTTAGTTGCTAAGTACCCAATTATTTCTATCGAAGATCCTATCGATGAAAACAACTGGGATGACTGGGTAACAATTACTTCTGAACTTGGTAAGAAAGTTCAATTAGTTGGTGACGACTTCTTCGTTACAAACACAGAATACCTACGTAAAGGTATCAAGATGGGTGCTGCAAACTCTATCTTAATCAAGGTTAACCAAATCGGTACATTAACAGAAACAATGGAAGCTATCGAAATGGCTAAAGAAGCTGGCTACACAGCTATTGTTTCACACCGTTCTGGTGAAACTGAAGATACAACAATTGCTGACTTAGTTGTTGCTACAAATGCAGGTCAAATTAAGACTGGTTCTATGAGCCGTACAGACCGTCTTGCTAAGTACAACCAATTAATGCGTATTGAAGATCAATTAACAGACTTGGTTGCTAAGTACAAGGGTATCAACTCATTCTACAACTTGAGTGAACAAGCTCGTCAAGACATCATTAACAAGTAATTGTTATGACTTAAGAAAGAATGTGATTATTAATCACATTCTTTTTTTGTTTGCTAAATTGAATATTAACTTATATAATATAAATGATTTAAAGAGATAAGTAATTATCTCTTTTTGTTTTATATTTTATAGAACGTACGTTTTAAAGGCGGTGATATTAACATGGAGAGAAAAATTTTGCATATTGATATGGATGCATTTTATGCTTCTATTGAAATGAGAGATAATCCAGAGTACTTAAATAAGCCATTAGTGATTGCTAGAAATCCTAAACATACTGCTGGAAAGGGAGTTGTAGCAACCGCTAATTATGTTGCTAGAAAATATGGAATTCATTCTGCAATGAGTGCTCAAAAAGCATTAGATAAGTGTCCTCATGCAATTTTTAAAACTCCTGATTTTACTAAATATCGCCGAGTATCCAGTCAAATTCATACAATATTTCATGAGTACACTGATAAAATTGAAAATGTAGCACTAGATGAAGCATATCTTGACATTACAGAAAATAAGTTAGGCATAAAATCAGCAGTAGAAGTTGCCTGTAGAATTCAAAGAGAAATTTATTTAAAAACTAAATTAACTTGTTCTACAGGAGTTTCGTATAATAAATTTCTAGCTAAATTAGCATCTGATTACTCTAAACCATTTGGAATAACAGTTGTGACACCAGATGATGTACAAGATTTTTTATTTAATATGCCAATTAAGAAATTTAGAGGCGTAGGTAAAAAAACATTACCTAAAATGTATGAGGAAGGGATATACTATGGTATTGATTTATACAATAAGAAAGAAATAGACTTAATTAATAAATTTGGTAAAATTGGACATATATTATATCAGCGTGTACGTGGTATAGATATGAGGCCAGTTGAATGGAAACGAGAACGAAAATCTGTTGGCAAGGAGCGGACATTTGATCAACCTTTAAAAACAGTTGAAGAGGTTGATAGTCAATTAAGATTGATAGCTACAAAACTTATAGGTATAACGACAAGTAGACAAATTAGGGGAAAAACTTTAGTTATTAAAGTTAGAAATAATGATTTTGAAACGGTAACAAAGAGAACTACCCTTCAAGATTATATTCCTAATGATGTAGAAAATATAGTTTTTTATGGAAAACAATTATTTGAAGAAGTACAAGACACAGATATAGATGTTAGGCTATTGGGCTTGACTTTGACAAATTTAGATACTGTAAATTTTGAAAATATGAGCTTACCTATTTAAAGTTTAATAATGATAGTGTAGCATATTACTTATAATGTAAGTGAGGTAATAAACATGAAACTACTAATGATTGAAGATAACAAATCAGTATGTGAAATGATGTCCATGTTTTTTGAAAAAGAAAAATGGGACGTAGAATATGCTTATGATGGTATTTCTGCAGTAGAAAAATTTAAAGAAAAATCTGATGAGTGGGATATGATCACACTTGACTTGAATTTGCCTGGAATGGATGGAATGCAAGTTAATGCTGAAATAAGAAAAATTTCAAGTACTGTTCCAATCATAATTTTGACTGCTAGAGATTCTGAAAGTGATCAGATTTTAGGCTTAGAAATGGGAGCAGATGAGTATGTTTCGAAGCCATTTTCACCAATAACATTAATTGCAAGAATTAAAGCCCTTCATCGTCGTGCTCAAATTTCTGCATTAGGAAGCAGCAAACAGAATAAGGTAGATGATGATTTTGATGTTAAAACAGATCATTTTAAACTAAATTCTAGTACTAGAGAAGCTTACTTGAATGACAATAGGATTGATGGTCTAACACCAAAAGAATTTGACTTGTTAAGAGTATTAGCAAAAAAACCACGTCAAGTATTCTCTAGAGAACAATTATTGCAATTGGTATGGGATTATGAATACTATGGTGATGAAAGAACAGTTGATGCACATATTAAAAAGCTAAGACAAAAAATTGAAAAAGTTGGTCCACAAGTTATACAAACTGTGTGGGGTGTTGGATATAAGTTTGATGATACAGAGGCAGAATAATGAAATTTATATATCAACAAATGCTGGCTTTTTTGTCTATTATAATTATTTTGTCTGGAACGTTAGCGATGGTCTTTTTTCATTTAACTAAGGAAATGACGTATGAAAATGCCTGGCAACAGATGCAAGGCTATGCTTATACTTTAAGGAAAGAAGCTCTCAAATTGACAACAGATAAAGCCGGAAAGACAATAATTGTATTGAATGTCTCACAATTAAAAGCTACAGAAAAACTATTATCAGCACAAAACACACATTTTACTATTTATACAAGTAGAACAGACGTGTTATATCCTGATAATTCAGTCATTCGTGAGAATAGAAGTATTAGTAAGGCTGATTGGAAACAGTTGACAGCAGGTAATGTTGTTAAGAGAAAACAGGACTTTAGACCAAGAAAAAGTAAGAGTGAAGTAGATGGGTCGGATGTTAAAATAACGGATATTTACGCCCCTTGTTTTGATTATCAGGGAAATTTAGTAGCTGTTATTAAAGTAGGTGAAGACTTATCTAATATCACACAGAACCTACAAATTATAAGACGAAATGTAGTTTTGACAGTTGCCTTTGCAATTTTAGTAGGAGTTATTTTAAGTATCATAATTGCCCATTTCTTAACTAAAAAAATAGCTCGATTGAGAAATGCTACAGATCTAGTTGCTGCGGGAAATTTTGATGTGCATTTAGATACTAATGGTGACAGTGAATTGGATAAATTAACATTGGACTTCAATTCAATGGTACAATCATTGCGTGAATCAAATGAAGAAATAAAGCGTCAAGAAGAACGTAGACGCCAATTTTTTGCTGATGCAGCACATGAAATGAGGACACCGTTAACTACTATTAATGGGTTGCTTGAAGGCTTGGCATATGATGCTATTCCTGAAGAAAGCAAAGAGAAAAGTATTGAATTAATGCGTAATGAAACTAAACGTTTGATAAGATTAGTAAATGAAAATTTAGACTATGAAAAAATTAGATCTGGACAAATTGAACTTTCCAAAACTGAGTTTGATGTTGTTCAAGTTTTAAATAATATTATTAAGCAATTAAGAAATAAAGCTGAACAAGTAGGAGATAAATTTGAATTGTATACACCTGATAAATTAATGGTTTATGCAGATTATGATAGGTTAGTTCAAATTATTTTTAATATTACACAAAATGCGATACAATTTACAGAAAATGGTGTAATTAGCATCTCTGCTGAAAAAGGAAATGAAGAAACAATTATTCGCATCTCTGATAATGGAATTGGTATGAACGAAGAACAATTAAGAAATATTTGGGAACGATATTATAAAGCTGATCCTTCAAGAAAAAATACCAAGTATGGCGAATCTGGATTAGGATTATCTATTGTTCATCAATTAATGCAATTACATCAAGGAAGCGTTACTGTTGAAAGTAAGGAAGGAAAGGGGACAACCTTTACTTTACGTTTTCCAAATAAAAATAAGTTAAGTAAAATTTAGATTAATTAAGGATACAGTTGAACAAGGAGGTTTGACTGTATTTTCTTGTAGAGGGGTGGAGATTTTTTGAAAAAAGAAATATCTTTATTCGCTGTATTGCTAGGCTCTTTTTGTACTAGCTTTGAAATGAGTTTTATTTGGCCATTAACAAGTGTTTATTTGCACGACAATCTGCATATTTCACTCGCACTAGTGGGCTTAGTGTTATTTTTTAATTCTTTGGCTAGTGTAATTGGAAATATATTTGGTGGATTAGGATTTGATAAATTGAATCCATATTATTTATTGTTATTAGGCGGAGGAGTTACAACCTTATCCCTAGTTGTTTTAGTATTTTTCCACCAGGCTTTACCGTTTTCTATCTGTCTATTCTTTTTAGGATTAAGTGCAGGATGGAATGGAACTCTAATAAGTGCGTTAGGTGCGATATTGAAGAAATATGACGGTAATTATGTGTTTAATATGATTTATTTTATCCAAAATCTTGGAATTGTTATTGGGTCTTCAACTGTAGGTTTCCTATATGATTGGAATATAAAGTTGCCATTTATAGCTGCTATGCTAATTAGTTTTGGCTTTTTGTTAGTTGTAATGATAGGATTTCGTGCATTGAAGTACGAAAACATACATGGTAATACCCATAAACATAGTAAAGTTAAGGTTGTTTTACCAAAAATAAACATGTATTTAATCTATAGTTTATTTGCGATGTTGTTGGTTACTTGGACAATGTATCAACAATGGGGAAGTAATGTTTCAGTATATATTACAAGTTTAGGAATACCATTTCGTTACTATAGTGTTTTATGGACTATCAATGCAGGACTAATATTGGTAATTCAAATTTTTATTGTTAGATTAAGACATCTAATAAAGAATAATTATCTTCCAATTTACTTTGGTATATTTACTTTTGCGTTATCTTTTGTAGTTTTATTTTTTGCTAAACAGTATTATTTATTTGTCGTAGCAATGGTCCTACTGACATTTGGAGAGGCTTTAGCTTTTCCTCAAGTTCCAGTTATTATTAATCAACTGACACCAAATGAAGTTAAAGGTAAATATCTTGGTTTAGTTAATTCATTTGGAAGTGCTGGAAGAGCAATCGCCCCTTTATTTGGTGGATTGGTTATTGAAGGTTTTGGATATAGAAATTTATTTTTAATTGCGATAATTTTTAATTTAGCAATATTAGTAATAGTGTATTTAGTTAGATTAAGAGTCGGAAATAACGTAAAAAATTATTAATAGATGGTAATAGATTTAATAGAATATATAGAAAATACAGGATCAATTTATAATTTATAGATTGATTCTGTATTTTTTATGGTGATGTTGAAATATTAAGCATTTAGATTGTATTTGAAATAGTATATAATTAAATTTATAACATTATTAAATTTTTATTTTGAAGGGAATTAAAATGAAATTTGATACGAGTAGATTTATATTTATAGTTAAAGGATTATTAGTTGGAGCGGCAGTAGGAATTGTAGTTAGTTTATTTCGACTATTAATTGAAAAATTTTTAGTACTTATCAAGTTTTTGTTTATGCAAGCCCATAATAATTCAATCTATTTTATAATTTTAGCAATTATAATGTTAGTATCTTTAATAGCTAATTCAAAATTCATTAAGGATGAACCAAATATTAAGGGATCAGGTATTCCCCAAGTCGAAGGACAACTTGCTGGAGAATTGGAAATGAACTGGTGGTCTGTTCTTTGGCGTAAATGGGTTGGTGGAATTTTAAGTATCGGAATAGGCCTATTTTTAGGGCGTGAAGGTCCATCAATTCAATTAGGAGCAGCAGTAGGACAGGGGATAGCTGAAAGAACAAATCATCGCGGTTCTGGTAGAAGAATTTTAATTGCTGGAGGAGCTTCAGCAGGATTATCTGCAGCTTTTAATGCACCAATTGCATCAACATTATTTATTCTTGAAGAGGTTTATCATAATTTTTCTCCATTAGTTTGGACAACTTCTTTAGCAGCGGCAATTGCAGCTAATTTTGTTTCTTTAAATTTTTTTGGTTTAACACCAGTATTACATATGTCTTATAAATTAGCTTTTCCCATTCATTATTATATCCATCTAGTATTATTGGGAATTTTTTTAGGACTCTTAGGGTATGTTTATCAATACTTAACTTTAAATGTCGATAGATTTTATAAACTATTTAAATTTATCCCTAGTAATTGGTTAGCAATAATTCCCATAATATTATTATTTCCTTTAGGGTACTTTTTACCAGACACTTTAGGTGGAGGTAATAGTTTAATTCTTGAAATAGGTGGTAATATTCCGACGGTATGGCTACTTTTAGGTATTTTCTTATTAAGATTACTATTTTCTACTTTATCTTACGGTAGTGGATTGCCTGGTGGAATTTTCTTGCCTATTTTGACAATTGGAGCTACTTTAGGAGCTTTATATGGAGTTGTTGCAGCTCATTTTGGTTTATTGCCAGATAAATATATTGTTGACTGTATTATTTATGCCATGGCAGGTTATTTTGCTTGTATAGGGAAAGCACCATTTACGGCGATTCTCTTAATTACCGAAATGGTAGGTTCTTTGCATCATTTAATGCCATTAGCAGCCGTATCACTAACAGCATATACAGTTGTTGATTTATTACGTGGACGCCCAATTTACGAAACATTGTTAGAAAAATCTCTTAAACGTTATACACCACATCTAGATGAGTTTACAGATCAATTAGAAATTCCTGTATTTGCAGGTTCATATTTACAAGACAAACAAGTTAGAGATATAACATGGCCTAAAGAATGCTTATTAGTGGCAATTCAACGTGGAGAAAAACAAACAATCCCACATGGTGATACGTTAATTAGAAGTGGTGATACTCTTGTAATTGAGACTGGAGATGCTCATCGTGCAGAAGTAGCAAGAAAAATTGGACATATTGCTAATGACATTTCCAACTGGAAAAACTAGTAAAGATATGTTAAATTAGAGTATATGTATTACTGTATAAGGAAAAGGAGGTTTTCCTTTTGTATAATGTGTTATTAACATTATTAGTTATTATCTCAATATTAATAATTATCGCTGTGATGATGCAGCCTGCTAAAAATGATAATGCTTCAACTGCTCTTTCAGGCGGTTCAAGTGAGTTATTTAGTAAGCAAAAACCACGTGGATTTGAAGCGTTTATGCAAAAAGTAACAACAATTTTAGGAATTTTATTTTTTGTGATAGGTTTGGCATTGGTTTATTTGTCATCTCACTAATTACTATAAACCTCCTGTTAATTTACAGGGGGTTTTTCTATACAAATTATTTAATAAATGACGAGGAATTAAATGGATAAAGAAAAATTACAAGAAAAGCTATTACAAATTTTTGAAGCTGAACCACAAAAAAAATTCCAAGTTCAAGATTTAGTTAAAGTTCTTGACATGGAAGGAGCAGGTCAATTCAAATTTGTAGTACAAGCTTTAGCAGATTTAGAACATAATAAGCAAATAAAATTATCTGAAGATGATACATTTAGTTTAATAGTAAAAGAAAGTCCTAAGACTTTTGAGGGAGTCTTTCACGCTAATGATAGAGGATTTGGCTTTGTATCAGTAGATGATGAAGAATTGGATGATTTCTTTATTAGTCCTACACAAACTTTAGCTGCATTGAACGGCGACCGCGTTGTAGTCGAAATGATCAGTGAAGGAGATCCTGAAATTAGCAAGCGTCCTGAAGGTAAGGTTATCGAAATTATTGATCATGCTCTAACACAAGTTGTTGGGGAATTTCGTGTTGATCCAGATGAAATCATGCCAGATGGATATATTGGAACAGTACATTTAAAAGATAAAAAATTATCTAATATCAAGTGTTTTATTGAAGAAAAAGGGCTACATCCAGTACCTGGGGAAGTTATTTTAGCTGATATCACTTCTTATCCTACACAGACACTACCAAATATAATCAAGGCAGTAGCTGTTAAAGTTATTGGTAATGTTAACGATCCAGGAATGGATATTTTAGAAATTGTATACCAACACAATATTCCAACTGAATTTCCAGAAGAAGTGTTAGAACAAATTTCTAAGATTCCAGACTATGTTACAGAAGAAGAAAAAGTTGGTCGTGTAGACTTAACTGATCAAGATCTTGTTACTATTGATAGTATAGAATCTAAGGACTTGGATGATGCTGTAAATGTTTGGAAACTTCCTAATGGAAATTATCATTTAGGAGTACATATTGCTGATGTTTCACATTATGTAAAACCTAAAACACCTCTAGATAAAGAGGCTTTTGAACGAGGTACTTCTGTTTATTTAACAGACAGAGTTATTCCAATGTTACCTCCTAAATTATCTAATGGTATATGTTCTTTAAATCCACATGTAGAACGTTTAGCAATGACATGTGAAATGGAAATTAATGCTGATGGAGAAGTTGTAAATCATAAAATTTTCCCAAGTGTCATTAAATCAACTGAAAGAATGACATATAAGGCAATCAATAAAATTTTAGAATCTGATGATGAAAAAACTAAAGAACGTTATGCAGATTTAGTACCTATGTTTAAAGACATGGCTGAATTACATAAGATTTTAGTTAAAATGAGAAAACGTCGTGGTGCAATTGATTTTGATGCCCCTGAAGCAAAAATCATTGTAGATGAATTAGGACATCCAATTGATATTGAATTACGTGAACGTGGAACTAGTGAAAGAATGGTCGAGTCATTCATGTTAGCAGCTAATGAAACTGTCGCGGCTCACTATAATAAATTACATGTACCATTTGTATACCGTATTCATGAAACACCAACTCCAGAAAAAATAACAACATTCTTTGAAGCTCTTAATAGTTTAGGAATAGAAGTTACTGGTAGAAGTAATGATGTTAAACCTAAGATGTTACAAAATATCTTGAAGAAGGTAGCAGGTAAACCAGAAGAAGCAATGGTATCAACAATGTTGCTTCGTTCTATGCAACAAGCTAAATACTCACCTGACCCATTGGGACATTTTGGTTTAGCAGCTAAAGATTATACTCACTTTACTTCCCCAATTAGACGTTATCCTGACTTGATGGTACATCGTTTGATTAGATACTATAAAGAAAATGGTACATCTGAACAAGTTCAAGAAAAGTATCGTAACAAATTAGACGAAATTACACTTCACAGTTCACAAATGGAAAGACAAGCAATTGACGCTGAACGTGATACTGATGCAATGAAGAAGGCTGAATTTATGGCTGATAGAGTTGGAGAAACATTCCCAGCTGTAGTTAGCTCAGTTACAAAATTTGGAATGTTTATTGCGCTTGAGAATACTGTAGAAGGTTTAATTCATATTAGTGAGATGAAAGATGACTATTACGTATTCCTTGAAAAGCAAATGGCGTTAGTTGGTCGTCATTCTAAACGAACATTTAAGATTGGACAACCAATTGAAGTTAAACTAATTAATGTTAATGTCGAACAAAAAGAGATAGACTTTAAATTAGAGGGTGTCAAAGATATTCCTAAGTCTGATTTATTAGAGGGTGTTGAATTACCTGAATTTAAACCACGTGATAATAATAAACGTCGTTTTAAAGATAAGGATAAAAAACGTTCACATGGCAATAAGAAGTACCATGGTAAAGATAAGAAAAACTTTAAAGGTGGACAAAAGCCTTTCTACAAAAATGGTAATAAAAATAGATTTAATCACTCTAATAAGAAAGGTCGACGTTCAAGATAAGTTTATTGATAAGGGTGTGAGATAAGTGGCAAAAAGTAAGCCTAAAGATAATGCTTTAGCACAAAATCGTAAAGCACGCCATGATTATAATATTTTAGAGACTTATGAGGCTGGAATTGCTTTAACTGGGACAGAAATAAAATCTGTACGTGCTAGCCGAATTAATTTAAAAGACGGTTTTGCGCAAGTTAAAAATGGTGAAGTTTGGCTAATGAATGTTCATATTTCTTTATACGATCAAGGAAATATTTTTAATCATGATCCTTTAAGAAATAGAAAGTTATTATTACACAAAAAAGAGATTAAACATTTAAGTGAAGAAACTCAGAAAAAAGGAATTACGATAGTACCTTTGAAAGTATATATCAAAAATGGATTTGCCAAAGTATTGATAGGTATCGCACAAGGTAAACATGTCTATGACAAGCGTGAGGCAATAAAACGTCGTGATCAAGAAAGAGAAATAAGAAGAACTTTGAAAAATTATGGATAGAAAAAAACTCGTTGAGCATTTGTTCAACGAGTTTTTTTATGAATAATTAACGTTAAGATTATTATTTAGTTCAGTTTGATTAGAATGTGAAGGATTACGCATTTTAGCCCAATAGTCTAAAATTGAAGCGATGCATAAACATAATGGTTCATATTCTTTATGGGAGATTTCAAATTCTAAATAATTACCGCCGTCTGGAAGAGTTACTTCATGAATTTTCATAATGCAGTCTCTACCTTTAAAAACCTTATAGTTAAAAGTAAAAAGATTACCAAAAATAAACCAATTTAATTTTTTTACGAATAACATATCATGATTAGTACCATAATACCTTCTAAGAGAACCAGCATAATGGCCATCTTCCAAAAATATAAATTTTGGAAAAAAACCTAGCGATTTTTGACGAGCTTCAGCTAATAACTTTCCCTGAATATCAAAAAGATCTATTCGGCCTTGGTGTCCGCCAAGATGGCCCGAAAGAAAGTAGATAATTTTTTTGTCTGAGTCTCTAAAAGTAAGCTGAGTCCCAACTTCGAACATATCTCGGCGTGTGTATAACTTACGAATTTGAATCACCCTCAATCATACGCTAATTATAGATTAATTAGTGTTCTTGATTTTCTCTAAGAACTTCTTCAATAGCCTTACCAACACCGTCAGAAGTATTAGTGTCAGCTATTCTTTTAGCTAACATTTTAACTTCGTTAGAGCCATTTTCCATTGCATAACTTATTCCAGCGACTTTTAACATAGAAACATCATTGTTATTGTCGCCAATTGCCATGACGTTATCCATAGGTATATTTAAATAGTCAGCATATGCTTGTAAAGCAATTCCTTTCTGAGCATTAACATGATTAATTTCAATGTTAGATTCAGAAGAAGAGGTTACAACAAGTTCAGAATTTTCACTGATTTCATTACGAATAGGATCTAAAACTTTCTTACCTTCAGAACTAAAGGCAACAATTTTGAAAACTTTGGTGTGCTTTTCATCTATAAGTTCCATATAGTCGTCAGTATAATTGATATTCATAAGTTCTAGACGATTAGAAGCCATGATAACAGCTAACTTATATGGAGTATCAGGACTAACTCGAGTTAAAAGTTCAGCAAAGTTTTCAATTCTTTTAGCTTTGTTATCAGAGTAGATGCCCTTTGAAGTGATTACTTCAGCGTAGAGTCCTTTTTTTCGTAATAAGCGAATGATTTTTTTAGCAGTAATTTTAGGTAGAGGAGAAGAACTTAAAACTTTTCCATTTTCATCTAAAACTTCAGCACCGTTAAGTGTAATCATAGGACTATTGAAATCAGCAGCCTCAATTAAAGGCTTGATTTCATTATATCCACGACCAGAGGAAACAATGAAGTGAACCCCATTTTTTTGTGCTTCTTTAATGGCATCGGCATTTCGTTTAGAAATTACCATTTTGTCATTTAAAAGTGTACCGTCCATATCTGAAGCGATTATTTGTATCATAAAGGAAGCCTCCCTAAAAAACTTTATACTACTAGTTTACCATGATATAGTGAAGAAAAGTAAATTTTAGAGACTAAGAATTTAGTGATAGTGATTAATCTTTAAATAAATTTATGATAGAATAGAAAACGAGGTGTTCATGTTGAAAACGTTTATACACAATGATTGGCAAGAAGTATTAGGTCCAGAATTTGAGAAACCTTATTATACAGAATTGCATAATTTTTTAAAAAATGAATATAAGACGCAGTATATTCACCCAGATATGTACCATATATACGAAGCCTTTGAATGGACGCCATTTTCAAAGGTAAAAGTTGTCATTTTAGGACAAGATCCTTATCATGGCCCTAATCAAGCTCATGGGTTAAGTTTTTCTGTGTTACCAGGCGTGGCTATTCCACCTTCATTACGGAATATCTACAAGGAGTTATATTCCGATTTAGGAATAAAACCTGTTAATCATGGTTATCTTGAAAAATGGGCTAAACAGGGTGTTTTAATGTTAAATTCAGTTTTAACGGTTAGAAATGGACAGGCATTTTCTCATCAAGGAAAAGGTTGGGAAAAATTGACGGATGAAGCGATTAAAAAGCTCTCAGAAAGACCAATGCCAGTTGTTTTTATATTGTGGGGAGCAGCTGCTAGAAAAAAGGCAGCTTTGATTGATAGAAAGAAGAATATCATTATTGAATCTCCACATCCTAGTCCTCTTTCTGCTAACAGGGGATTTTTTGGATCTCGTCCGTTTTCAAAAACTAACGCTGCTTTGGAGGCATTAGGTGAAACGCCGATAGATTGGCAATTACCAGAGAAAGTAGAATTGACAGAAAAGTAAATTAACCTTAATTTAATTTTAGAGGTGTTTTAAATGGATTTATTTGATAACTTAAAGCAAAAAGTTGCAGGAGCAAACAAAACAATAGTATTCCCAGAAGGACAAGAACCACGCATTTTTCGTGCAGCTATTCGATTGAAGAATGACGGTTTAGTAGTTCCTATTTTGTTAGGAAAAGTTGATGAAATTAAGCAAAATGCGGAAAATGAAGGGGTAGATTTAGGAGATATTGAATTAATTGATCCAAATACTTACCCTGAAGATAAATTTGCTGAAATGGTAGAAGCTTTTGTTGAACGCAGAAAAGGCAAAAATACTAAAGAACAAGCAGAAACAATGCTACGTGATGTAAATTATTTTGGAACAATGTTAGTTTACATGGATAAAGCTGATGGCTTAGTTTCAGGTGCTATTCATTCAACAGGGGATACAGTACGCCCAGCATTACAAATAATTAAAACAAAGCCAGGCGTAAGTAGAACAAGTGGTGCTTTTGTAATGGTTAAAGGCGATGAAAGATATTTATTTGCAGATTGCGCTATCAATATTAATCCAGGTGCACAAGAATTAGCTGAAATTGCTGTGGAAAGTGCAAACACTGCTAAAATTTTTGATATTGATCCACAAGTTGCAATGCTAAGTTTCTCTACAATGGGTTCAGCTAAATCAGATGAAGTAACAAAAGTTCAAGAAGCAGTAAAATTAGCTAAAGAATTAGCACCTAATGAAAAGATTGATGGAGAACTACAATTTGATGCAGCTTTTGTACCAGTTGTTGCTAAACAAAAGGCACCAGAATCAGAAGTTGCAGGATACGCTAATGTCTTTGTATTCCCAGAATTACAATCTGGAAATATTGGATATAAAATTGCACAAAGATTAGGAGGATTCGAAGCAATTGGACCTGTTCTTCAAGGGTTAAATAAACCTGTATCAGATTTATCAAGAGGTTCTGTTGAAGAAGATGTCTACAAGGTTGCAATTATTACAGCAGCTCAAGCTTTGATGTAAAACATGGAAATAGTAAGTAAAAAAGCAGAAGATACAGAAAAGTTGGCAAAAAAGATAGCTCAATTTTTAAAGCCTCAAGATATTATTTTGCTAGATGGAGATTTAGGTGCTGGTAAAACAACTTTCACTAAAGGACTTGCTTTAGGATTAGGAATTAAGAAAAATGTAAAAAGTCCAACATTTACAATTGTTAGAGAATATCATGAAGGTAGATTACCACTATATCATATGGATGTTTATCGTTTAGAAGATACCAGTGCTGATGATATTGGCTTAGATGAATATTTTAACGGTGACGGTGTAAGTGTTGTTGAGTGGTCACAATTTATTGATGATGAATTACCTAATGAATATTTGATTATTCATATCATTAAAGATGAACAAAATGATGATCAGAGAAAGATAGTAGTTGAGGCTAAAGGGGAACGTTATCAAGAATTGCTAGCGGAGTTATAATATTTGATGCTAATAAAAGCACTGTAGGATCTGATTACGTACAGAAGTCAGATCTTTACAGTGCTTTTGATTTATTTTATTTTAATGAATGGTTGTAACTGATCTTCACCAAAAAGATTAGCTTGGTAAAGTAAAATTTCAGCACAAGCAGTACTATCAAATAAAGCATTATGATGATGCTTTAAATCGATGTTTAAGTTATTACAAATTGTATCAAGCTTGTGATTCTCAAAATCTTTGAAAAATTTCTTACTAGTTCTAAGTGTATCTAATAGTTGATAATGTGGTAGGGTGATATCATAATGTTCTAGTGTTCTTAATAAAACACTGGAATCAAAACTTGCATTATGAGCAACAATTAGATTGTTAGGTGTAAAGAAATTTTGAATATGTGGCCAGAGTTCAGGAAAACTAGGTGCATTTTGTACTTGTTTTTCTGTAATTCCATGGACTTGAATATTTCTCCAAGAAAAATCAGTATCAGGCTTGATTAAAGAATAAAATTGATCGGCAATTTGATTATTTTTAACAACAGTTAGTGCTAAAGAACAGGCACTATATCTTTTAGGATTGGCTGTTTCAAAGTCAATTGCTACGAAATTCAAAAAATCACCTTCTGTTTTATAGATATATCTAGTCTAACAATTTTAGACTTAAAAAGCGAATAATATATTAATAACTAGATTTACAATTATAATCTAGCTATAGTATGTTAGAATTAAAAATGAAACTATTTAATAACGAGGGAATAAAATGACAACAAATGATTTAAGAGAATTGTTTTTGGATTTAAATGTTAAATTTGATGAAGAATTAAAGAAATATACAAATACAAAAACAGGAGGAAAAGCTGACGTATTAGCTTTTCCTGACAGTATTGAAGAAACTGAAAAATTAATCAAAATTGCTAAAAAAAATAATGTACCTTTGACAATTTTAGGAAATGCAAGCAATTTAATTGTTAAAGATGGTGGAATTAGAGGTCTAGTCGTAATTTTGCAACATCTAAATCAGATAACCGTTGATGGAACAAAAGTCACAGCACAAGCAGGAGCTTCTTTGATAGGAACAACCCGTGTAGCAGCTAAGCACAGTCTAACCGGAATGGAGTTTGCGTCAGGAATTCCTGGTAGTATTGGTGGAGCAATATTTATGAACGCTGGAGCTTACGGTGGGGAAATAAAAAACATTGTTGAATCTGTTAAGTTATTAACTCGTAATGGTGAATACAAAACTTATACTGTAGATGAGTTAGACTTTGGTTATCGCCATAGTCGTTTACAAAGTGAAGATGATATTGTAGTTGCTGCAACCTTTAAACTAGAACATGGTGATATAAAGAAAATTAGGGAAAGAATGGAAGAACTTAGCTTTTTAAGAGCTTCAAAACAACCTCTAGAGTATCCATCTTGTGGTAGTGTATTTAAACGTCCAGCAGGGCATTTTACAGGTAAATTAGTACATGACTCAGGATTGCAAGGATATACAGTAGGCGGTGTTCAGGTATCTAAAAAGCATGCTGGATTTATTGTGAATATTGGTAATGGTACTGGTAAAGATTATTTAGATGTTATTCATCATGTCCAAGCAGTTGTGAAGGAAAAATTTGATGTTGAATTAGAAACAGAAGTTAGGATAATTGGTGAAGATTAAAAATAAGAGAGGCTGGAAAAAACTATATTTTCAGATGAATTTTAGAAAATAGTTATATTAAAAACCGCTAGGAATCAACGATTTTAGTAATGTGATTTCTAGCGGCTTTTAAGTATTGAGACTTTTTTCAGCCTCTTATATTTCTAAATTATTTTGTTTTGCATATAAATAAATTGAGTGACGTCCAATAGCCACAGAAGCCCAGACAATTAATTGAATTATTGTCATAAAGATAACGAAGGTTAACATTCTAGCATTCCACATACCTATTAATAAATCAACCACCCATTTAGGACTAGTGAAGAGGTAAGCTGAATGAAGTCTTAAAAATCTACCAACATAAATTCCAATTGAGGAAAGAATTGTCAAAATAAAGGCCAATGATATTCTGAAAGGAATTGAACGTTTATTCCAACGAATAGCAATAACATTAATAAAGTGATCAAAACTCCATAATCCCATCAATGTACAACCTAGAGCACTTGAAATTAAATTAGTAAATTCTAACCACATTTTTAATTTTAAAGTCATAAGACCTGTTGTAGGGTCGTACGGATTAAAACGTGCTAAATGGAACAAGTCTGTTAAGACATAAGGTGCATTGGGATAGAATAATAACCAGAAGAAAAATAAAAGCCAAAAAATAACAGGATTTTGTTTTTCGTTAATATGCATCGCTAATTCAACAGGGATATATCCTAAAAATGTATTTAAAAGTAAGAAACTAAAAAAAGTTCCGCGGCTATAATCAGCTATATAAATGTAAATCATAAATAAAACAAAGATTGTTCGAATGAACCATTTTAATTTAGTAGGCATAAAAATTCACCACTTTTCCAATTCTCTTTAACTAACATTCTAACAAATATATTTGTCTATAATGTGAACAAATTATTTACTTTATAAAGATTTTAAAGTTAAAGTCTTCTAAGTAACATTATATTCCAAATGTTGTTAATTGTAATTCGAAAAGTATAGGATTATTTTTAATAAAATAGATTTTTCAATTGGTTAACGTGATATAATATTGAAAGACCAAGGAGGGATATTTATGCCTTTTGATTGGAGCAACTTGATAACTGCACAACATTTGATAAACTTATTAGATGTTGCAGTTGTTTGGTATGCTATTTATAAGTTGATGATGCTTCTTCGAGGAACAAAGGCAGTTCAACTCTTTAAAGGAATTGTAGTAATCGTAATTATTAAGTTACTAAGCTGGTATATTGGATTATCAACTGTATCCTGGATAATGGACCAAGTTATTAATTGGGGAATTATTGCAATTATCATTATTTTTCAGCCTGAAATTCGGCGAGGTCTAGAACATTTAGGACGTGGAACATTTGTCCATAACCGTAAGCAAGGTGCTGAAGAAGAGAAGATGGTAAAAGCTCTCGATCAGGCTATTCAATATATGTCTAAACGAAGAATTGGGGCGTTGATAACAATCCAAATGAATACAGGTTTAGAAGATTATATTGAAACAGGGATAAAATTGGATGCAGATATAACAGGTGCATTACTAATAAATATTTTTATTCCTAATACGCCTCTTCATGATGGAGCTGTTATTATCAAAGATAACAAGATTGCGGTAGCCGCAGCATACTTACCATTATCTGAAAGTAATCTTATTCCTAAAGCTTTAGGAACACGTCATCGAGCAGCTGTGGGAATTAGTGAAGTAACGGATGCTTTGACGATTGTTGTATCTGAAGAAACTGGTGGAGTTACAATTACCAAAAATAGTGAATTATTAAGGGATTTAACTCAAAATGACTACCTTAAGCTTTTAAGAAATGAACTTATTCCTAAGCAAGAAGTTAAGAATGATAATATCTTAATTAAATTTGTAGATGGATTTGCTAAGAGTTTTAAAGGAGGTAGAAAACATTGAAATTATCAAAGTACTTTAATACAAAATTTTTCTACCGAATTGTTGCTCTAATTTTTGCTCTTTTTCTTTTTTTCTATGTTAATGCAGATCAGTTAACATCAGGACAGTCTACAGGACATACATTAACAACAAGTACAAATGAGAAGTCAATTGTTATTGAGATGCCATTAAAAGTTAAGGGAGCAAAAGATACTGAATTTGTGGCAGGATTACCAGATAAGGTAAAGGTTAGAATAATTGGGCCAAGCGCAATTGTCACAGCTATTAACAATACGCGTAATTTTGAGGTGTATGCCGATTTAACTGGTAAAGGGTATGGTAAACATACAATAACTTTATCTCAATCTGGGCTGAGCAAAGAAGTGTCAGCTAAGATAGATCCACAAACTGTTAAGGTTAAAATTAGTAAGAAAGCTACAAAAACTTTTCCAGTTCAAGCACGCTATAATTCAAGTAATGTAGCAAGTGGATATGCAACTGGTAGTGTAACTATGAATAATCAAACGGTTCGAGTTACAGGTGCTAAAAATGATGTAAAAAATGTCGAAATTGTTGTAGCAAATGTTAATATCCCAAGTGGAACTAAGAATGATGTAGTACGATCTGTTCTACTACAAGCTTTAGATAAAAAGGGTAAAAGCTTAGATGTAGTTTTTGATCCTGAAACAGTTCGTGTAACGATTCCGGTTTTTGAAGCTAGTTCAAGTAAAAAAGTGAGCTTGAATTTAGTTCAAAGCGATGGAGACAAAAATCGAAGTTACTCGATATCAACAGATACAAAAACAGTTGTGTTACATGGAACAAAACAAGCTTTGAGCAAGGTTTCAACATTAACGGTGCCTGTGTCAGTAGAAGGTGTAACTAGTTCTGTAACAAGAACAATTCAATTACAATCAACAATTAGTGGAATTGCAAGTATTTCTCCAGCTACAATTTCGGTAACTATTACTGCAAGTGGAGATAATAATGAAAGTTCTGCAGATGTATCGCAGACTAATAAAATAGATAATAGTTTGAATAATGATAAAACTGAAGATGATAGCAGTAAAACTAGCTCAAATATAAGTGTAAGTAGCTCGAATAGTGAGAAATCATCTGAAAGTAATAATTAATTTGAATGTGAGGATTTTTTAATATGAAGTATTTTGGAACTGATGGTGTTAGAGGAATTGCAAACGAAACATTGAGCCCAGAATTAGCATTTAAGCTAGGTCGTTGTGGAGGATATGTTTTAACTCAACATGCTTCTAATAAACCAGCACGTGTGTTAGTTGCAAGAGATACACGTATTTCTGGACAAATGCTTGAACAAGCTCTTATTGCTGGTCTTTTATCAGTAGGAATTGAAGTATTTTCTTTAGGAGTTATGACAACACCTGGGGTAGCTTATTTAGTAAGATTACAAGATGCTGATGCTGGAATTATGATTTCTGCATCACACAATCCTGTACAAGATAACGGAATTAAATTCTTCGGTAGCGATGGTTATAAATTATCTGATGAAAAAGAAGAAGAAATTGAAGCATTATTAGAAAGTGATGAAGATACTTTACCACGTCCTTCTGCAGAAGGCTTAGGTACTCTAAGTGATTATCGTGAAGGTGCTTTGAAATATACACAATTCTTAGAACAAACAATTCCTGATGATTTAGAAGGAATGCACATTGCTGTTGATGGAGCTAACGGATCTACAAGTGCATTGGTATCACGTTTGTTTGCAGATTTGGGTGCAGATTTTGATACAATGGCAACAAATCCAGATGGACTTAATATCAATAAGGGAGTAGGTTCTACTCATCCAGAAGCATTAGCAAAATTTGTTGTAGAAAAGGGTGCACAAGTTGGTGTAGCTTTTGATGGTGATGGCGATAGATGTATTGCTGTTGACGAAAATGGCGAAATCGTTGATGGCGATAAGATTATGTTTATTTGTGGTAAGTACTTGAGTGAACGTGGACGCTTGAAGAAAGACACAATTGTAACAACTGTTATGAGTAATATTGGTTTGTACAAAGCAATGAAAGAAAATAATCTTAATTCTGTTCAAACTAAAGTTGGCGATAGATACGTTGTAGAAGCAATGAGAAAAGATGGATATAACGTTGGTGGGGAACAATCAGGACACGTTGTATTCTTAGACTTCAATACAACTGGTGACGGAATGTTAACCGCACTTCAATTATTAAATGTAATCAAGCAAACTGGTAAGAAGTTATCAGAATTAGCAGCTGAAGTTAAGACATATCCACAAGAATTAGTAAATATTAAAGTTACTGATAAAAAAGCAGCTTTAGATAATGAAAAGATTAAAGAAGCTATCGCTAAAGTTGAAGAAAAAATGGCTGGTGATGGTCGTGTCTTAGTAAGACCAAGTGGAACAGAAGACTTACTTAGAGTAATGGCTGAAGCTAAAACTCAAGAATTAGTGCATGACTATGTAATGGAAATTGCAGACGTTGTAGAAACTGAAATGGGTGTAAATGAATAAGAGGTAAAAAGTCTCGAAACTTAAAGCGCTAGAAACCACGTTATTGAAAACGTTGGTTTCTAGCGCTTTTTACATTGATGTTTTTTATAGTTTCACTTGAAAAGTTGCTTTTCTAGCATCCTATTAGTTTAATATTCAATTGTAGAACCAACGTGGATGGATGGCATTTTTTCAGGAGATAAATAGATAGCATTATTTTGAGGTTCATCAGGTACTTCAGTGAAGTATAGAGTAACATGTCCTAACATAGAAAAGTTACTATCAACTAAATCTCCCTTAAATTTTACAGTATAAACTTGATTATCAATTTTAATTTCATTATTGATGGTTATATCTGCAGATTGGACATTTTCAAATCTCTGAACAACGGATACTTTTTCTAGGTTGTCAGTTACAGAATTTTCACCAAATAAAATGATAATAGGTTCTGTATCACTGATTGCATTTTCACCAATACTTACAACATTTGCTTTAAACAAAATTTACTCAACTCCATTTTAAAGAATAAAGCAATTATAACACAGAAGATGTTAGATTATGAAATAAGAGCAATGGAACATAATTAGGTTTATGTGATATGTTATACTTAACAATGTAAACTATTACAAGGAGGCTTTTTCATGCTTGAAAAAATATATTTTGGAACTTATACCAGAAATAACAGTAAGGGTATTTATCAAGCCGAGTTAGATACTGAGAAAAAAGAAATTAGAGATTTAGAATTATTTATTGATGATATCGTAAGTCCTACATATCTTACAACGACTAATAATGGAATTTTACTGACAATTACAGGAAATGATCAGGGACAAGGAGGAATTGCAAGTTATAATCTTACAACGCCTAAACCTGTTTTAGTTGATCAAAAATTAGCTGATGGTGCATCTCCTTGTTATGTAAGCTATGATGGTCAGCGTAAGTTGGTGTATACTGCAAATTATCATAAAGGTTTAGTTGAAGCATATTGCCTAGAAAATGATAATACTTTAACATTAAAAGATTCCGTTACTTATGAAGGAAAAGGTCCGCGTCCAGAACAAGATAAATCACATGCTCATTATGCAGATTTAACACCTGATAATAAATTGGTAACTATTGATTTAGGTGACGATAAGGTTCACACATATGATGTGTCAGAAGAAGGTAAGATTTCTGAAATCGCAGCTTTTCAAACTCCTGAAGGTTTTGGACCTAGACACATTGTATTTTCCAATAATGGTAAATTAGCATATCTAGCAGGAGAATTATCAAGTGAAGTAGCTGTATTGGAATATAATAATGGTATTTTTAATCTTATCCAGATAGTATCAACTATACCTGTGGACTGGACAAAACATAATGGGGTAGCGGCTATACGTATTTCTTCTGATGATAAATTTGTATATGTTTCTAATAGAGGACATAATTCTATCGCAGTATTTGAAGTTGAAGAAGATGGTATTTTGAAACTTATTCAAACTATTTCAACAAATGGAGATTTTCCACGTGATTTTGCGCTTGATAATAGTGAGAGATTTATAGTTGTTGCTCATCAAAATTCGACAATTGCATCTTTATTTGCAAGAAATGCAACTTCTGGTAAACTAGAACTATTGCAAACAGACATTCCGGTTCCAGAGGGTGTTTGTGTTCACTTTGTAAAATAGGGAGGAATTTGTTTTGATTTTCAAGGATACACGAGTTAATTCGCTATCAGAATTAGTCAATGTTATAAAACAAGGTACTCATCGTGTTACTTTAAAAAATCATGGAGCAACTGTTAGTAAAGGATTTATGGCAGAAGCTATCAAGTATGCTCATGAACATGATGTATCAGTTAATATTGTAATTAATATTCCAACTGAAACTTCTTATCAATACTCAGATATTGAAATTAAAGCTTTAGAGGCAGATATTTTTGAGGCACAAGCATTAGGAGCAGATAGTATAGAGTTTTTAGCATTAAATGAAGACGGTAGTTTTGATACTGATACTGCAGATCAGTTTTTAGCAGCTTGCGGTGGAATGGAAGGAACTATCAATTTAAGTGATATTCAATTTACAAATGATCAGTTAGAAAAGATTGCAGAGTGGGTTAAAGAAAAACAAATCTCACGTGTTTATACTGATAATGAGAGTGCAGATGAATTAATTAAATTAAAGGAAGTCCTTCCTAACATAGTTGTTCCTGCTGCAATTTCAATAGAAACAGCAGAAGAGTTAGAATTTAAACAAATTCAATTATAAGAGATTCTGAAAAAGTGAATCATAGAATTACAGTCAACGTCTAAAAATTTAGAAGTTGACTGTATTTTTTTGAAATGTTTTGCATTTAAAGGGTATATAATAAGAATATATTATTATGATAAGGAATAAAGTTTAGATATGGAAGGAATAATATTATTAGTTGAAGATGAAAGGTCTTTACTATCATCGTTAAAAACAGAATTACAATTTGAAAACTATCAAGTTTTAGAAGCTAAAGATGGATTACAAGCAGTTGAAGTATTTAATGATTATAGTTCAGAGATTGATTTGAGAAACTATTAGTTAGAATTGCATCAGTACTTAAAAGGACAGAATTTACAAAATAGAGGAAAATGATCATGAAAAAATATATTCCGTATGTAACGATAGGGATAATGATTTTAATAAATCTATATTTTCAATTAATGGCACATAATATAATCATTGGTTCTGATACATTATTTCATTTCAATAGATTTTATGATACTGCGATGCAAATAAAACAAGCTAAACTTAGTTATTTTCAGATGAACTATACTTTTAAACAAAGTGGGCGAATTGTAAATGCAGTATATGGTCCTTATTTTGCTTATATTAATGGTCTAATATTACTTATTGCTAAAAATTGGTTTAGATACCAAATATATACAACTATACTTATATATTTAATTGGGGGTATTGGAATATATAAACTTACTAGAAGATTTAATAAGAGCATATTTTTAAATTCAATAAGTATTATTATATTTTTAAGTATGGGATGGATAACTAGATGGCAAGTATCACAGAATTTGACAGCATGGGGTGCAGCATTAGCTCCGTATGTTATTAATTGTGGAATTGATATGCTTGAAAATAAAGAATATAACTACTTAAAATTAGCGATAATTATGAGTATTGCTATCGAAACACATTTGTTAAGTAGTTTGATTTTTGTTATAACATTAATTCCATTTTTTATTATCAGAATAGTGAAGAAAAAGGAAAGAGGAAAGTTTGTTATTAGTATAATTAAAAGTGTACTATTAACATTACTTTTGACGTGTAATTATTGGTGGGTGTTGTTAAGACTTTCATTAACTAATAATCTAGCACAACCTGCGGCATTTAATATGACTAATAACACTCTTAGATTTATTAAAAGTATTTATTTACAAGAAGTATTAATACCATCATTTATACTTTTGGTAATTTTACAGTTAATATATGTATTAATAATAAATAGATCAGAAATTAACTTATACATTACTTTAATAGGGACTGGATTTTTAATTTTAGGTTCACGGTTATTTATTTGGGATAAAGTGCAAAAAAATTTTCCAATTATAGCAAGAGATTTTCAATTTCCAGATAGATTATCCATAGTAATATATCCATTATTTTTGACAGCATTTCTAATAGCGTTAGCAGAATTAAAAAATAAAAGAATAAAAATTATTTGTAGTTGTATATTATTAATAACTGCAATTACAAGTGTAGTTATGACCACCAATAATATAAGATATTATACTAATAGAGGAATAGTTGATAAACATGTGATTACTTTAAAGAAGATAGATTTAGAAAAAGCGAGTCATTCGGATAAATTAGCAATTTTATTACAGGGTTTAAGTAAAAGGTCGCCAGATTATCTACCACTTAAGTCTAAAGTTAAAAGAAAAGATTCTGTTAATTATGAAAAAGAAATTTTAGATAATACAAAAAATTATGATAAAGATGTTTTAAAAGATGGAACATTAAAACTTATGTGGCATGCTAAAAAATTTAAAAATATAATTTTACCAGTAGTATTATACAAGCAATCTAGGTTAATAGTTAATAATAAAGTTATATCTGGTGAGAAAAAAAGTATTATTAATGTTCCTAGAGTATATCAAAGAAGAGGTAGTAATGTAGCAAAAGTAAAATTCATGGCACCTGTAGATATGGTGATGTCGATTAATATTTCAATTGTTTCGTGGATAATTCTTTTTTGTGTCACACTAATAAGATTATACAGAAGAAAATTTGCTATCATGAAGTAAAAATGAATATTATAAAAGACACATCTAACTCTGAACGTTGTAAGTTCAAGGTTAGACGTGTCTTTATGTTAATTAAGTAATTTTTATTAAAAGAAAATTGTATTTATTTGTTTTTGAAACTTGCTACATATGCATCATGTTTGGCTTGATCAAATTCATTTTCGGATTTACCAATAACGAGAGTAGCTGTAACATTACCAGCAACATTAACAGCAGTACGTCCCATATCGACAAGACGATCGATACCGGCAATTAATGCTAAACCAGAAACAGGTACACCAATTGAAGATACAGTTGCTAATAAAACAACGAATGAAGCACCTGGAACACCAGCCATACCTTTAGAAGTAATCATTAAAACTAAAAGCAAAGTAATTTGTTGACTAATTGATAAGTGAACATGATATGCTTGAGCTAAAAAGATAGCAGCAAGTGATTGATAAATTGCTGAACCATCAAGGTTAAATGTATAACCAGTTGGAATAACAAATGAACTAATAGCTTGATCTACCCCAAGTTTTTGTGTCTTCTGCATTAAACGAGGTAGAGTAACTTCTGAACTAGCAGTTGTGAAAGCTAAAATTAGTTCATCTTTAACAACTATTAATTGATCCATGATTCTGAAACCAAAAATACGAGAAGTGATACCTAATACCACTAAAATAAAGAATATCATAGTGATATATGCCATTACGATAAAGAGTGCCAATGGTTTTAATGAAGCTAAACCAAGTTGGGCAACAGTAGCACCAATTAAACCAGCAACACCAAATGGAGCAAAATGCATAATCCAACCAGTTATTTTGAACATAACTTCAGCAACGGCTTGTAAGAAAGTAATTAATATTTTACCTTTTTCACCGATTGCAGCAATTCCTAAACCAAATAGGGATGAGAAGAAAATAACAGGTAGCATTTGTCCTGTAGCTAATGCATCAAAAAAGTTAGAAGGAACAATAGACATAAGTATTGAACCTAAACCATTATGAGCAGCAGATTTAGCAGTCTTTACGTAAGTAGAAATATCAACATGAGATAATTGACTTAGATCAAGCATATATCCAAGATGAGAAAAATTAGAAATAACCATCCCAACAATAAATGCAATTGTAGATAAAACTTCAAAATAGATTAATGTCTTTAATCCAATTTTACCTAATTTTTTGATATCTCCCATATTAGAGATCCCGACAATTAAACTAGAGACAACAATAGGAAGAACAATCATTGAAATCATATTGATGAAAGTTGAACCTAAACCGTTGGCAAAAGCAATAAATTTCTTATTATCAGCAAAAACGACACCGAGAATTACACCGATGACTAAGCCTAAAATGATTTGCCAACCTAAAGAAAGTCGAAAAACTTTATTCTTTTTCATAATCTTATAATCAACTCCTATATTCTATATGCCATATATTAATTTACCACAACTTTAATAAAAAATCATGTTTTTGTTAAGAATTCTATAAGATAAATATAATTTATATCAATTAAGTTCGGAAATAACGGCCAAAACTAGGGGTTTTCAGGATATTGTTACAAAATAAAAAAGATTGTTATAAAAACAATCTTTTAAAGTAATTACAACATATCACCGTTGTAGATAGAATTTTTAACAATTACATAGTCAACTTTTCTAAGAGCTAATAATTCTTTACCACCAGCATAAGAAATAGCAGATTGTAAATCTTCTTGCATTTCGCGAAGTGTATCGGCTATTTTTCCTTTGTATGGTAGAAGTAATTTTTTACCTTCGACATTTTTGTATTCGCCTTTTTGATATTGAGAAGCAGATCCAAAATAAGTTTTGAACTTCTTGCCATCTTTTTCAATAATATCACCAGGAGTTTCATCATGTCCGGCAAAAAGGGAGCCAATCATACACATTGAAGCACCAAAGCGAATTGATTTGGCAATATCACCATTATTTCTAATACCACCATCAGCAACGATTGGTTTGCTAGCAGCCTTAGCACATGCACGAATAGCAGCTAACTGCCATCCACCAGTTCCAAAGCCAGTTTTTAATTTAGTGATGCAAGCCTTACCAGGTCCAATTCCAACTTTAGTAGCATCAGCTCCAGCATTTTCTAATTCACGAACAGCTTCAGGAGTACCAACATTTCCAGCGATAACGAAAACACCAGGTAATTTGTGTTTAATGTGTTTAATCATATTAATGACGGTATCTGAATGTCCATGAGCAATATCAATAGTAATATATTCAGGAACTAAATTCTTTTGAGATAATTCGTCGATTAAATCATATTCAGCAGGTTTTACTCCAACAGAAATTGAAGCAAAAAGACCTTTGTCATGCATATTTTTAACAAAATCAACACGTTCATTTTCATAAAAACGGTGCATAATATAGAAATAACCGTTCTTAGCTAACCAAACAGCAAGATTTTCATCAATAATAGTCTGCATATTAGCAGGGACTACAGGTATTTTAAAAGTCATAGGTCCAAATTTAACTTTTGTATTTACTTCAGATCTACTCTTAACAATACATTTATTTGGAACTAATTGGATATCTTCATAATCAAAAACTGGCATAATAAAACCTCGCTCTATTAAATAATTTACGGTATTAATTAAGAAATAACCACAAAACATAAGATATAATAACGTATTTTAAAATATATGTCAAACTAATAGCCTAATATTCGTGATAATGTTCGCGTTTAGCTGAAAACTTTAAATTGATATAGATATAAGTTAAAATTATATTGATTGTGCTATTGTTTAAGATAATTAAATTTTAGAAAGAAGAGGTTTAAATGGCAAAAAAGAAGAAAAAAACTAAAGAAAAAAAGACTAATGAAGAGCGAGTATTGGACCAACACAATATAGAATATGAAGAAACATCTTTCAATTGGATAGAGCAAGGAAAAGATGCATTGAAGGAAGCTGCTGAATTAGGAGTAGAACCTGAATCTATTTTAAAGACAATTGTTTTACAAGGTAAGGGAGATCCTAAAGACTTTTTTGTAGTTTGCCTACCAATTGTACATGAAATGGACTTGAAGTTAGTTGCTCAGCAATTAGGTAAAAAACAAGTACACCTAGCTGATAATAAAAACTTAATTAATATAACTGGTTATATTCATGGAGCAAATACGCCAATTGGTATTCATGCTTTTAAGGGATTTCCAATCTATTTTGATAAAAGAATTAAGCCTTTTGAAATAATTTCAGTATCAGCTGGTAAAGTTGGACGCTCTGTTAGATTAAAACAAGAAGATTTAGTTAAACTGGTTAATGGTAAATATATTGAAGTTGAGAGAAAAGAATAGTGAAGAAAATAGATAGAGCAAAATTATTTATTCAAAATAACATGGAAATTTTCCGATGTCCTTTTTGTCAAAATAAAATAACCAGTTTACAAGATAACAGTATTGTATGTATTAATGGACATGTTATCAATCTTAATAAAAAAGGAACATTACATTTATTAACTCATGGTGTGAAAAGTGACTATGATAATAAAGAATTGTGGAATGCGAGACGAACTTTGTTACAAGCTGGTCTATTTTCACCAATTATTGAGCAGATAATGAAAGAATTACCAGCAAAAAAATTAAAGATAATTGATGTAGGTTGTGGAGAGGGCACACCATTAATTAATTTAGCAAGATCAAGAGAAAAGTATAAGGATACCCTAATAGGGTTTGATATTTCTAAGGATGCGATAAATTTAGCAACACAAAATGAATTACATCCATTTTTTTGTATTGCAGATTTAGCAAATCTTCCATTTATGGATAATAGTATTGATGCTATTATTGATATTTTTTCTCCTTCATCTTACGAAGAATTTTTAAGAGTTCTGAAAAATGAAGGTAAGATATACAAAGTAATTCCTAATGCAAATTATTTAATTGAACTACGACATCTTTTATATGGTGATACAGGTTCAAGAAAATCAAGTTATAGTAACGATAAGGTGTTAAATTTATTTTCAAAGCATTTTCCCAACTTTGAAAGCAAGCGTATAAGATACAAGTTTAATTTAACGTCAGAAAATTTTAAAAATTTATTGTTAATGACGCCACTTAGTTGGGGTGCAAGTAACAAGCAATTAGAATATGCTAGGCAAAATCCATTAAATGAAATAACTGTAGACGTTACCTTATTAATAGCATAGTTTTAAAATTTAAGTAGATAAATAATTTGTATAAGATAAATTAAAATTAATTTTCTGAAAAGTATTGAAAAAAGTATAAGATGGTGTTACTATAGTCTACAAGAAATCGGTTGTTAGTAATTAACGGAACTGTCGTTAGTTGCTATATAATTGTACTTCATTAACGTAGCTGTTCGCCGTGCCCACACCGAATGGCTACGCTTTTTTTATGGATAAAAATTGTTATGAAAGGATTTACATATGGCTAATCATATTGTTTTATTTGAACCACTAATGCCTGCTAATACAGGAAATATTGCTAGAACTTGCGCAGGTACAAATACAGAATTACATTTAATTGAACCACTAGGATTTTCAACAGATGATAAATATATGAAAAGAGCTGGATTGGATTATTGGGATAAAGTAAAAATTACTTATCATCCCAATTTACCAGCATTTTTAGAAACAATTCCTGAAAATGGTGAATTATATATCGTGTCTAAATTTGCTTCTAAGGCATATACAGAAGCCGATTATACAAATACTGAAAAAGAACATTATTTCTTATTTGGTAAAGAAACAACTGGTTTACCAGAAATGTTTATGCGACAAAATCCAGAAAAATGTATTAGAATTCCTCAAAATGATGAACATATTAGAGCTTTAAATTTATCTAATACAGCAGCAATTGTAGTTTATGAAGCACTTAGACAACAAGGATTCCCTAATTTAGAAACTACTCATACTTATGAAAATGATAAATTAAAATAAGTAAGATAGCTTGGTATTTTAGAAAGGACTATCGTTGTGGCTAGAAGAAAGAAAACAAAAAGAAAGACAAAAAAGAAAATACAAAAACAAACTTCTGAGCGAGTTGTCGGTGGTTGCTTTATTCTATTTGGAATTTTAGGGTTATTAAATCTGGGATACCTTGGTGTTTTACTGGCAAATGTCTTTAGGATATTTGTTGGTGATAGTTATAAAGTAGCGGTAGTGTTACTCATAGGATATGGAACATATTTGTTATCAATGGGAGAACAGCCGATAATTCCTAGAAAGAAAATAAGCGGTGTATTATTAGCTTATTTAGGAGTACTACTTTTTTTAGAAGTACTACTATTTCAAAAACTTGATTTACATGCCAATTTTGTTGATATAACTTGGCAGTATTTAAGCTCAGATATTATTTCTGGTAGTGTTGGTAGTGCTGTTGGTGGTGGAATTACAGGAGCTTTATTATATAGCGCAACTTCGTTTTTGGTAGCGCAGATAGGCTCTTATATTGTTGCAGTTTTAATTTTTATAGCTGGCTTATGTTTATTGTTTGATATTGCATATCGACAAGTTTTCGAGTATTTAGGCAAGAGTCTGTATTGGGTGATTTCTGAAACAAAAAAAGTAGTAGTTGCTTTTTCACATTCAATTAGTAAAGGGAATGACAGAGTTAAGCAAATTAAAAAAGCGCGTCAGGAAAAAGCAATTGAAAAAGCTAAAGAAAACGAAATTACTCATAGCAATGATGAAGAAAGAGATTTGCCTACACCAGTAGCAGATATGGAAAAACTTGAAGTAGATAATGATAGTAAAGATGATTTGACTGACTGGAATCAACCAGTTGAAGAAAAAAGTGAGGATGAGCAAGAAATTGTAGTAAAGAATCATCCAACTTTAGAAAATTATCAATTACCATCAGTTAATTTGTTACAGGATGTGCCACCTACTGACCAAAGTGAAGAAAAAGCAGAGATTCAACGAAATAAGAAGATATTAAAAGAGACATTTAAGAGTTTTGGTGTAGATGTAGAACTAAAAAATACAATTTTAGGTCCATCGGTTACAAAATATGAGCTGCATCCAGCAATTGGAGTTAAAGTTAGCAAGATTGTTAATTTAGCTGATGATTTGGCCTTGGCATTAGCAGCTAAAGACATTCGTATTGAAGCACCAATTCCTGGTAAATCATTAATTGGTATAGAAGTACCTAATAAAAAAGTAGCAACAATATCGTTTAAAGATATTATTTCTTCACAAAAGAAAGATTCTAGTAAACCTTTGGAAGTACCGATTGGTCGCGATGTTTCGGGTAGTTTAATCACTGCTGATTTGGCTAAGATGCCACATCTATTAATTGCTGGTTCGACAGGTAGTGGTAAGTCAGTTGCAATTAATGGCATCATTACAAGTTTATTGATGAATTGTCCCCCAGATGAAGTGAAATTAATGTTAGTTGATCCTAAAAAAGTAGAGCTTGGTGTTTATAATGGAATTCCACATTTATTGACACCGGTTGTAACCGATCCGAAAAAAGCATCGCGAGCCTTGCATAAGTTAGTTTCGGAAATGGAAAGACGCTACGAATTATTTGCTAATACGGGACAACGTAATATTTCTGGATATAATGCGATGATTCAAAGACAAAATCATGATAATAATTCTAAAGAACCTTTAATGCCATACATTGTGGCAATTGTTGATGAATTATCAGATCTAATGATGGTAGCTTCTAATGAAGTTGAAGATGCAATTATTAGATTAGCTCAAATGGCTCGTGCGGCTGGTATCCATATGATCTTAGCTACACAAAGACCATCAGTAGATGTTATTACTGGTTTGATTAAGGCAAACGTACCATCAAGAATGGCATTTGCTGTATCGAGTGGAACTGATTCACGTACAATTATTGATCAGTCTGGAGCTGAGAAATTACTTGGACGTGGAGATATGTTATTCTTACCAATGGGAATGAATAAGCCTGTACGTGTACAAGGTGCGTTTATTTCAGATTCTGATGTTGAGAATGTGGTCAACTTTGTTCGTGAACAACTTCCAGCTGAGTATGATGAGTCGATGGAAGTATCTGATGAGGAATTACAACATGAAGCTGACGGAGAGGCTGAAGATGAGCTATTTAGTGAAGCAGTTGAATTTGTCAGACAAGAACAGAAATGTAGTGTGTCAATGCTTCAAAGACGATTTAGGATTGGATATAATCGCTCAGCTAGAATTGTCGATGAAATGGAAAAACGTGGAATTGTTGGCCCTCAAGAAGGTAGTAAACCACGCAAGGTATATAGTCAAGATAATTAGTGAGTATTATAAAATGGCATTATTTGGAATTATAAGGCTAATTAATACATTTAGTTAGTTGATGATTTCAAAATGCCATTTTTTAATTGTTTTTAAGTATATTATACATTATATTAGATTATGAGTTAAGGAGGCGTTTTTTTGCGTATAGAATTAGTCAAAGGCGTGAATTTAAATATCATTCCTTCTAAACAATTTAAGACAACAAGAATTTTTATATCATTTATTAAAAATATAGAATCAAAAAAAGAATTAGCCGAAAGGGCATTGTTGGCTAATTATCTAGAAATGTGTAGCCAAAACTATCCTACACAAATTGATATTGCACGTAAATTATCTCAAATGTATGGTGCTAGTTTTGGTAGTTCCGTTGATAGACGTGGAAATTATCAACTTATTAATTTTAGTATTGATTATATTGAAGGTAAGTATCTAGTAGGCAATGAAGATTTACTTTCAGAAGTAATTGAATTTTTAAAAGAAATTATTTTCAATCCATTGAAAGTGGGGGGAAATAAAAACTTTGATGAAGAAACTTTTACCAGACAGAAAAACAACACTATTACATATTTGAATTCTATTAAAGAAGATAAGCAAGCTTATGCTACAGCAAAATTAAGAAAGCTTTACTTTGATAATGAGATTCAACAAGTACCATCATTTGGTGAAAGTGAAGATGTTGAGAAGCTAACAATCTCTGATTTAATGGATGCTTATCAAAAAATGCTAAATACTGATAGAGTAGAAATTATGATTTCTGGAGATGTTAATACTGATGAGGTTGTAAATAAGTTCTCTGTGTTACCATTTAAGGCGCGAAATATTTCACGAGCAAGCATGAGTTATACTCAAGAGATAAAACAAGAGATTGTAACACAAATTGATGAAGAACCTTTATCTCAAAGTAAGTTTGATATGGCATTTAGGTTGCCAGTTGTATATCGTGGAGATTTGCATTATGCAGCACTTGTTTTCAATAGTTTATTTGGTGGTTCAGCATTAAGTTTATTATTCACCGTTGTGAGAGAAAAAATGAGTATGGCATATTATGCTAATAGTAACTTTGATCCATTTAGACAATTATTAGTAGTTCAAACTGGAATTTCATATACTAACAAGGATAAGGTTCAAGAATTAATTTTAGAGCAACTAGAACGACTAAGAAAAGGTGATTTTGAAGACGAGTTGTTAGAACAAAATAAGAATAATTTGATTAGTAGTTATATTTCTCGTTTAGATAGTCAAACTTCAGCTTTATTAAGGGCACAATCTGCAGCTTTAACTGGAATCAATGTTACTGTTGAAGAATGGTTGGATAATTTGCAAAGTGTAACCAAAGACGATGTGATGAAAGTTGCAAAAATGGTCGAACTACAGGCTACTTATATGTTAGGAACTAATTAGTGAGGTGATATAGTGTTAGAAAAGAAGGAATACACACAATTTGGAGAAACCATTTATAGTGAAGAATTGGATAACGGATTAAAAGTTAAGCTTCTACCAAAGAAAAGTTTTCATAAAGTGTATGGTATCATGTCTACTAATTATGGCTCAGCTGATAATGAATTTGTTCCTTATGGAAAAAAGGATATGAAAGTTTATCCAGCAGGAATTGCACATTTTTTAGAGCATAAATTGTTTGAAAAGAAAGATTATGATGCTTTTGAATTATTTGGAAAGTATGGAGCGGATTCCAATGCTTTTACAAGTTTTACAAGAACAAGTTATTTATTTTCAGCTACACAGAATGTAGAAAAATGTGTAGAAATTCTGCTAGATTTTGTTCAAGAGCCTTATTTTTCTGAAGAGTCTGTGAAAAAAGAGCAGGGTATTATTGGGCAAGAAATAAAGATGTATGATGATGATTCAGGCTGGCAGTTATATTTTGGATTAATAGAGAATTTATATCCTAATACTCCAATTAGCCAAGATATCGCAGGTACAATTGAGTCGATTAGTAAAATAACAGCGCAAGATTTATATGATTGTTATAATACATTCTATCAACCTAGTAATATGACCTTGTTTTTAGTGGGAAATTTTGATGAAACGGCGATGATTTCACTAATTAAGAAAAATCAAGCTAAAAAAACTTTCTCTAAGACAGAAAAGATTGTACGAGCTCCATTCTCTAAAGGAGATGAAGATAAGATAATAATTTCTTCAAGAACCAGAAAAATGGATTTACAATTACCTAAAGTTGCGATTGGTATAAAAGGATTAGGTAAACAATTACGTGGATATGAAGCGATAGGTTATAAGTTGAAAGTCCAATTATTACTAGATATCTTGTTCGGTGAAAGTTCCAAAGAATATTTACAATGGTACAACGAAAATATTATTGATGATAGTTTTGGATATGATTTTCAATTTGAACGTGGATTTAATTTTGCGATGATAAGCGGAAGTACAAGTAAACCTGAAGAATTCAAAAAGAGAATTAAAGACTTAATAGTTCAAGCACCTGATTTATTAGAAGATAGAGCAGAAGAATTTGAATTATCTAAGAAAGAATTCCTAGGTAGCATTATTCGTTCAATGAATTCACTAGAGAGTATTGCTAATCGCTATGAAGGTAGATTGTATGATGATGCAACAATTTTTGATATGGTGGAAATTTTAGAAAAGATAACTTTAGAAGATGTTGTAGAAACTGCTGAAGAATTTCTCAATCAAGATGCTATTAGCATTTATGAATTATTACCAGAGAGTAGGTGAAAATAATGCGATGGGCTTTGATATTAGGTGCTTCAGGAGATATAGGATCAAGAATAGCTAATGATTTAGCTGCCCAAGGTTGGTCATTATATCTTCATTATAATAATTCTTATGAGAAAGTTAAAAGATTATATAATAAGCTAGATAGTGAATATAGTAAGCAAGAATTTTTAATCATTCAAAGTGACATGTCGAAAATTTCTGAAATAGATAAGTTGACTAATTCAGTTTTTAGTTTAGATGCTGTTATTTTTGCTGAAGGAACAACTAAGTACGGATTGTTTAACCAGTTAAAAATGGAAGAATTTGATGAAATGTTAACAATGCAACTTAGATATCCTTTATTCCTATTGCAAAAGCTAGAGGAAAAATTAGCACGTTCTAGTTTAGGGAGAATAGTATTTATAGGTTCTGTTTATGGTGGATATGGTAGTGCCATGGAAGTTGGATATAGTACGATTAAAGGTGCTTTGAGTGCATTTGTAAAAGCCTATAGCAAAGAAGTAGCTTCATTAGGAATTACAGTAAATGTTGTAGCTCCAGGTGCAGTCGATACTAGAATGAACAATATGTTTTCTTCTGATGTGAAAGAACAAGTGGCAGAGGATATTCCAATGGGAAAACTGGCACAACCTGATCAAATAAGTTATTGGGTAACTTGTCTATTAGCAGATAGAGCAGAGTATCTAACAGGGCAGACAATATATGTGACGGGTGGTTGGTTACAATAAAAATAGCATTAATATTTTTATTGTAGTATGCTATACTATTATACGAAAACAATAGATTTTAGATTATGGAGAGAGTATCAATGACTGATATTGGAAAAACTTTACAAAATGCTAGAAATGAAAAGCATTATACTTTAGATGATCTTCAACAAATTACCAAAATCCAAAAAAGATATTTGATAGCGATTGAAGAAAATAACTTTGATGCACTTCCGGGAGATTTCTATGTTCGTGCTTTTATCAGACAATATGCTGATACAGTTGGTATAAAAGCAGATAAATTATTATCAGAACTTGATGAACAAGCCGGTAAGAAGAAAGTCGAAGAAACTGAAGAAGAGCCAACAGAGGCTAAAACAAGAACAGAAGCAGTTAGAAGACAACAACAATCAAGTACTCCAAGTCAAGTTAGTCAAAGCTTTGATAAGTTTATGCATTATTTACCAACAATCATTATTGTTGGGGTTGTGGTTATCATTATAGGTTCCATATACTTTGTAGTTGCTGGAAATAAAAAGGAAGCTAACCAAGCTGCTTCAAGTACAAATGTGTCTATTTCATCAGATGTATCCTCATCAAAGAAATCTTCTAAGAAAGAGTCTTCTTCTGAAGAAGTAAGCAGTAGTTCAAGTAAGAAAGAAAGTAGTTCTAGCAGTGAATCTTCTAAGAGCAGTAAGGGACAAAAGATTACTAATACAGCTGTTAGTGGTTCAAGATTTACTTACTCATTAACAAGCCCTGCTAAGAAGAATAAGATTAAGTTTACTTCTAAAGGTGGTTCTGCATGGAGCAGCATCTCAGTTAACGGTACAGCAAATTGGCAAGGTACATTACAAAACGGTGCTTCTCATACAGTAACATTGCCAGAAGGTACTACAAGTTTTAATATTAGTTTAGGTAATTCAAATGTAACTAATATTACAATCAATGGTAAAAAGTTTGATTTCTTAAAAGAAAACAGCACATTAACTGTTCGTCAAATTACGGTTAACGTTGCTAATGAATAACGTTAACTTAGGGAGTGGATATTCACTCCCTTATATTAAGGAGTGATTAATTTGAACTTACCTAACAAATTGACAATCATTAGAATCTTATTGATTCCAGTTTTCATGTTAGTATTATTATTACCGTTAAACTGGGGTGATGTGATAATTGCAGGAACAACAATTCCTGTAACATCATTATGGGGTGCAATTATATTTGCAGTAGCCTCAATTACTGATTTTGCTGATGGACAGATTGCTCGTCGCAGACATTTGGTATCTAACTTTGGTAAATTTGCTGATCCTTTGGCTGACAAAATGTTAGTTATGACGGCATTTATTATTTTGGTGCAAATGGGAAAGGTACAAGCTTGGATTGCAGCAATCATCGTATGTCGTGAACTTGCAGTAACAGGTTTAAGATTAATTGTAGTTGAAAATGATGGAGAAGTAATAGCGGCTGCAATGCCAGGAAAAATTAAGACTTTTACACAAATGTTTTCAATTTTATTCTTGTTCTTAAACGATGTATTCTTTGCAGCTGTAAGTATTCCAATAGGTGAAATTTTATTATATATTTGCTTATTCTTTACAGTTTATTCCGGTATTGATTATTTTTATCATAGTAAAGATATTTTCAGCGATTCATTTGGAAAATAATTTTTTGATTATGTGGGAAGAATTGTTCTTCTCACATTTTTTTTGAATTACAAAGATTTTTGCGTAATTTATTTTTGAAGAAGAATTTTTGTGAACTTTAGTTCGATTCTCTTGATATTTACCGTATAAATCAGTATGATTAATAGAGTAAAAGTTCTTCTTTATATTAAGATGAAACGAGGAGGAATTGTAAGTGGCTAATGACAAAAATAAAGTTCAAGGCGATCAACCTGAAGAAAGATTAAAAGCTTTAGATGCAGCTTTAAAAAAGATTGAGAAAAAGTTCGGTAAGGGTTCCATTATGAAAATGGGAGGAAAGGTAGATACAAAGATCTCTACTATTTCTAGTGGCTCAATTGCTATTGATGCAGGATTAGGTGTAGGTGGTTATCCACGAGGACGTATTATTGAAATTTATGGTCCAGAAAGTTCTGGTAAGACAACAGTTGCATTACATGCAGTTGCTGAAGTTCAAAAACGTGGTGGTACAGCAGCATATATCGATGCTGAAAATGCTTTGGATCCTGCATATGCTACTGCATTGGGAGTAAACATTGATGAATTACTACTTTCACAACCAGACACTGGTGAACAAGGCTTAGAAATTGCTGATGCTTTGGTTTCATCTGGTGCAATTGATATAATTGTTGTTGACTCAGTAGCCGCTTTAGTACCTAAAGCTGAAATTGAAGGTGAAATGGGTGATTCTCATGTTGGGTTGCAAGCTCGTTTGATGTCACAGGCTTTGAGAAAACTTTCAGGTACAATCAATAAGACGAAGACGGTAGCTATATTTATTAACCAAATTCGTGAAAAAGTAGGGGTTATGTTTGGAAATCCCGAAACAACTCCTGGTGGTCGTGCTTTGAAGTTCTATTCAACTGTTAGAATGGAAGTGCGTCGTTCCGAAGCAATTAAGGCAAAATCTGAAATTATTGGTAATAGAACTAAGATTAAATTTGTGAAAAATAAGGTTGCTCCACCATTCAAAGTAGCTGAAGTTGATATTATGTATGGTGAAGGTATTTCTAAAACTGGTGAATTACTGGATATGGCTGTTGAAAAGGATATCATTCACAAGAGTGGTTCTTGGTTCTCTTATGGAGATACAAGAATAGGTCAAGGACGTGAAAATGCTAAGGAATATCTTAGTGAACATGAAGACGAGATGAATGAAATTAATATCAAAGTCAGAGAAGCATACGGTATACCGGATGAAAATGGAAATGTACCTGAATCTCAAGATAAGAATACTACTCAATCTGCTATGGATGACAAGGCTGCAGATATAGATGATTCTGAAGAAGTATCTTTAGATGTAAATGATAGTGACGAATAATTAGTTATTTAAACGGCTTGAAAGTTTTACTTTTAAGTCGTTTATTTTCGAGGGAAAAGAAGTAATTATTGACATAAGCATGTAACAAACATTAAAATATTATTGTGTGTATTAATCAATGACATCAATTAGTATAGACATTTTAAATATAAATAATGGTGTGGAGGTGCAAGTGTGATTATAGCAATTACAATCCTCGCCATCGCCATTGCGACTTTAGTTATCGGTTTTGCGTTGGGGGTAGCTTATCGTAAGCGTAGTTATGAACAAGCTTTAGATGTAGCAACCCAAACAGCAACTGGTATCATTGAAACAGCAAAAAAAGAAGCTGCTGCAAGTAAGAAGGAAGCGATTATTGAAGCTAAAGAAGAAAATCATCGTTACCGTTCTGAAATAGAAAGTGAACTAAAGGAACGCAGATCTGAAATTCAACGTCAGGAAAATCGCTTGTTACAAAGAGAAGAAATTCTCGATAGAAAAGATACTGCTTTAGATAAACGTGAGGACGTTTTAGAGAAAAAAGAAGCACAATTAGATTCTGATCAAAAAGTTGTAACTAAGCAAAAAGAACAAGCATCTTTGTTAGTAAAAGAGCAACAAGATAAACTTGAAGAAATTGCAGCATTGACAAGACCCGAAGCTAAGGAATTAATCTTGAATGAAACTAAGGAAGAATTAATTCATGAGCGTGCGGTAATGATTAAGGAAAGTGAAGAAGAAACTAAAGCTACAGTTGACCGAAAAGCTAAGAGTTTAATCGCTCAAGCTATTCAACGTAGTGCTGCAGATATGGTATCTGAGACAACTGTATCTGTAGTAAATCTTCCAAATGATGAGATGAAGGGTAGAATAATTGGACGTGAAGGTCGAAATATTCGTACTTTAGAAACATTGACTGGAATTGACTTAATAATCGATGATACGCCAGAAGCAGTCGTTTTAAGTGGTTTCGATCCAGTTAGAAGAGAAATTGCTAAAATGGCCTTAGAAAGATTAATTCAGGATGGTCGAATTCATCCAGCAAGAATTGAAGAAATGGTTGATAAGGCTACTAAGGATATGGATGCAAAAATTCGTGAAATAGGTGAAGAAGTTATTTTTGACCTAGGAATTCATTCAATGCACCCAGACTTGATTAAGACTGTTGGTAGATTAAATTATCGTACAAGTTATGGTCAAAATGTTTTGAATCATTCAATTGAAGTTGCAAAAATTTCAGGAATACTAGCTGCTGAGTTAGGCGAAGATGTCATATTGGCGAAACGTGCAGGATTATTACACGATATTGGTAAAGCTGTTGATCATGAGATTGAGGGTTCACATGTCGAACTTGGTGTAGAACTCACTAAGAAATATAATGAAAGTGAGACAGTTGTCAATACAATTGCTTCGCATCATGGAGACACAGAGCCTAAATCCGTAATAGCTGTTTTAGTTGCTGCGGCTGATGCAATTTCAGCTGCTAGACCAGGTGCTCGTAGTGAATCATTAGAAAATTATATCCACCGTCTTGAAAAATTGGAAAATATTTCAAACGAATTTAAGGGTGTTCAAAAGAGTTACGCTATTCAAGCTGGTCGAGAAGTTAGAGTTATTGTTCAACCAAATGAGGTTAGCGATTTAGAAGCAACTGTTTTGGCTAGAGATATTCGAATGAAGATTGAAGATGAGTTAGAATATCCAGGTCATATTAAAGTGACAGTTATTAGAGAAACAAGAGCTGTTGAATATGCTAAGTAATTAATGAAGCTGAGGAGAATTTTATCTTCTCGGCTTTTTAAGTATCGTGAAGTAAGTTTTCGTTAATTAATTGAAAGCAATTAATAAAAAAACATGTTAAAATTATACTTGCACGTAAATTTTGGACGTATAAATAAATATATTTTTAGAAAGGACTTTAGAAAGAATGCCTCAGAAAACAAAGCAAACACCAATGATGGAACAATATATGCAGATAAAAAAGCAATATCCCGATGCCTTTTTGTTCTATCGTTTGGGTGACTTTTATGAAATGTTTTATGATGATGCAATTAAAGGATCTCAAATTTTAGAATTGACATTGACACAACGCAATAAAAAAGCAGTTGATCCAATTCCAATGTGTGGTGTACCTCATCATGCTGCACAAAATTATATAGATATTTTAGTAGATAAAGGTTATAAAGTTGCCATTTGTGAACAAGTTGAAGATCCTAAGCAAGCTAAAGGGATGGTAAAGCGTGAGGTCATTCAGCTGGTAACACCGGGGACAATAATTGATGAATCCGCAGGTGAAGCTAAGGAAAATAATTATTTAACAGCTTTACATTTTGAAAATAATCAATATGGTTTTGCATATGTTGATTTATCAACTGGTGAACTTAAAGTATCTGTGTTAAATACAATTGACACAATATTAAATGAGTTAATCAGTCTTAGAACGAAAGAAATTGTGGTTGACTCAAGTGTAAACGATGAAGTTTTAAATCAAATTAAGAATCTTAAGATTTTAATTTCTGAACAAAATGATACAGAAGATAGTTCAGAAGTAAGTTTTGCTAGTCAAGATGTTGAGAATAGTGTCGAAATTGAAGTAATTAAACATTTAATTACCTATCTGAAAATTACTCAAAAACGTGCTTTATCACATTTACAGCGAGCAGTACATTATGAGCCATCACAATATTTAAAGATGGATTATCATGCAAAAAGAAATTTAGAATTATTAAGAAATCTTCGTACTCAGAAAAAATCAGGAGCGTTATTGTGGTTGCTGGATTCAACTAAAACTGCAATGGGCGGTCGTCTATTAAAGCAATGGATTGACAGACCTTTGATTAATTTAAAAGAAATAGAAGCTAGACAATCAATGGTTGAGAATTTATTAACCCACTATTTTGAAAGAAGTGGACTTCAGGAAGAATTAGTTAATGTCTATGACTTAGAAAGATTAGCGGGAAAGGTTGCATTTGGTAGTGTTAACGGTCGGGATTTAATCCAACTTAGAACATCATTGGAACATATTCCACAAATTAGATATATTATTCAAGAATTAAATAATGATAGTACATTTGATGAAATTTTTGACAAATTGGATCCAATTGAAGATATTGCGGATTTGATTGAACAAGCAATTGAAGACGAACCACCAATTTCTGTGACTGATGGTAATTTGATAAAGTCTGGATATAGCAAAGAGTTAGATGAATACGTAGATGCTATGAAAAATGGTAAAGCATGGTTAGCAGAACTAGAAGCTAAAGAACGTCAAACAACTGGAATAAATAATTTAAAGATAGGATTCAACAGAGTTTTTGGATACTACATTGAAGTTTCTAAGGGAAATTTGAGTAAATTGCCTGAAGATAGATATCAACGTAAGCAAACATTAACTAATGCTGAAAGATTTATCACTCCTGAATTGAAAGAAAAAGAATCACTAATTTTAGGAGCAGAAAGTAAAGCTAAAGAGCTAGAATACAAGATTTTTACTGGTATTCGTGATCAAATAAAAGATGAGATTCAGCGTATCCAGGAATTAGCAGGTGCTGTAGCTGCATTAGATGTTTTGCAAAGTTTTGCTACTGTAAGTGAGCAGGGACATTTTGTGAAACCAGAATTAACTACTGACAATCATAGTTTAGATATTAAGGATGGTTGGCATCCAGTGGTTGAGAAAGTTATGGGTAAGCAGAGTTATATTCCAAATGACATTAAAATGGATGATGATTTAGATGTACTTTTGATAACAGGGCCTAATATGTCTGGTAAAAGTACGTATATGCGACAATTAGCTTTAACTGTAGTTATCGCACAGATTGGGTGTTTTGTACCTGCTAAATCTGCTAAGATGCCAATATTTGACCAAATTTTTACACGTATTGGAGCGGCAGATGATTTAATTTCTGGTGAATCAACATTTATGGTGGAAATGAAAGAAACAAATGTTGCTTTAATGAATGCAACTAGAAATAGTTTGTTATTGTTTGATGAAATTGGTCGAGGAACTGCTACTTATGATGGCATGGCTTTAGCTCAAGCAATAATTGAGTATGTACACAATAATATCCATGCTAAAACTTTATTCTCTACTCATTACCATGAATTAACAATTCTGGATGAAAGTTTGGATAAATTACAAAATGTCCATGTAGGTGCAATAGAAAAAAATGGTGAGTTGATTTTCTTGCATAAAATGCAGGAAGGTCCAGCTGATAAATCATATGGGATTCATGTTGCTAAGCTAGCTGGTATGCCAGATAAACTTTTAAAGCGTGCTGACAGCATTTTAAATAAATTAGAGAGTGAGAATGATTTTACTGTAGAATCAACAGAAAGTTACACTGAAGAAAAGCATATTGAAGAAAAAAATGAAAATGAAACTTCGGAGATTCAAGAAGAACAGTTGTCGTTGTTCCAACCCGAAGCAGTAAGTTTAGATTCTAATCAAAGTAAAATACTTAAAGAAATTAAGAATGCTAATTTAATGGGAATGACACCAATGGATGTAATGAATATTGTTTTCAAATGGCAAAAAGAACTCAATAAGAAAGGTTAGTGATAGATTATGGCTAAAATTCACGAACTTTCAGAAATTTTGGCTAATCAAATTGCAGCCGGAGAAGTAGTTGAAAGGCCGGCATCTGTTGTAAAAGAGCTAGTTGAAAATTCTATTGACGCTGGGGCAAAACAGATTGATATAATTATTGAAGATGCTGGATTAAAATCAATTCAGATTATTGATGATGGGAATGGAATCGAGGCTGAAGATGTTGAAACAGCCTTTAAGCGTCATGCAACAAGTAAGATTATCGATAGAAAAGACTTGTTTAAAGTTCATACATTAGGTTTTAGAGGAGAAGCTTTACCAAGTATTGCCTCTGTTTCAGATGTAGTGATGGAAACAGCTGTATCTGGTCAAGCAGGAACTAAAATTCATATCAAGGGTGGAGAAGTACTTGAAAAAACACTAAGCGCAAGTCGTGAAGGTACTACTATTACGGTTTCAGATTTATTTTATAATACACCTGCAAGATTAAAGTATTTAAAATCTGTTCAAACAGAATTGTCGTATATTAGTGATATTGTAAATAGATTAGCTTTGAGTCATACTGACGTAGCACTTTCGTTAACAAATAATGGACGTCAATTATTACAATCTGCAGGGAATGGAAACTTGCAACAAACAATAGGTGCAATTTACGGAGTTCAAAATGCTCGTCAAATGGTAAAGTTTGAGGATGCTAATCTAGATTTTAAAATAAGTGGTTATACTTCTTTACCTAAATTAACAAGAGCGTCAAGAAATTATATTAGTTTGTTGGTAAATGGACGTTATGTTAAGAACTTTCAACTTACTAAAGCAGTAATTGAAGGGTATGGTTCAAAATTAATGACGGGTCGTTATCCGATAACGGTCTTGTCAATAGAATTAGATCCTACTCTAGTAGATGTTAATGTTCATCCTACAAAGCAAGAAATAAAAATTAGTAAGGAAGATGAATTAGTTACATTTATTAAGAAGACTATTTTTGAAAGAATTGGTCAAGAAAATCTAATTCCTGATGGGTTGCAAAATATTAAAAGTAAGACTAAGGAAAAATTAGACTTTGAGCAATTAAAAGTAGGACTAAATGAAGCCTCTAAACAATATCAAACTAAACAGCATCGAACAGGAATAACACCAGAAGTGACAGCAGCATTAGTTGGAGAAAAACTGACTAAAGATGAGAGTCAAACTCAAACTAATGAAAAAATAAAGGAAGAAACTAAAGTAGAGCTTAGTCCGATAATTATTAAAGATAAACAAGATTTAAAATCTGATAGAGTAAAAGAGTGGGATGAAAAATATCAATCTCAGAATAAAGAAACGGAAGTTACATCTATAGTAGAAGAAAGTGGATCAGTGGATGACGAAAGAAAAGATGCACCGAGATTTCCAACTTTACGCTACATTGGCCAGATGCATGGAACTTTCTTATTTGCTGAAGGCGAAGAGGGATTATATATTGTAGATCAACATGCTGCACAAGAGCGTGTAAAATATGAGTATTATCGTGAAGAGATAGGAAAAGTATCTCCAACTCAACAAAATTTGTTAGTACCAATTGTTTTAACGTATCCAACAACCGATTCATTGATTATTAATGAAAATGTGGATAAATTGAAAGAACTAGGTATATATTTAGAAGATTTTGGACAAAATACTTATATTATTAGACAACATCCTACTTGGTTTAAAGAAGGGCAAGAAGAGTCAATTATTCGTGAAATGATAGACTATTTCTTAAAAGATAGGAAATTAAGTATCGCTAAATTTAGAGAAAAAACCGCAATTATGATGAGTTGTAAAAGATCGATTAAAGCAAACCATCATCTAGATGATAAGCAAGCTAAATCGATTTTAGAACAGTTAAAGACTTGTGAAAATCCTTTTAACTGTCCACATGGTCGTCCAGTATTGGTGAAACTTTCCAATAAAGATCTGGAGCACATGTTTAAACGAATTCAAGACCCTCATCATACCGGAATTTTAGAAGAAGATTAGTAGTGAGGAATTACAGATGTATGAATATTTAAGAGGTGTAATAACCGAAGTAACACCGTACTATATTGTAGTTGATGTAAATGGAGTAGGATATCAAGTTTATGTTGCTAATCCTTTCAAATATGAAGAAGATGAGCATGCAGAACAAAAAGTTTTTGTTTATCAAGCAGTTAGAGATAATGATATAAGCTTATATGGGTTTAAAAATAGTTCAGAGAAACAATTATTTTTAAAACTTTTAGATGTATCTGGAATCGGACCTAAGAGTGCATTGGCAATTCTAGCTAATGATGATAATCGTGGTTTGATTAATGCAATTAACAGCGATGATGATGGATATTTGACGAAGTTTCCAGGTATCGGTAAAAAGACTGCTAAACAAATTATTTTGGATTTGAAAGGTAAACTATCAGATGTTGATAGCGATATGTTAACTGGACAAGATAACTTAGATTTAGATTTAAATGCTTCTTCACCATATTTGAAAGAAAGTTTGGAAGCATTACGTGCTTTAGGATATACTAAAACAGAAGTTAAAAGAATTAGTAAGAAACTTGAAAAATATGACGGTAAGTCAACAGATGATTATCTACGACAAGGTTTGCGTTTATTAATGAGTTAATAGTTCTAATAAATTAGAGGAAAGGAGGAGCTTTTTTCAATGTATGATGAAGAGAGAATAATTTCTGGTGATAGTTTTGAAGGTGAAGATTTAAATGAACAATCCTTACGTCCCCAAACTTTTGATCAATATATTGGTCAAAAATTATTGAAAGACGAAATTAGTGTTTATATCCAGGCTGCAAAGCAAAGGGAAGAATCATTAGATCATGTTTTGCTATATGGTCCTCCTGGTTTAGGGAAAACAACTTTAGCAACAGTAATTGCTAATGAAATGGGCGTTAAAATAAAGACTACCACCGGTCCGGCTATTGAAAAACCCGGAGATTTAGTAGCTTTACTGAATGAATTAGAACCAGGCGATGTTTTATTTATTGATGAAATTCATCGTTTGCCAAAAAATGTAGAGGAAATCTTGTATTCAGCAATGGAAGATTATTTTATTGATATTATTGTTGGTCAAGGTCCAACTGCACATCCTGTACATTTTCCTCTACCACCCTTTACTTTAGTAGGAGCTACTACCAGAGCTGGGCTTTTGTCTGCTCCATTAAGAGCTAGATTTGGAATTGTCGGTCATATGGAGTATTATAATGAAGTTGACTTATCACAAATCATTAAAAGGTCTGCCCAAATTTTAAGTACAGGAATTGATGATGAGGGTGCTCATGAAATAGCACGTCGTTCTCGTGGGACTCCACGTGTTGCTAATCGTCTTTTAAAGCGAGTCCGAGACTTTGCTGAAGTTAAGCATAAAGACAAGATTGATACGGAAATTGTACAATTTGCGTTAGATTTGTTGCGAGTTGATAAAGTAGGCTTAGATAGAACTGATAGAAAACTACTAAAAGCAATGATTGAATTGTATGATGGAGGTCCAGTGGGTTTAAATACTATTGCTGCTAATATCGGTGAAGAAAGTGATACTATTGCTGATATGATTGAACCATATTTAATGCAAATAGGATTTATTAAACGAACTCCAAGAGGCAGAATTGTAACATTAGCTGCTTATGAACATTTGGGAATAAAATATAATAAAGAAGGTTAAGAGAGATGTCAGAGAAACATTTAACAACAGAAGATTTTGATTATGATTTACCAGAAAGTTTGATTGCACAAACACCGCTTGAAGAAAGAGATCAATCAAGAATGTTGATTCTAGATAGTAAGACTGGTGAATATCAAGATGATTATTTTTATAATGTAATTGATCAATTAAATCCTGGTGACGCATTGGTTATGAACGATTCTCGTGTTATGCCAGCAAGAATATATGGTGTAAAACCGGAAACTGGTGGTCATGTGGAAGTTTTATTACTAAATAATACACATGGTGATGAATGGGAAACTTTAGTTAAGCCTGCGCGTCGTGCTAAAGTTGGTACAAAGATTTCCTTTGGCGATGGAGCTTTAAAAGCAACAGTTACTAAAGAATTGGAACATGGTGGTCGTTTAATTGAATTTGAATATGATGGAATCTTTATGGAAATTCTAGATAAATTAGGAGAAATGCCATTACCACCTTACATCAAGGAAAAATTAGAAAATCCAGAAATGTATCAAACCGTTTATTCACGTGAAGTCGGATCTGCAGCTGCACCAACCGCTGGATTACATTTTACTAAAGAATTATTGCATAAAATTGAAGAAAAAGGTGTAAAACTAGTTTATTTGACTTTACACGTAGGACTAGGAACATTCCGTCCAGTTAGTGAAAAAAATATTGAAGATCACAAGATGCACAGTGAATTCTATCGTTTAACTGAAGAAGCAGCTGCAACTTTAAACGAAGTTAGAAAAAATGGTGGACGTATTGTTGCAACAGGTACAACAAGTATTAGAACTCTTGAAACTATTGGTACTAAATATAATGGTGAAATTAAAGCAGATAGCGGTTGGACAGATATCTTTATCAAACCAGGTTATGAATGGAAAGTAGTACAAGCTTTCATTACTAACTTCCACTTACCTAAGTCTACTTTAGTAATGCTAGTTGCTTCATTTACTGGACGAGAAAATATTTTGAATGCTTATAAGCATGCTGTTGAAGAAAAATATCGTTTCTTTAGTTTTGGCGATGCAATGTTTATTAAATAATATTAGGGGGATTATATGGCAGTAGAACCAGCAATTAAATATCGTTTGATAAAAAAAGAAAAGCATACAGGGGCTAGATTAGGAGAAATTATAACTCCTCATGGAACTTTTCCAACGCCAATGTTTATGCCTGTAGGGACACAAGCTTCAGTAAAATCAATTGCACCAGAAGAATTAGATGCAATGGGTGCTAACATTATTTTATCTAACACATATCATTTATGGTTGAGACCAGGTGAGGATTTAGTTGAAGAAGCTGGTGGCTTACATAAATTTATGAATTGGGACAAAGGTATTTTAACTGATTCAGGTGGTTTTCAAGTGTTTTCTTTAGCTGATTTGAGAAACATTAAAGAAGAAGGGGTATATTTCCGCAATCATTTAAATGGACAAAAACTCTTCTTATCACCAGAAAAAGCTATTAACATTGAAAATGCTTTAGGAGCAGATATCATCATGAGTTTTGATGAATGTCCACCTTTCTTTGAAAGCTACGATTATATAAAGAAATCTGTTGAGCGTACAAGTCGTTGGGCTGAACGTGGATTGAAAGCTCATAAGTATCCTGACCGTCAAGGATTGTTTGGAATTGTTCAAGGTGGGGGGCATAAGGATTTACGTCAACAAAGCGCAAGAGATTTAGTATCATTAGATTTTCCAGGTTATTCAATTGGTGGATTATCAGTTGGTGAATCAAAAGCAGAAATGAATAATGTTCTAGAATTTACAACACCATTATTGCCAGAAAATAAACCACGTTATTTAATGGGCGTTGGTTCACCTGATGCCTTAATTGATGGGGTAATTCGTGGAGTTGATATGTTTGACTGCGTATTGCCAACAAGAATTGCTCGTAACGGTACATGTATGACATCACATGGACGCTTAGTTGTGAAAAATGCTAAGTATGCACGTGACTTTACTCCAATAGATGATAATTGTAACTGTTACACATGTCGTAACTTCACTAGAGCTTATGTTCGTCATTTATTAAAAGCAGATGAAACATTTGGATTACGCTTAACAAGTTACCATAATTTGTATTTCTTAATTAATTTAATGAAACAAGTTAGAGAAGCTATTATGAATGACAACTTATTAGAATTTAGAGAATATTTCTTTGAAGAATATGGATATAATGAAAGTAAGAGAAATTTCTAAATTTGCTAGTAAACTGTTAATATTTTTGATACAGTAGATATAGACAATTTTTTTAGGAGTGAATATAAATGGGTTCAACTTATACAATTTTTATGTTTGTATTGTTGTTTGTGATGATGTATTTCTTTATGATTCGTCCACAACGTAAACAACAACAACAACATCAAGAAATGATGAATAATTTAAAAAAGGGCGATGAGGTTGTTACAATTGGTCGTTTACATGGTGTGATTGACTCCATCAATACTGAAGATAAAACAGTTACTTTAGATTGTGACGGAGTTTATTTAGTTTTTGATATCAATGCAATTGGGAGAGTTCTTTCACCTGCTACAACTATTAAGACAGAAGAAAAAGCTGTTGTTGATGAAAATAAGGAAGCAACAACTGAAGAAGAAAACAGTACTGAAGAAAAAAGCGAAGATGTAAAAAGTACAGAAGAAAAATAATATATAGTATTTTAAACCTTAACTTGTTGAAAAATTACTTTTCTAACAGGTTGAGGTTTTTTAGTTAAAAAAAGATTTGATCTTGAAATAAGGTTATTTTTGAAGTAAAGTTTAAATTGTAAGCGTGTACATAAAAGAGAGGAGAAACTGAAATGAAAGATAAAACTAATTATTGTTATAATCGAGCAAGAACTTATCTATATGAGGCACAAAGAGGAATTGAATTTGTAATGTCGGGGGATGAAAATAGGGGAGAGTTAATTTTAAATACTCTAATTAGGGTTGGAAAAGCAGAAGCTAGGAATGAAGTAGGGATTAAAGAATATAATGAGATGTTAGAAAAAATTAATACATATGCAGTTGAAGATCATGATTTGATAGATAAGTTAGTAAGAATTAGAAATTGTTCGCGAAACTATCTAAATCATGCTAGTTTGAAAGATTTTTGAATTAATTGTGGATAGTGTAATTATGTGACGACAACGCTTGCATTTAATGATATAATGTACATATAGAGAAATCTATATATAGATGCAAGGGAGTGAGCGATTATGAATCAAGTTCAACACTACAAAAGAATTTTGACCCCAGTGGATGGTTCTGAAGCAGCAGAAAAGGCATTACAAACTGCAACTGAAATCGCCAAAAGAAATAACGCACATTTAGATATCTTAAATGTTATTGATTTAAAGCAATTTTCTGTAAGTTTTGGTGGAATGGTCGATGCTAATGGTGATGTTGTTTATCAAACATTTGAGGATGTTGATAAGTACTTGAATGAACTATTAGAAAAGACTAAAGAACAAGGCTTAGAAGATGTTGAGGTTCATGCACGTTTTGGCTCACCAAGAACGGTTATTGCTAGAGAATTCCCAGCTGATCATCAAACAGATTTGATAGTTATGGGACCTACAGGATTGAATCCAGTTGAGCGTGTATTAGTAGGAGCAGTTACAGATTATGTAACACGAGCTGCTCAATGTGACGTTATCATTGCTCGATAATTTTTAAATAATGGTAAAGAATATTAGTTTTTGGCGAAAAAACTAATATTTTTTTATACTTTCCTTGACATTATTTGAAATATTCTATTATATATATTATGTTACCTAAAAGTTGAGAAATAACCTATTGGCTTTTTAATCAAATTTTGAAGGGGAATTGATGAAAGTATGAAAACTTTAAAGTTATATGGGGTAGCGTTATTGCGAGTACTAGCTCCCTTTATCGTCTTGATGGCAATAGCAGTTATAATGAATACTGATTCATGGAAATATTTAACAGAGTATTTTTTGGTAAGTAACTTTTTCTTATTCTTCCCATATATATTTTTAAAATATAGAAATGACAAATTGAAAAAAATGAAATATGTAGATGAGATAGACGATAGTGAAGAAAATGAAGATGAAATTAAATATCGTCGTCGCAGTAATCGTAGAGAAGAAAAAGATTGGTTGGAGACTGCTGAGGATAGAGATAATGCTTTTCGTGAAAGCAGTACTCACTACTTGATAGTATTGGTATATGGATTTGTAAAATATACGATATTATTAGTAGGGGCGCCAATTATATTTTTATATTATATGTTATTTAAAAATGATTTTGAATTTTAAAATTACTTGTAGATTCTAATACTTTATTAATGAAACGCTTTCTTGATAAGATGGCGTTTTTTTAATATGACTAACTACTTAAAATGTATTTATCAAAATAGAATATGAAAAAATTATTATTTAGATTGACCTTTTCTCATACTTTTGTTATAATTCTAACATTATTAAAAGTAGGAGGAAAAAGATATGGCGAATTTTTTTAAAAGATTGTTTGCTAAAGAAGACCCTAGTGTTTATCAAAAGAAAGATGCACATTTAATTCAAGTGTTAACCGTAAAGGATTTCTTAGCATTAGGGGTCGGTACGATTGTTTCGACTTCAATCTTTACTCTACCTGGTGTTGTAGCAGCTAATTATGCAGGCCCTGCTGTTGCTATTTCATTCTTGGTTGCTGCGGTTGTTGCTGGCTTGGTAGCATTCGCTTATGCAGAAATGTCCTCTGCCATGCCTTTTGCTGGTTCAGCATTTTCATGGATAAGTGTCGTTTTTGGTGAATTTTTCGGTTGGATTGCTGGTTGGGCATTATTAGCTGAATATTTTATTGCTGTAGCATTCGTTGGTTCTGGATTTAGTGCTAATATTAGAGGTTTGTTGGCACCAATAGGTTTCAACTTACCAGCTTCTTTATCTAATCCTTTTGGAACCAATGGTGGTATTGTTGACTTAATGTCATTAGTTGTAATTCTTTTAGTTGCATTTCTATTATCTAGAGGTGTATCAGAAGCTGCTAGAGTAGAAAATGCTTTAGTTATTTTGAAAGTATTTGCTATTATTCTATTTATTATAGTTGGTGCTACTGCAGTTAAAGCAAGTAATTATGTTCCATTCATTCCAGAACATCGTTTAAATGCTGATGGTACTCATTTTGGTGGTTGGCAAGGAATATATGCAGGTGTTTCATCTATTTTCCTATCTTATATCGGATTTGATTCAATAGCTGCAAATGCTGCTGAAGCTAAAAATCCATCTAAGACCATGCCGAGAGGGATTTTAGGTTCATTGTTAATTGCAGTTGTTTTATTTGTGGCTGTTGCTTTAGTATTAGTAGGAATGTTTAAATACTCTAGTTATGCTGGAAATGCTGAGCCTGTTGGTTGGGCGTTACGTAAAGCTGGTCATGGTGTTATTGCTTCAGTAGTACAAGCAATTGCAGTTTTCGGAATGTTTACAGCTTTGATTGGAATGATGATGGCGGGTTCTCGTTTACTTTATTCATTCGGACGTGATGGCTTGCTTTCTAAATGGTTAGGTGTTTTAAATGAAAACAACTTGCCTAATCATGCACTTTTTGTTCTAACAGTTATTGCTGTAATATTAGGTGCTTTCTTCCCATTCCAAGTGTTATCACAATTAATTTCTGCCGGAACATTGATTGCGTTCATGTTTGTTTCTTTGGGTATTTATGCATTAAGACCTCGTGAAGGTAAAGATTTACCAGTTCCAGGATTTAAGATGCCATTATATCCAGTTTTACCAGCATTAGCATTTATCGGTGCTTTAATTGTGTTCTTAGGATTGGATATCGAAGCTAAAGAGTATTCATTATACTGGTTTATTATTGGTGTAGTAGTATACATAGTTTATGGAATGCATCATTCTAATTTACAAAAAAATCTTAAGTAATATAGATTGTTAAATATTGAACTTTATAAAATATTAAATTTTAGATATAGATATATAATTTATTAGTTTAAATAAATTTTATCTATATCTATTTTTTTGTGCTTTAATTTAAGTATGACTGATTTAACAGTGATTATAGAAGTTATTTGTAAAAAACAACTATTGAAATTTATCTATTAAGAGTAATTTTTTTGAAAAAAACTATAAATTATGTACTTTTTTTCTAATGACACTTGTGAAATAAAGAGTTATAATGAAAGCGAATTTAAGTTAGAATCGTTCTAAAAGGAGGTGGCTGACTTCAATCTAGAAGTCAGGTGTTATGAAAAAAATAAAAGTTTGTATTTTTTCTACTTGTCTAGTTGATTTACTTTTTCCTAAAGTAGGGATGGCGATGGTAGAAGTTTTAGAACGTTTGGGTTGTGAAACTGTATTACCTGAAAAACAAATTTGTTGTGGGCAACCAACATATAATAGTGGCTATTCTAAAGATAGTATGAAAACGTTTAAGAATGAAATTGATGCATTACTAAGCATTGATGCTGATTACATTGTTGGTCCTTCGGGTTCTTGTGTTTTTATGATTAAAGAATATAAGGATATTTTTAAAGATGATCCTGAGTATGGTCCTAAAGCCGCAGAAATAGATAGCAAAATTTATGAATTTACACAATTTATTTACCGAGTTTTAAAAGTCGTAGATTGTGGTGCGGAATTAGATGCTAAAGTAACTGTCCATCGTTCATGCCATATGACGCGTTTGATAGGCGAAAGAACAGCTCCATTTGTATTATTGGATCATGTAAAAGATATTGAAAGAGTTCCTTTAAAGAATGTACAGTTATGTTGTGGATTTGGTGGTACTTTCTCAGCTAAAAGACCAGAACTTTCAGTAGAAATGGTTGATGAAAAAGTTAAGAATATTGTTGATACAGATGCTGAGATCCTAATTGGAACAGAAGAATCTTGCTTGATGAATATTGTAGGTAGAATGAATCGTTTAGGATATAAGATAAAAGCGATGCATATTGCTGAAGTATTAAACCATAATGTTGATATAAATAGAATTAAATATATTAAGGATACAGATCATGTTGTTGTACCAGCTAATGGAGAAGGGGTGTTTTAAATGGGAATTTCAACTAGCGATAAGCCATATTTAGAAAGAATTGAAGATGCAAAAAGCGATCATTTTATGCAAGCTGCCGTCGCTAAGGCCCAAGACGCTCAATTTATTAAACGAACAAAAGCAAGACGTGAAATGGGAAACTGGAATGAATGGCGTGATTTGGCTGAACAAATTAGACAGCATGTTTTAAAATATCTTCCTGATTATTTAGAAGAATTTTCGCAAAATGTTGAAAAACAAGGTGGCCATGTATTTTTTGCTCAAACTGAGGAAGAAGCACGTAATTTTATTAAAGAATTAGTAATTGAGAAAAAAGCAAAAAATGTGGTTAAATCCAAGTCAATGGTTACTACTGAAATTGACTTAGACAAAACTTTATTAGATATAGATGGGGTTAATCTTTTAGAAAGTGACTTAGCAGAATTTATTTTGCAAGAAGATAACTGGGATGAGCCTACACATATTGTTTTTCCAACTTTACATAAAAATCGTGATCAAGTTCAAGAAGAGTTTAAGAAATTGGGCTATACCGGAGACAATGACCCTCAACATGAAGCTCGTTTTGTTAGAGGATACTTGCGCGACTACTTTATGAAAGCTGATTTTGGAATAACTGGATGTAATTTTGCCGTAGCTGATAAAGGTATCATTAATTTAGATACAAACGAAGGAAATGCTGATTTAACAATGGCTTTACCTAAAACTCAAGTTGTAGTAATGGGGATGGAAAGAATTGTTCCATCTATGAAAGAAGCTGAAGTTTTAGATAACATGCTTGCTCGTTCAGCTGTAGGACAAAAATTAACAACATATTGTACTTTTTCTGGTAAAAAAGTTGAAGGTGAAGTTGATGGACCTGAAGATTTTTGGGTAGTTGTTTTAGATAATGGACGTTCGGATGCATTAGGAACTGAATTTGAACCAATTTTGCAATGTATTCGTTGTGGTGCTTGCATGAATGTTTGTCCAGTATATCGTCATATTGGTGGTAAGGGATATGGATCTATCTATCCTGGACCATTAGGGAAAGTTTTATCGCCTATTTTAGGTGGCTATGAAGAATTTGAAGATTTGCCATATGCTTGTTCTTTGTGTGCTGCATGTACAGAAACTTGTCCAGTTAAAATTCCGCTACATAATTTGATTAGGAAACATCGAATTGTAGAGATGGACAAAAAGCATATGGATCATAGTATGACTAACTTAATTATGAAAGTAATTGGTATGGGAACAGGTTCTCCATTCTTATTCCAATCAGCATTAAAAATGGAGCATGCTGGCTTAGGCATGTTTGGAAAAGCAAAAAATGATCAAGATGTTGATGGAACAATTTATGAAAATGGCAAGATTAAGAAGTTACCGAAAATTGCACCTAAATTGGTTAAAGGATGGTCTGATATCCGTGATATTCCAGTTCCCCCTAAGAGTAAAGATAACTTCAGAAATTGGTATAAGAATCATCAACCAGTTGAGTCAGTAGTAAGTATTAGACAAAAGGGGGAAAAGGGTGATGAGTAAACTATTAGATAAAGCAAATAGCAAAGAAAATAGAGAAGCCTTTTTAAATAGAATTTCTAAAAAAGCTGGCCGTCCTCGCCATCAAGTAAAAGAATTTAAGCCTTTAAATGATTTACCTGATAAAGTATTAATAAACAAGAGTAATGATGAGTTGCTAGAAATAGCTAAAGAAAACTCAGAATCTGTTAATGCTAAAGTGATTATTAAGAAGAAAGATGAATTAGCTAGATTTTTAAAAGAATATATTGAAAAGATTGAAGCTAAGAAATTAATGTTACCTAGTTTTAGCGATGAAAAATGGGAGAAATTTCATTTAAAAGGATGGTTAAATAATTCTGGAGCTGAAAAAGTTGATTATTGGACAAATGATTTAAGTAGGATGGAAAACGAAAATTTGGCAAATGATGCTGATATTGCAATAGGGTTTGCTGATTATTTAATCGCTAATACAGGGACTATTACTGTTACTGTTAGTCCAGAACAAGGAAGAGGATTTAACTTCTTACCAACGCACTATTTGGCATTAGTTCCTAAAAGTGGTTTAGTTCCATCTACTAGAGTAGCTGTAGAAAACTATGAAAAACGACTAGGTAGTAAAGAATTAGAAACCTCAGCGATTAACTTTATTTCAGGACCTTCTAATTCTGGTGATATTGAAATGGAATTAGTTGTAGGGGTTCATGGACCGTTAGATTGTACTTACTTAGTAGTAGAGGATATGTAAGATCGTTAGAAGCAGAAGATTTACGAAGTCTTTTGCTTTTTTTATTTGATAAAGCATTGTACAAAATATAGACTTTTAATTAAATTTTATTGATTTGTATAAAAAATTTAAAATGAAATAAATATATTTATCTGTTATAGTATATAATGTAAACGGTTAAATAATAAGATAAGGTCGTGTTGGTATGGAAAAAATTCTTTCAATAAATTCTGGAAGCTCAAGTTTAAAATTTAAATTATTTGCAATGCCTGATGAAAAAGTCCTAGCTAAAGGGCTTTTTGACCGTATTGGAATTGATAATTCTCGTGTTACTATTAAATATGATGGTAAAAAATATGATGAGCAAAGAGAATTGAAAGATCATAATCAAGCTGTACATGTTTTGTTGAGCTTATTCAAAGAATTAAAATTAATTAATGATTTTAATGAAATTACAGGGGTTGGACATCGTGTAGTTGCTGGTGGTGAATACTTTGATAAATCTGTAATTGTTGATGAAGATGTTATGAATAAAATTGATGAATTGGCTGAATATGCGCCTTTGCATAATCCTGCAGAATTAGTTGGTATTAGAGTATTTAAGGAATTATTGCCAAATGCAGTGTCTGTAGCTGTATTTGATACTGCATATCATCAAACAATGCCTAAAACAAATTACATGTATTCTATCCCATATGAATGGTATGAAAAATATCATGTAAGAAAGTATGGGGCACATGGTACAAGTCATCGCTATGTAGCTCATGAAGCTGCTAAATTGTTAGACAAACCATTTGAAAATTTAAAAATTATAACTTGCCATTTGGGAGCAGGTGCATCAATTTGTGCAACAATGAATGGAAAGTCTTTTGATACTTCAATGGGATTCACGCCATTAGCAGGAATTACAATGGCTACACGTGCAGGTGATATTGATGCATCATTAGTTTCTTTCATGATGGAAAAATTACAAATTAATAGTTCTGAAATGATAGATATTTTAAATCATAAAGCTGGTTTAATTGGTATTTCAGGAGTTTCATCAGATATGCGTGATGTTTTAGCGGCAGCAGATGATAATGAGAGAGCCCAGCTAGCAGTTGATATTTTTGTAAAAAATGTTGTTAAATATATCGGTTCATATATAGCTGAAATGGGTGGCGTTGATACGATTGTATTTACTGCTGGTATCGGGGAAAACTCAACACCAATTAGAAAGTTAGTCATGGAACGTTTAGCATATTTGGGAATTACAATTAATGAAGAAGAAAATAGTAAGCATGGTTCAGCAGGAGTAATTTCAGGCGATGATTCCACTATTAAAGTACTAAGAATTCCAACCAATGAAGAATTAATGATTGCAAGAGATGTTCAAAAATTAGAAAAAGAAGTAAAATAAATGTAGAGAAAGAACTAAAGATGATATGAGAATATCTTTAGTTCTTTTGTTTTAATTTAATGTATTCGGTTTCAAAAAAGCTGTTATAATAGTATCATAGGGAGGATGACTAATATAATCGAGGTGATTATTAAAATATCTGGTGCAAGTTATATATTGAACATATTAAAATGGATGATGTATTTAAAATTTTGTAACCAAAAAGTAAAATAAAAAGGTTCACTTTTTGATTGAAACATGATATTTTATTTAGGTCAATTAGATTTTAGGAGGACTTTATCATGGGCAATAAACTCGACATACAACATGAGTATGAAGAAGCTGAGAAAAAGGCAAGCGAGTTAAAAGATGTTTGTGAAAAGATAAATAATTCGGCACGAGGCCGACACTTACTCGAGGAGTATGAGAAGAAACATAAAGAAGCAGAAGCAGAAAAAGAACAATTAAGCATAATTTTAGATGCAATTCAAGCTGCTGAAGATTAATATTGAAAGTTAGTATCCTTGTATTTGACAGTACTGATGCTGTTGATGCAAGGATTTTTAAATTGAATAATTTTGTAATTATAGTAAATAATCGGTATACTTAGTAAGGTAGAATAGTGAAATACGAGGAGTCTTAAAATGACAGTAGAAAAAGAAATAATCCAAAAAATAGAAGAGTATGATACGATTATTATTCATCGCCACCAACATCCAGATCCAGATGCTTATGGATCACAAGGTGGATTGGCAACAGCTATTATGCAAAGCTTTCCCGCAAAGAAGGTATATCAAGTAGGGAAAAACATTCCTGGATTAAATTGGATTACAGTTGAAAATGAAGATTTACCAGATGAAACTTACAAGAATGCTTTAGTAATTGTTACTGATACAGCTAATACACCAAGAGTGGATGATGATAGATATAATAAAGGTGATTTTTTGATTAAGATTGACCATCATCCTAATGATGACCAATATGGTGACTTAAGCTTAGTTAATACCAATGCTTCAAGTTGCTCAGAAATTATCCATGATTTAATTCTAGCTTCAGAAGGAAAATTAGAATTGACTGCTGAGGTTGCTGAAAAACTATATGCTGGTATTTCCAGTGATACTGGAAGATTTATGTATGATGCAACAACTGCACATACAATGGAAGTAGTAGCTTCTCTAATGAGAACTGGTATTGATACTAGCAAGATAAATCGTCGCTTAGATAGTATAACTTTACCCGTGGCTCGTTTATCTGCTTATGTGTATGAAAATATGAAAATTACTAAAAATAATGCAGCTTACATCATATTAAATCATGATAAGATCGAAGAATTTGATTTGGGCGATGCAGGAACATCTGCGGTAGTGCCACTTCTAGGTAAAATTAATACTACAATTTGTTGGACAGTATTTGTACAACAAAAAGATGGTACATATCGTTTACGAGTACGCTCAAAGGGCCCTGTGATCAACGAATTAGCTAAAGAATATCAAGGTGGCGGTCATCCATTAGCAAGTGGTGCAAGAATAGATGATGCTAACGAAATTCCAGCTTATATTGAAAAATTAGACGGATTAGCAAAGAAATTTGCTGAAGAACATGACATGACAGACTGGTAATCAATCGAGGTGAAGAAATTTAATGGCAAATTTTAGAGAATTTAATTTTAAAGAGTATATTTATCAAGCATTAGACGAAATTAATTTTAAAGAACCTACTGAAGTTCAAGCTCGTTTAATTCCGACTATTTTAAAGGGCAAGAGCGTAGTAGGACAATCACAAACTGGTAGTGGTAAAACTCATACGTTCTTATTACCTATCTTTCAAAATCTTAACGCACAGAAAGATGAAGTTCAGGCTGTGATTACAACACCAAGTAGGGAATTAGCATACCAAATTTATGAAGCAGCAAAGCAACTAGCAAAGTTTTCTCCTGAAAATATTTGGATTCAAAACTATGTTGGTGGAACAGATAAGCAAAGACAAATTGAAAAGCTGAAATCTCATCAACCACAATTAGTAATTGGAACACCAGGACGTATATTGGATTTAGTGAGAGAAAATGCACTTGATATCCATAATGCTCACTATTTAGTAGTGGATGAAGCAGATATGACATTGGATTTAGGATTTTTAAAAGAAACAGATGCAATAGCATCGACGTTACCTAAAGACTTACAAATGCTAGTCTTTTCAGCTACTATTCCAGAAAAATTACGTCCGTTTTTAAGAAAATATATGTACAATCCAGTTATTGAAGTTGTTGCTAACAAACATGTAATTAGTCCAACAATTGATAATTGGTTAGTTTCAACTAAAGGTAGAGACAGAAATAAGCTTATTTATGACTTGCTAACAATGGGTGAACCTTATTTAGCATTAGTATTTGCAAATACTAAAGAACGAGCTGATGAGTTAACAAATTATCTTCGTTCTCAAGGGTTGAAAGTAGCTAAAGTTCATGGTGGTATTCAACCTCGTCAACGTAAGCGAATTATGCGTGAAATTCAAAATCTTGATTATCAATTTGTGGTAGCTACAGATTTAGCGGCTCGTGGAATTGATATTGAAGGTGTTTCACATGTTATCAATGACGACATCCCTGAAGATTTAGAATTCTTTGTTCATCGTGTAGGTAGAACTGGACGTAATGGAATGAAAGGTACAGCAATCACACTTTATGAACCAAGTGAAGAAAAATTAATTGATGAACTTGAAAGTATGGGAGTTCATTTTGTACCAAAAGCAGTTAAAAATGGTGAAATAGTTGATTCATATGATCGTAATCGTCGTGAAAAGCGTCAAACACGCAAAGAATCAATGGATCCTAAATTACGTGGTTTTGTAAAGAAAGAAAAGAAAAAACGTAAACCTGGTTATAAAAAGAAAATTAAGCGAGCAATAAAACGCGATGAACAACAAAAGCGTCGAATTGCACGTCGTCAAGCAAGAAAAATGAAGTAAAAAGTATATGTTTATATAGTATGAAAAAAATACTTTTCTATTGACATCTAGCGGTTTATCGCATATACTTTGACTTGAATTAGGACATACTGCTAAGTACCTCTATTACAGAGAGAGTTCGGTGCTGGAAGGACTTATAGGTTGGCTTAGACAGTGCTACCTAAATGTTTATAACAAAAGAATATTATTAATGAAGTGGTTAACGATGACATCGTTGCAAGTAAGGTGGTACCGCGTAGTAATTGCGTCCTTACTAGCAACGATGTTTTATTGTTTTTGGGCTTTAAAACAGAAAGGAATTTGAAAATGAAAGAATTATCAAGTGCTCAAATACGTCAAATGTATTTAGACTTTTTCAAGAGTAAGGGACACGATGTAATGAAGAGTGCACCACTTATTCCACACGATGATCCAACTTTATTGTGGATTAACTCCGGTGTTGCTACAATGAAAAAATATTTTGACGGTTCAGTTGTTCCAAAGAACCATCGTATCACTAGTTCACAAAAGTCTATTAGAACTAATGATATTGAAAATGTAGGTCATACAGCTCGTCACCATACTTTATTTGAAATGTTAGGAAACTTTTCTGTTGGTGATTATTTCAAGAAAGAAGCTATTACATGGGCATGGGAATTACTAACAAGTCCTGAATGGTTCGATATGGATAAGGAAAAATTGTACATCACAGTTTATCCTGAAGATAAAGATGCTAAGAAGTATTGGGAAGAAGTAGGGGTAGATCCTAGCCACATTTATGAAGCTGAAGATAACTTCTGGGATATTGGTGAAGGCCCATCTGGTCCGGACTCAGAAATATTCTTTGATCGTGGTCAAGAAATGAATAATTTGTCAGAAGATGATCCTGAAAGTTATCCTGGTGGAGAAAATGAACGTTATTTGGAAATCTGGAATATTGTATTTTCTGAATTCAATCATAAACCAGACGGAACATATGAACCATTGCCACATAAAAACATTGATACGGGTATGGGATTAGAACGTGTGGTATCCGTATTCCAACATGCACGAACAAACTTTGAAACAGACTTATTCTTACCAATTATTGAAAAAACTGCTGAATTAAGTGCAGGTAAGAAGTATGGTGAAAATGCAGAAGCAGATGTTTCCTTTAAAGTTATTGCAGATCATGCACGTGCAGTTACATTTGCTATTGGTGACGGTGCTTTGCCTTCAAATGAAGGTCGAGGATATGTTATTCGTCGTCTTATCAGACGTGCAGTTATGCATGGCCAAAAGCTTGGAATTGATGAAGCATTTCTTTATAAGTTGGTTCCAGTTGTTGGAAAAATTATGGAATCTGCATATCCAGAAGTATTAGAACAAGCTGAATTTATCGAAAAAGTTATTAAGATGGAAGAAGATAGATTCAACGATACTTTGAAAGATGGTATGCAATTATTAGATAGCTTAATTGCTGAAACTAAAGAAAATGGTGGTAAAGAATTACCAGGAAAACCTGTATTTAAGTTATATGACACATATGGATTCCCATTAGAATTGACAAAAGAATATGCTAATGATGAAGGCCTTGATGTTGATGAAGAAGGTTTCAATGAAGAAATGGAACAACAAAAGGCACGTGCAAGAGCAGCTCGTTCAGATGCTAAGTCTATGGGTGTTCAAAATGGCTTATTAACTGATATTACAACTCCAAGTGAATATGTAGGTTATCATGAATTGAAAGCTAATGGTGTATTAAAAGATATCATCATTGACAATGAATTAGTTGATACAGTTCCAGCTGATTCTAGAGCACAAGTTATCTTTGATAAAACACCATTCTATGCTGAAATGGGTGGACAAGTAGCTGACAAGGGTGTTATCAAGAACCAAGCTGGCGAAGTTGTTGCTGAAGTTGAAGATGTACAACATGCTCCAAATGGACAAAATATGCATACAATTCACGCACTTAAGGAAATGACTAGAGAAAATACATATTCTCTAGAAGTAGATGTTGCTTTCCATAATAAAGTGAAGAAGAATCATACTGCAACTCACTTATTAGACCAAGCATTGAGAGATGTTTTAGGTTCACATACTCATCAAGCAGGATCATTAGTTGAACCAACATATTTACGTTTTGACTTCACAAATCTAGGATCTGTAACAGCAGAAGATTTGAAGAAGATTGAAGATATCGTGAATGCTAAGATTTGGGAAAATATTCAAGTTGAAACAGTTGTTACAGATAAGGAATCAGCTGAAAAAATGGGTGCTATTGCCTTGTTTGGTGATAAGTATGGTGATACAGTTCGTGTTGTTAAAGTTGGCGATTACTCCATGGAATTCTGTGGTGGTACTCATGTTGCTAATACTAATGAAATTGGTTTATTCAAGATTGTTTCTGAATCAGGTGTTGGTGCTGGAGTAAGACGTATTGAAGCTGTTACTTCAGAAGAAGCATTTGAATTCTTAGAAGAAAGAAATCAATTATTACGTCAAAGTGCTGATGAATTGAAGATAGTACAAATTAAAGAAGTTCCACGTAAGATTGAACAATTACAAGAACAAGTCAAATTACTTGAACAACAAAAACAAGCTTTGGAAGATAAGTTTGCAAGTCAACAAGCAGGAGATATCTTTAAGAATGTTAAAGAAATCAACGGCAAGACTTTGATTGCTGGTCAGGTTAACGTTTCAGGCATGAGTCAATTAAGACAACTTGCAGATCAATGGAAAGAAAAGCAACTTTCAGATGTACTTGTACTTGCTACTGCAACAGCAGATGGTAAGGTTAACTTAATTACAGCTATTAGTAGCGATGCAGTTAAGGAAGGTTATAAAGCTGGAGATTTAATTAAAGCAATCGCACCTAAAGTAGGCGGTGGCGGTGGTGGCCGTCCTGACTTGGCACAAGCTGGTGGTAAGAAACCAGAAGGTATTCAAGAAGCATTGAAAGCTGCTGAAGATTGGTTGAATAAATAAGATTAAAGAGTGATATTGATAGGAATGACAGTTCTTAGCAATATCATTTTTTATTATTGCATTAATTTTAAGTAATATTTTTTCTAATACAGTTTTTTTAATTGTTTGTTGTGATCCATTTTAGTACAATAGATATTAGAGTAATGTAGTGTATGGAGGTGTTCTCGATGAGTGCATTAGATAAAACAATGTATTTTGACTTTGGACAAAATGAAAAAAAGGATGTTCATCAGACTTTAGAAACGGTTTATAATTCTTTGGAAGAAAAGGGTTATAATCCTATTAATCAAATAGTTGGTTATTTATTGTCAGGAGACCCTGCATATATTCCTCGTTTGAATGATGCTCGTAATTTAATCAGAAAACATGAACGCGATGAAATTATCGAAGAGTTAGTACGAGCTTACTTAGATAAGGGGGAAAAATAGTGGGCAGATTAATGGGGTTAGATGTAGGATCTAGGACTGTTGGTGTAGCTGTTAGTGATATGCTAGGTTGGACTGCACAAGGTGTAGAAATTGTTCAAATTAATGAAGATGAGCAAGAATTTGGGCTAGATAGAATAGCTGAATTGGTTAAAGAAAATGAAGTTGTAGGATTTGTATTAGGATTGCCTAAAAATATGAATAATACTTCTGGTCCAAGAGTAGAAGCTGCTAAAGCATATGGTGAACTGCTAAAAGAAAAATTCAATTTACCAATAGATTTTATTGATGAACGTCTAACAACCGTTGAAGCAGAAAGAATGTTGGTTGAACAAGCTGATGCTTCAAGAAAAAAGCGTAAAAAAGTTATTGATAAATTGGCTGCTAGTTTAATTCTACAAAATTATCTAGACGCTAAAGGAAAATTATTAAAAGAACTTAACTAAGGAGTATGACAATGGCAAAACAGAATCAAGATGAAAACTTAATTACATTAGTTGACGAACAAGGAAATGAAACTTTATACCAAGAATTGTTCAATTTCCATTCAGATGACTATGACAAATCATATATTTTATTGATTCCAGCAGGTTCTGAACCTGAAGAACAAGTAGATGTGTTGGCATTCGCATTCAATCCAGATGAAAATGATGATAGCCAGGATTATGAATTGTTTGATATTGAAAGTGATGAAGAATGGGAAATGGTAGAAGGTGTCCTAGATACGTTCTTGAACGATGAAAATATGAGATAATGCTGGTGCAAAGTCGGTTACACAAATGGATAGCTAACAAGCTGATATGTGTACGTCGGCTTTGTTTTTATTTAAAATTAATTTAGAGAGCTGAGTGTAATTTTGGGAAAAAAGAGATTTAAAATAGAAATTGGTGGTAAGGAATATATTATCATCGGTGAGGGTAGTCAGGAAAGAATGAACGCAGTTGTTCAACTTGCTAATGAAAAATTGGAAAAAATTAAGAAACAAATTCCAGATATAAGTGATGAAAAAGCAATGACTTTATTAGCAATTAATGCATTTTCTGAACAATTAGAGCTACAAGAAGAATTAGACAAATATACGGAAAAATAATACGGTGCAAAGATGATACTATCATTAATAATTATAATTTTGTTGATATGTGCATTTAGATATGGCATAAGAAGAGGCCTTTTGGGATCACTTGTTAGTTTGCTAGGTTACATCATTGTATTTATCTTATCTTTATTTTTAGCATCGCCACTTGGTAATATAATTGCAGGTTTGTTCAGTAATATTAATGATGGATCTGGATTATTGGCGACTACCTTTTATAAAATTTTGTCATTTTGGATTATTGGAATTATAGGTGGAATTATTGTTAGAATTTTAGCGAATGTTTCTAAGGGCTTTACAAAATTACCTGTAATTTCACAATTTAATGCATTATTGGGTGGAATTTTAACCACTATTATGATGTATGTTGTAATCTTTTTTGGATTAATATTACTATCTAATTGGCCTAGTCAGGAAGTTAAGCAAACTGTGGAAGAATCAAGAGTAGCAGTCTATATTTTAGACAATACTCCTAATGTTATGAATCAAATAGTAAGTATGTAGTTAAAAGAGGTGTATTATGAATAAAAAGGTATTAAAAACTTTAGAATATGATAAAGTTAAGCAAAATTTATATGCTTTTACTACAACTTCAATGGGAAAGAGGTTGATCGACAAGTTAGAACCATCATCTGACTATGATGAAATTTCCAATTCACTAGCACAGACTAAAGATGGAGCTGACATTTTACGAATTAAGGGCGGTATACCTGTTCCAAATCTTATTTCCATTAAAAGTTTTTTGAAAAGATTAGATATAGGTGGGACTCTCAATAGTAAAGAATTAGCTGCTATTGGACGAGTTTTGAGAGCTACAAATGAAGTTAATCGCTTTTTTAAAGATTTAGCAGATAATAAAATCAAGTTAGAAGTGTTATTTGATGATGTAGCTAAATTGGAAAGCTTACCAGAAATTAGTAAAAAATTATTAGTTTCAATTGAAAATGATGGACATGTAACTGATGATGCATCTACATTGTTAAAGAGTATTAGACAACAAATTTCAGTAACTGAGGAAACTATACGTGAGCGTTTAAATGCATATACTAGAGGAACTAATTCTAAGTATTTGAGTAATGCAGTGGTTACAATTCGTAATGAAAGATATGTTTTACCAGTTAAACAAGAATATCGTAGCAAGTTTGGCGGTATTGTACACGATCAAAGTTCTTCAGGACAAACATTATTTGTTGAACCTGCAGTGATTGTTGAATTGAATAATCGTTTAAGACAGCAACAGGTTGCAGAACGTGAAGAGATAAATAGAATCTTGGAAGAATTATCTAAGGAGTTAGCACCTTATACACATGAACTAAACAATAATGCCAAAATTTTGGGAATGTTGGACTTTATTAATGCTAAAGCTAAATATGCACACAGTATTAAGGCAACGGAACCAATCTTATCAAAGGAAAATGATGTTTATTTAAGACAGGTTTGGCATCCATTGCTAGATATGAAAAAAGCTGTAAAAAATGACATTATGATTGGTAAGGACTATCAGGCAATTGTAATAACAGGACCTAATACAGGTGGTAAGACAATCACTTTAAAAACATTAGGGTTGGTACAGTTGATGGGTCAATCTGGACTATATATACCTGCTTTTGAAGAAAGTAGAATTGGAATATTTGACGATATATTTGCTGATATTGGTGATGAACAGTCAATAGAACAAAGCTTGAGTACATTTTCCTCACATATGACTAATATTGTAGAAATATTAAAAGGTATAGATGAAAAATCATTAGTGTTATTTGATGAATTAGGTGCAGGAACAGATCCTCAAGAAGGTGCAGCTTTGGCTATCAGTATTTTAGATGCTGTAGGTGCTAAAGGAAGTTATGTAGTTGCGACAACTCACTATCCAGAGCTTAAGGCTTATGGTTTTGAAAGACCTAATACTATTAATGCAAGTATGGAATTTGATGTTAATACATTACAGCCAACATATCGCTTATTAATTGGAATTCCAGGTCGTAGTAATGCTTTTGACATTTCTCAAAGACTGGGACTAGATAAAATGATTGTTATGGCTGCTAGACAACTTACTTCACAAGATAGTCAAGATCTAAATGAGATGATTTCAGATTTAGTTGCTAAAAGACATGATGCCGAAGAAAAAGAGATTATGTATCGAAAATATTTGCGTGAAGCTGAAGAATTGCACCATGATTTAGAAACTAACTTCCATCAATTTGAACGTCAAAAAGAAAATATGTTAGAACAAGCTAAGGAAAGAGCTAATCAAATTGTTGAAGAAACTAAGAAAAAATCTGACGAATTGATTTCTGAACTTAGAAAGATGAAAATGTCAGCTGCTTCTAACATAGAAGAAGGCAGTCTAATAGATGCTCAAGGGCGAGTTAATGCTTTACATCAAGAAACTAATTTGAAGAAGAATAAAGTGTTACGTAAGGCTAAGCAACAACAAGAATTACATCCTAACGATGATGTTATGGTTAATTCCTATGGCCAAAGAGGTGTTCTGTTGCGTAAAGCAGGAAACCATGTTTGGGAAGTTCAATTGGGTATTTTGAAGATGAAAATCGATGAAAGCGACCTTGAGAAAATTAAGGTCAAAGATACTCAGCCTAAACGAGCAGGGACAGTATTGAAATCATCTAGTTCTAGTCATGTTTCACCAACTTTAGATTTACGTGGTGAACGTTATGAAAATGCGATGGTAAAAGTTGATAGATACATTGACGCTGCCGTTTTAGCAGGTTATAACTCTGTTACTATTATTCATGGTAAAGGAACAGGTGCGTTGAGAACAGGTATCATTAACTATCTCAAGCAAAATAAAGCAGTCAAGAATTTTGAGTTTGCAAGTCCTAACAATGGTGGTAATGGGGCAACTGTGGTATATTTCAAGTAAGGCAAAAAACTTGATTTTTATGTTGTATATGATATTATTTACTTACGAAAAGAAAGTAGAAGGTGATTTGAATGGTTACAGAATTAACAGATCAAACATTTGATGAAAAAACAAATAATGGAGTAACATTTACAGACTTTTGGGCAACATGGTGTGGTCCTTGTCGTATGCAATCTCCTGTTATCGAACAATTAGCTGAAGAAATGGGAGATAAAGTATTCTTCTCTAAAGTAGATGTTGATGCAAATCAAGAAACAGCAGCTAAATTTGGAATTATGAGTATTCCAACAATGCTTATTAAGAAAGATGGACAAGTTGTAGATACAATTGTTGGTTATCACACAAAAGAACAATTACAAAAGAAACTTGAAGCATATATCTAATTAGATAAAAAGAGAACCTAAAGTTTAGCGACTTTAGGTTCTTTTCTATAGTTCCTCTCTAGATGGATTGAGTAAATCCTTGTCAGGAATAGTATTTAAGTCAACAGGATCACGTTGATCAACTTGAACAGTTATAAAAACGGAATTTCCACGAGATGTTTCAGCATCGATAACAGCTTCTGAAGTAAATCCGCTTTGATTTTGGATAGTTTCTGCGATGAATCCTGCTTCTAAAAGAAATTCACATTTAGAATTAATTTTTTTTCTGATTTCGACTATTGGACCTGAAAGCTCGAAAACTTGACGATTCATCTTAGATTTTACCCTTTTTAAGTACCCCCAATTAGCTTTCTCGAAAAATACAGGTAAATCTTCATCTTTAGCTAGTGGAAAATTTCGAGCTAAACGTTTGCCTGCCCAGTAAAGAATAGTGTTATCTGTTCCAACTAGATCAGGTAAAAGAGCATCCCTCAAGATAGAACTCCCAAGAGTGGTCCCTAAATTATTATGCTCCACAGCTGTTGAATAAAATTTGACATCCACTTTCTTCCTAGCCCCTTTAACAATTGATAATTTTATTATACACACTTTTTATTTGAATAGCTTAAATTATACTTAACTTTTTAATCTTTTTTAGAGAATTAAGTATCTGTCTAAATAAGATAGTTGATTTTTTGTGTGAGTTTTGCATAATAAAAGATAGATAAGAACTAGAGATAGATGGTGGTAAAATGGTTAAACATATATTGATAGCAACAAAAAATGCGGGAAAAGCACGGGAGTTCAAGAAATTATTTAGTGAAAAGGGAATAGAAGTAAAAACTTTACTAGATATGGAAAATACACCCGAAATTGATGAAAATGGTAAGACTTTTACGGAGAATGCATTGATTAAAGCCCAAACATTAACAGATTTGTATAAAATTCCAGTCTTAGCTGATGATTCGGGGATTGTAGTTGATTATTTAAATGGAGAACCTGGTATTTATTCTGCAAGATATGCTGGTGATCATGATGATGAAGCAAATAAAAAGAAATTACTACATAATTTAGAAGGTGTACCTTTTGAAAAGAGGACAGCTCATTTTCATTGTTCGTTAGTAATTACTAGTCCAGTAAAAGATCCATTGATTGCTGAAGGAAATGTAGAAGGCTACATTGTTGAAGAAGAAAGAGGTAAGGGTGGTTTTGGTTATGATCCATTATTCTTCTACCCACCTTTGGATAAAACTTTTGGTGAAACAACTGCAGATGAAAAGAATGCTGTTAGTCATCGTGCAAATGCTATTAAAGATTTGCTAACAAAATTTGATGAATGGTGGAAAGAATAATGAAAATTTTAGTAGTTAGTGATAGCCATTCTAAAAAGAATATATTGGCAGACTTAAGAGATAAGTATAGTAATGAGGTTGATTACTTCATTCATTGTGGCGATAGTGAGTTAGACCCTAATTCAAAATGGGTATCAGATTATACAATTGTTGAGGGGAATTGTGATTACTATGACTATCCAGAAAAAGAAGTTGTTGCAACTGAAGAGGGTAATATTTTAGTAACTCATGGTCATCTGTATGGAGTTAACTATGGATTAGACAGACTAGCACTATTAGCTAAACAAGAAAATGCTAAATTTGTTTTTTATGGTCATACACATCGCTTAGCAGTTGAATATGTTGATGGTACGCTCTTTTTGAATCCGGGGAGTGTGTGGTTCCCACGTGGAGAATATCAAAAACTAGGTGGAACTTACGCTATTGTATCTGTAAATGAAAGTAAGATTAAGGTTACTTATTATACTAGAGAAGGATTAGCTCCTGTTTCAGAGTTGCAATTTGAATATCAAAAGTAATTTGTCGAAAAATCATGCTAAAAAAGACTTGATTTTGATTATTTTCAGGAGTAATATTATACGAGTAAGTTAATTGCCCGTTGGTCAAATTGGTTAAGACGTCGCCCTCTCAAGGCGGAGTTACGGGTTCGATCCCCGTACGGGTGATAATATTCGTATGTAAAATGAGAACGACTTGAATAATAGGTTGTTCTCATTTTTTATTGTAAATAATAAAAAATCAGCAATCCAAAAATTGCTGATTTTAAAATATTTAACGATTATTTTTGTTCTGTTGGGTTCTTTTTATTAGATTCTTTTTCAACAGTTTTAGTTTCTTTTCGATTTTTAGGATCAATAGTTGCAAATTTATCAAATAATTGTTCTAAATTGTGTTGTTGATTGACCTTTAATCCCATAATATTCACTTCCTCAAAAAATTGCTAACATCTATTGCCTAGAAAGTTATCAAAATTTTAAGCTACTGTCAAGTTAGAGCTTAAATTACGTTGGTAGGAGTACCTGTCAAATAGCTTTTCAAGTTATTAACTGTAATTTCAAGTAATCTTTCCCTAGTTTCCAAAGGAGCCCATGCGATATGTGGAGTGATGTAGCAATTTTTTGCAGTTAAAAGAGGATTATCTTCTGAAATTGGTTCTTTGGAGACTACATCAGTTGCTAAAGCATAGATGCGATCATTATTTAATGCCTCAGCTATATCAGTTTCATTGATTAGTTTTCCTCTAGCTGTGTTTAAAATAATAACATTCTTTTTCATTTTAGAGATTGTCTCTTTATTAATTAGATTAATTGTGTCAGGTGTTTGAATAACGTGTAAACTAATAACATCTGATTGTCTTAGAAGTTCGTCTAAAGGAACTTGCTTAATCCAGGGAACATTAACCTCTTTAGGACGATGATTATAAAAGATGATATTCATTGAGAAAGCATGACCTAATTCAGCTACTTTTTGTGCGATACGACCGTAACCAATTAATCCTAATGTTTTACCCTTTAATTCATAGAGAGGTTTGTCCCAAAATGTAAAATCAGGAACTTTTGACCATTTTCCTTCATGAATTAGTTGATTATGTAAGCCAACTTGACCAGTTACTTCTAGTAGAAGAGAAAATGTGAATTGAGCAACTGCATCAGTACCGTATGTAGGAACATTGGTTACAATTATATTATGTTGGTGGGCACTCTCAATATCTACGACATCATACCCCGTTCCCATGATACCAATATATTTTAAGTTGGGAACCTGTTTTAAAACTTCACTTCTTAATGGTGTTTTATGTGTAATTACAATTTCAGCATTGTCAATACGTTTAATAATCTCTTCAGTATCATCTACAGGTGTTTGATCGTAAAAAGTACAATTACCTAAGTTGGATAGTTTGCTCCAAGTTAAATCGAAGTTTAGAGAGTAACCATCTAAAAGTACAATATCCATAATATAATCACCTCAAAAAATAATTTGGTTTAATTATAAACGTTTTCAAAATCCAGTTCAATATGTGAGTATGACAATTGGTTTTGCTAGATATAAATAGTATAATTGAGACTAGAATATTAGAGAAAGGACGTAACTATGGCGACACAACATATTGAAAATAAATTAAAACTATTACCAGATTTACCTGGCTGTTACATGATGAAAGATATCAATAGTAGAATTATTTATGTAGGTAAAGCCAAAAATTTAAAAAATCGCGTACGTTCATATTTTAAAAGTAGTCATGAGGGAAAAACAGCTAAATTAGTGTCTGAAATAAGGGATTTTGAAACAATTATTACTTCAACCGATAAGGAAGCATTTTTGTTAGAAATTACTTTAATTCAAAAACATAAGCCTTACTACAATATTAAGTTAAAAAGGGGAACTGGGTATCCGTATATTAAGATAACTCATGAAAAAGACCCACAATTAAAAATTGTCAGTCAAGTTAAAAAAGATGGTGGCTATTATTTTGGCCCTTATCCCAATGTCTATGCTGCAACAGAAACACTACAGTTATTACAAAAGGTGTATCCTTTAAGACGTTGCAATGGATATCAAAAACGACCATGTTTGTACTATCATATGGGACAATGCTTGGGTGCTTGTTTTAAAGAAGTTCCACAATCCGAGTATGAAAAGCAAATCAAAAAGATAAAGTCGTTTTTAAATGGAAATGTAAGTAAAATAAAAAAAGAACTTGAACAAAAAATGGAAACTGCATCCGAGAATTTAGAGTTTGAAAGGGCAGCTGAAATAAGAGATCAAATTCACTATGTTGAAATGACAGTTGAAAAACAAAAAATCATTAGTAATGATAATACACCGCGTGATTTATTTGCTTTTTACATGAATAAAGGTTGGTTATCTTTACAAATTTTCTCTATTAGACAAGCACGTTTGATGAAACGTGAAAAACGACTATTTCCATGTATAGACACGCCTGAAGCTGAGCTAGAATCTTTTATTTTACAGTTTTATAATCAAAAAAACCGTATTTTACCTAAAGAAATTTTAGTTCCTTCAGGGATGGATAAAGAAACATTAAGTGAAATTTTAGGTATTCCAGTTAAAACACCACAACGAGGACAAAAGCGTGATTTACTAGAAATGGCACAGAAAAATGCTAAGTTAGTGTTGGAAGAAAAATTCCGTTTACTTGAATTGGATGAAAGAAAGACAACTGGGGCTATGAATGAAATAACAGATGCGTTAGGATTGCCTAATGGTCATAGAATTGAAGCATTTGATCATTCTCATTTACAAGGAGAAGATTTAGTATCCGCGATGGTTTGTTTCATTGATGGGAGACCAGAAAAAACAGAATATCGAAAATATAAGTTAAAAAATGTTGACCATGCTGATGAAGCTGCTAGTACAAGAGAAGTTATTTATCGTAGATATAGTAGACTTTTAAAAGAAAAAGCTAATTTACCTGATTTAATATTAATGGACGGTGCAAGTATTCAAATTAATGCCGCTGTTGATGTGTTACATAATCAATTAGGTATTGATATTCCTGTAGCAGGAATGGTAAAAAATGATCGCCATAAAACTGCTGATTTAATGACGGAAAATGATGAAAAGATTGGTTTAGATCCTAAAAGTGAAGGCTTTTATCTACTACAAAGAATTCAGGATGAAGTTCATAGATTTGCGATTACTTTCCATCGCCAAGTTCGATCAAAAAATTCATTAGCTTCACGCTTAGAAAGAATTCAAGGAGTAGGTCCTAAAACGAGAATTAAGTTATTAAGAAATTATGGTTCTCTGAAGAATATTTCTGCAGCTTCAGTAGAGGATTTGGAAAGCTTAGGTATTTCTAAAAAAGTGGCTCAGACAATTAAGTTAAGCTTGAAAAACCAAAGTTAGAAAATGCTTTGACCTAAGAGAAGATAATTGGTATATTTAAGATTGATTAACTTATTGATGAAATAGAATAATAAATATGCAATATAGTTAGATATATAAGGAAAGGCGATTAAATAAATGTTTGTAGATCAAATAAAAATTGAAGTAAAAGCCGGAAAAGGTGGCGACGGTATGGTTGCTTTCCGCCGTGAAAAGTATGTTCCTAATGGTGGACCTGCTGGTGGTGACGGTGGTAAAGGCGGAAGCATTATTTTAAAAGTAGACCAAGGTTTACGTACATTAATGGATTTTAGATATCACCGTATTTTTAAAGCAAAACCTGGTCAAAACGGCATGATCAAGGGAATGTATGGTCGTGGTGCAGACGATACCTATATTAGTGTTCCTCAAGGTACAACAGTTACAGATGCTGAAACTGGAGAATTGTTAGGTGATTTAGTTGAAGCAGACGATGAATTAGTTGTAGCTAAAGGTGGCCGTGGTGGTCGTGGTAATATTAAGTTTGCTAGTCCTAAAAATCCAGCTCCAGAAATTGCTGAAAATGGTGAACCTGGCGAAGAAAGAAAATTAAAACTAGAACTTAAAGTGTTAGCCGATGTTGGTTTAGTAGGTTTCCCTTCTGTTGGTAAATCTACTTTACTTTCAGTTGTAACAAGTGCTAAGCCAAAAATTGCTGAATATCACTTTACAACTTTGGTTCCTAATTTGGGTATGGTTCGTCTAGATGATGGTAGAGATTATGTTATGGCTGACTTACCTGGATTAATTGAAGGTGCTTCTCAAGGTGTAGGTTTAGGTATTCAGTTCTTACGTCATGTTGAAAGAACTCGTGTTATTTTGCATTTGATTGATATGTCGGGTGTAGAAGGTAGAGATCCATATGATGATTTTGTCAAAATTAATGAAGAATTGAAGGTATATGATCCAACTTTACTTGATAGACCACAAATCGTAGTAGCAAGTAAGATGGATATGCCAGACAGTGCCAAGAATTTGGCAGAATTCAAAGTCAAGTTAGCTAAGGATAAGACTTTAAAACAAGTACCAGAAGTTATGGAAATATCTTCCCTAACTCATCAAGGGTTGAAAGAGTTAACACATAGAACAGCTGATGTACTAGAATCTACTCCTAAGTTTGAAACATTGGCAGAAAAAGAACAAGCAAGCAAGGTTTACACTTTTAAAGAAGATGAACCAGCATTCAAGATTACACGTGATTCTGACGCAACTTGGGTACTTTCAGGTGAAAAATTGGAACGTCTATTTAAGATGACTAACTTTAACCATGATGAAAGTTTAATGAGATTTGCTCGTCAATTGCGTGGAATGGGTGTAGATGATGCCCTACGCGAACGTGGTGCTAAAGGTGGAGATTTGGTAAGAATCGAAGACTTTACTTTTGAATTTGTAGAATAATAATCATGCTTAAGTAGGGGTAATGGAAAAATGAGAAGATTAAAAAGAAGCCGATACATTACGGGATTTGACGGTATTCGAACGCTGGCAGTTATTGCAGTTATTTTCTATCATTTGTTTCCTTACGCAATGCAAGGCGGCTTGATGGGAGTTTCTATATTCTTCGTTATTTCTGGATATTTAATAACTGATTTGTTGTTACAAGAATGGGAACAAAATCAAAAAATTGATGTCAAAGCTTTTTATATTAGGCGTATGAAAAGGTTGTATCCAGGATTGGTAACAATGTTAGTTGGAACGATAGCGTATATAACTTTGTTTCAAAAAGAGTTATTGGCTCATATTCGAATGGTTTTTCTGACAAATTTGACCTCAATATATAATTGGTATCAAATTCATACAGGTCAATCATATTTTGATAAATTTGCGATTCAGTCTCCTTTTACACATTTATGGTCGTTATCTATTGAAGGACAATTTTATTTGTTTTGGCCTTTATTGATTATATTAATGTGTAAATACTTACCTAAGAAAAGTGTTAGATTCTTTCTCTTAATAGGATTGAGTTTACTATCAGCTTTAGAAATGATGCTTTTATTTAAGGTAGGTAGTGATCCTTCACGTGTTTACTACGGAACAGATACACGTGTATTTTCGATATTAATAGGTGCAGCTTTAGCAATTGTTTGGCCAAGTAGTAAGTTAAGTCAAAAACTTCCTGATGAGAGTCGACGAATTCTTAACATAACAGGTATTGTGTGTGCTTTATTAGTAATATTATCATTCTTTAAAATGAATGGTGAAAAAGCTTTTGTATATCATGGTGGGATGTACTTATTTTCAATAATCTCTGCAATACTTGTCGCAACAGTAGCACATCCGGGAGCCAATATGAATACCTGGTTTACTAATCCAGTTTTTACATGGATAGGTAAGCGTAGCTATGGAATTTATATTTATCAGTATCCAGTGATGGTTTTCTTTGAGTCAAAAGTTAAGAATATTGCTGCACATCCTTGGTTGTATGGATTAATAGAAATAACAATAATATTTGCTATAAGTGAATTATCTTATCGATATATTGAAATACCTTTGAAAAAATTTGATTATAGTCAAACTCTACTCAAAGTTAAACAAGTCTTTAAACGAGATAAATCACATTTAAATTCCAAAATTGGTGTAGCTGTGGGAGCAATTGTATTTTTGATTGCTGGTGCTGGTTTAATACAACAGCCAACTAAGAAACCACAGGATAATGCCTTGGCAAAACAAATTAAAGAAAACAACGCCAAAGTTAAAAAGAGAAACTCTGAATTAAAGAGTGGTAAAAAGCAATCAACTGAACAAGTTTCCTCATCTTCGAGTTCTGAAGTGAAGAAGTATCAGTTAACCGCTGCTCAAGCTGATAAAGCAAGGAATATGAAGATTACAGCAGTAGGAGATTCTGTATTAGCTGATGGAGCTAGTTCATTACAAGAAATTTTCCCTAACATGTATATCGATGCTAAAGTTGGTAGGCAGTCAGCTGAAGCAGCAAAGATAGTACAACAATTAGCGCAAACTGGAAAATTAGAACAAACAGTATTGATAAGTGAGGGCACAAATGGTGCTTTTATGGGACATGAAATTCAAGATATTATGAATGCTGCTGGTAAAGATCGCCAAGTATATTGGATTAATGTTCATGTACCAACAAGACGTTGGCAAGATCAAGTGAATCAAGATTTGGCATCAGCTAGCAAAAAGTATAAGAATTTACATATAATTGATTGGTTTAGCTATAGCCAAAATCATGCTGATTGGTTCTATAATGATAATGTTCATCCTAATCCACATGGCTTGGAATATTATGGCAGTTTTGTTGCTAAAAAAATAGTTAAATAAAATCTTACATACTCTATAATGGTTAGATAAAATCTGACAGTTATAGAGTATTTTTATTGCAATAAAAAACAATCCTTATGAGATGCAAGGATTGTCGAAAAATAAATTTTTTAGTTTTTAGCTTTGCTTGGTACAACAAGAAATCCTACTAATAAGATTCCAATAACTGCAACAAATGCAGCTGATAATACGTTGCCTGCTAGGTAAATACCCATAGCAACAGTCGCAAACATACCAACGATTGTAAAAATAATGCCTAAACGTTGAATTAGATTTAATTCTTGGAAGTCTTTACGGAAACCAACTTCTAAAAGAAATGCACCGATAAGAGCCATTGTACCGAATAGAATGTGTCCAAATAACATCATAGTATTCACCAACCTTTAATAAATTGTACAAAACAAGTATAACACGAATTATTTATCCTCTACAATATAAAAATATTACTGAGTTTTTTTATTATTTTTTTGCAGCAGATATAAAGGTTTATATGCCAATTCTAATTCAGATTGGGAAATTTTAAATGACATAAGTGGGAGAGTATAATTTTCTTTCTCAACATCTCTAACCCTTAATTTAGCTTTTTTAGGATATTTTTTTAAAATGCTTAATAATTCAGAAAGGGTAACTAATTCTGGAGAAGGAGAAATAAGGATTGTATTAGCATCTTTTACAGTGACTTTTCCAGAGATAATATTTTTATGATCAAATTCTTGAGTAATAACTAATTTAGGATTTAAGAAATCGGTAGCAGTAATGAAGTCTATTATACGCATATTAATTCCCCTCTAGTTTGGCAGTAAAGTATATTATCTATTATAAGATATTTTGAAAAATTTTGAGAAACTTTAAATTGATACGCATTAATGATAGAATTAAGAAGATACTGTCTAATTAGTTAATGATAAGGATGAAAGATAAATGGAATTAGAATTTTTAGGAACAGGTGCTGGATCACCTTCTAAGAGTAGGAATGTATCCGCAGTTGCATTAAAATTATTGGATGAAATCAAAAAGATTTGGTTGTTTGATGTAGGCGAAGGAACACAACACCAAATTTTAAACACAACAATTCGTCCACGTAAGATTGATAAAATATTTATAACTCATATGCATGGTGATCATATTTTTGGATTACCTGGCTTTTTGAGTAGTCGTTCATTTCAAGGCGGCGAAAAAATGGGACCATTAACAATTTATGGACCTAAAGGAATTTCTGATTTTGTTAATATTAGTTTAAAGGTTAGTCAAACAAAATTATCGTATGAATTAAATTTTGTAGAACTTGAAGAAGAAGGTTTACTTTTAGAAAATGATCGATTTAAAGTTTACGCTTATAAATTAGATCATCGTATTGAATGTTGGGGCTACAGAATTGAAGAAAAGGATTATCCAGGTGAATTACAAGTTGAAAAACTTAGAGAAGCTAGAGTTCCATCTGGACCAATCTATGGTCGTCTTAAAGCTGGAGAAGTAGTAACACTTGAAGATGGTAGAACTATAGATGGGAAAGACTTTATAGGTAAAGCTAAGAAAGGTCGAATTGTAACGGTTTTAGGTGATACTAGACAAACACCTAACTTGAAATTACTTGCTAAAGATGCTGACGTGTTAGTTCATGAAAGTACTTTTGGTAAGGGTGAAGGGAAATTAGCACGTAATTATCATCACTCAACTTGTGTTCAAGCAGCTACTTTAGCTAAAGAAGTAGGCGTAAAACAATTACTGTTAACTCATATTTCAGCTCGTTATGTAGGTAAGATGGTGAAAGTTTTAGAAAAAGAAGCTAAGAAAGTATTTCCAAATACTAAGGTTGTTAAAGATTTTGATACCTTTAATATTCCTTTTCCTGAAAGAAAGGACGATGAGCAATGAAAAATTATAAAAGTTTAAAAGACTTAACTAATAAAGTTGTGTTGATAACTGGAGCATCAGGTGGTTTAGGTGAACAAATAGCTTATCAAGTAGCTAAAAAGGGTGCAATAGTTGTAGCTTGTGCACGTCGTAAAGAAAAGTTAGATGTAGTTGTAGAAAATTGTCAAAATTTGTCTAAGAGATTAGCATATGCATACCAACTAGATATTTCCAAGCCAGAAGAAGTAGAAAAAGTTGTTAATGAGGTAGAGAAAGAAGTGGGACCTGTCTCAGTTTTAATTAATAATGCTGGCTTTGGACTAATGGAAGACTTCCTTGACTTTGATATGGATAGAGCAGAAGCAATGTTCAGAGTAAATGTTTTAGGATTAATGTATGCTACTAAATATGTAGCTACAAAAATGGCTGAAAGACAAGTAGGTGCAATAATTAATATTGCTTCTATGGCTGGCAAAATAGCTACACCTAAATCAACTGTCTATTCTGCAACTAAATTTGCAGTGCTAGGCTTTTCTAATGCTCTACGTTTGGAATTGAAACCATTGGGAATTTCAGTAATGACCGTAAATCCTGGACCTATCAGAACAGAATTCTTTGATAAAGCAGATAAAACACATAATTACCTAAATTCTCTAGGAAATATAGTTTTAGACCCAGAGGAAGTAGCTTATAAAATTGTTTCAAAGATTGGAACTAGTCGACGTGAAGTGAATTTACCATATTACATGGAAGTTGCTCATCACTTATATGAAGTCTTCCCACATATGGCTGATTATTTAACAGGTGGTATTTTTAACAAGAAATGAGGAAAAACTCTTGATTGATGCTAAAAAAGAATGGCAAGAAATTGAATTATCAGAAAATGAACATCTTGATGAATTAATTGAAGAAACAGGTTTTCCTAAGATAGTTTTACAAATATTAATAGAAAGAGGATACGATTCTCTTGAAGCTATTAACAATTTTTTAGATCCAGATGCTCGTGGATTGTACGATCCTAATTTTATGCATGATATGGAACTAGGTGTAGATAGAATTCAACAAGCAATCATGAATGGTGAAAAAATAGTCATTTATGGAGATTATGATGTTGATGGAATCACAAGTACTGCCCTTATGTACGAAACTCTTGAAGAATTAGGAGCAGAAGTTGAATATTATATACCTGATAGATTTAAAGATGGCTATGGTCCAAATGTGGAAGCCTATAAGCGTTTGATTGATGAAGGTGTTAGTTTAATTGTAACCGTGGATAATGGGGTAGCTGGACATGAAGCCATTGATTATGCAAATCAACATGGAGTAGATGTAGTCATAACAGATCATCATGAGTTACCCAAAACTTTGCCAGATGCATATGCGATTATTCATCCTCGTCATCCTGAGGGCGATTATCCTTTTGGTGAATTATCTGGAGTAGGTGTGGCTTTTAAGGTGGCGGCTGCTTTACTAGAAGAACTACCACAAGATGTATTAGATTTAGTTGCTTTAGGGACAGTAGCTGATTTGGTTTCTCTAACTGGTGAAAATAGAATCTTAGTTAAGTATGGTCTGCAATTGTTACAACAAACAATGCGTCCTGGGTTGCAAAGTTTATACAAAGTAGCAGGGATAGAAGTTCCTACAATTACGGAAGAGACAATTGGTTTTTCACTTGCTCCACGTTTAAATGCATTAGGAAGAATGGAAAATGGAAGTTTAGGGGTAGAATTGCTAACTACTTTAGATGAGGAAAGAGCTGAAGAGTTAGCAAAAACTACCAACCAATTAAACATAAAAAGGCAAGAAGAAGTTAATAAAATTGTTGAAGAAGCGGTGGCACAATTAGCTAATAAATCTGAAAATCATTTAGTCAATGTAGTGGCTGGAAATAACTGGCATGAAGGTGTAGTGGGTATCGTGGCAAGTAGGTTAGTCGATATGACTGGCAAACCTTCTTTAGTTCTTAGCATTGATGAAAAAACAGGTATTGCTAAAGGCTCAGGAAGATCCATTGAAGCATTTCAAATGTTTGATGCCTTAGATAGTCATCGAGATATTCTCATGAAATTTGGAGGACATCATATGGCTTGTGGCTTGTCTCTAGATAAGGAGAAGTTGTCAGATTTACAACAAGTTGTTGATGAAGAAGGAAAGAAACAAGGAATTGAACATGCTACAAAACCGGTAGTAAAAGTCATTCCTGTTAATTTAGATGATGTTAATTTGGATTTAGAAGCACAATTAGAAGCTTTAGCACCATTTGGTACAGATAATCCTCGTCCTGTTTTTGAATTCAAAGATTACGAAGTGAATACAGTTCAGGCGATTGGGCAACAAAAAAATCATCTTAAACTTCAATTGCAATCCAATAACTCTCAAGTAGATGCTTTGGATTTCGGAATTGGTAGTAAAAAAATTTCTGAAATTGAGCGAAATAAAAATTCAGTTCGTTTGATAGGAACTCTGGGAAAAAATGTTTGGCAAAGTAGGATTAATCTTCAAATTATGATAGAAGATATTTTGTTGGATGATAGTAATACTGGAACAGTTGTTGAGATTCAACGAAAAAATAAATTAACTAAGTCAATGTTTCAACAAAAAGCAACATATGCTTTCTTTGATAAAAAACTATATAATCAAGTAATGCCATATCTAGCAGATAGTAGTGAAACTTATTTATATAATTTTAGCGATGATAAGAAGTTAAATTGTGATACGTTGGTTGTGGTAGATTGCCCAAATAATATAGAAAAATTAAAGTCTCTACTTGCTAAAGCAACTGTTAAGCATTTTATTTTTGTTGGTTATACTAGAGAAAATACTTACTTAAATGGCTTGCCAACTAGAGAACAGTTTGGTAGACTATATAAGTTCTCGCAAACACACACTAATGTAAATATAAGAAGAGATTTACAGAAATTAGCGGACTATTTAAAATTAAAACGTGAACTTTTAGTTTTTATGATTAATGTGTTTTTTGAAGCGGAATTTGTTAAAATAGAAAATGGGTTAATGAGTGGAAACACAAATATAACTCCGCATAGTTTAGAAGATACAAATTCATATCAAGCATATTTACAAAAAATGAAAGCACAAAAATCGCTAATATACAGCAAATCAACAGATTTACAGAAGTGGATATTAAAGTATCTTGATGAAAATAATTAGAGCTGAAAAGGAGAAATTTTAATGGCTTTAGATTTAAGAAACTATATTGCAAGTATTGAAAATTATCCAGAAGAAGGAATTGTATTTAGAGATATTTCTCCATTAATGGCAGATGGTGAAGCTTATCGCCAAGCTACTGACCGCATCGTTCAATTCGCTAAAGATAAGGGCGTTGAAATGATTGTTGGACCAGAAGCACGTGGCTTTATCGTTGGTTGCCCTGTAGCTTGTGAATTAGGTGTAGGCTTTGCTCCAGCACGTAAGAAGGGTAAGCTACCTCGTGAAACAGTTAAGGCTGATTACTCATTAGAATATGGTACAGCTTCACTTTATATGCACAAAGATGCAGTTAAACCAGGACAAAAAGTTTTAGTTACAGATGATTTATTAGCAACTGGTGGTACAATCGGCGCAACAATTGACTTAGTTGAACAACTTGGTGGCGTGGTTGTAGGTTGTGCATTCATCATTGAATTGGAAGATCTACATGGTCGTGACAAGATTAAGGGTTACGATACTTTAGCTTTAATGAAATACTAAATCTTAGTATAGAAACAATAAAAGACCAATATATCAATTCTTCATTTGTGAAGATAGATATACTGGTCTTTTTAATTATTTATGAACTTTTCTTTTTACCATTCCAGGAATAAATAGCAACATCAATGAAATAACTGATACCACAAGTCCTTGATAAAGATATGGGGGAGTAAAGGTTAATTTTACTTGATGCTTGCCTTTAGAAATAGGGAATCCAATAAATGTTTGTTGGATCTTATAAGTAGGAACCTCTTTTCCATCAACATAAGCTTTCCATCCATCATTATAAGGAATAGTAGTTGCAAACCATTGATTTGACTTAACAATATTAATGGTTCCATTTAATGAAGTTGACGAATAATCTTGTATCTTCCAAGAATATTTTTTAATTTGAGTTAGCTTTTGCTTTACTAAATTATTATCTAGTTGATATAGAACAAAATTATTCAACCAAAGATTATCTTTTTTAAATTTAGCAGTAATAGAGATTTTTTTACCTTTATCGTTATTTGCAACATTCACAAGAGTTGTATGTCTAAAAGTAGAATAATTATGAAGTACGCGATCATTAATTAGAAACTCGACATTATCATTATCAAGTGAAGTGCCTAATGTAAGATAATAAGAATTATTGGTTGTCGGAATGAATTCAAAAGTAATACTTGCATCCTTACTTTTATCAATTTTCTTAAAATCTGAGTTGGTTAAAGTTGTTTTTTCTGCTGTATTAGTAAAAATAACTTTATTAAAGTTCATGGCCGTAAAATAAGTTGTTCCAGGCATTGAACTAGATGCAGCGTTGAGCCAATTAGATTGATAAATAACGGGATTGTCAAACAAACGTTGCATCTTTGAAATAGTAGATCCTGCACTATAACCAATACTTGTAGCATATGGATTTTGATAAATTGAAGTACGAGGATTATTTTTTAGTAGTTGGTATGAGCTTAAATCACTACGCTCTGAAGTTTGGATTAAAGGATAACCGTGACTGCTACCTTCAGTAACTTCATTATTATTTTTAGGAGCAATAGCATATTTCATATCAAGTAAACCATCAGTTATCAGACTGCCATTAGAATAAGTAACATAGTTATCACCATCCGGTTGACCAATCATACCATAAAAATCTGGGATATTCTTTTCTAGAGCAGAACTGAAATATGCACCAGCATTGAGATTATGTGTTATACCATCATTTTTAGTTCTAGAATAAATTTGGGCAGTTCTATAAAAGCTAGAATCATGGCGATGTAACCAAGAACTATCAGCAGTAAGTGCAGTTGTTGGATCTGCAAATTCGCGTTTGGATAAATAGCTAATATTATTCAGAGAAAAAATCATATTGGCAGACATTTCAGATACGGCTACTAGGAAAAGTAACAGAAACTTAATGATGCTTCTGTCATTAGTACTATTAATACTTAAAAGTAGTAAAACTAAAAATGCAAAGGTAGCAGAAAAAATTAAAGTCTCAGTAGTAGCATAGTTGAATTTTTTAACATTAATCCATACATAGGAAATAATACCGACTTCTATGAAGAATAAAAGAAAAATTTTCCATGGCTTAACATTAACAATGAAATTAGTGATACCTTGACTTCCCAAGAAAAGCATCCAAAAACTTACAATAAAGGTAAATCTATATGGATACCAAACCGGAAATTGCATTCCATGCCAAAATAAATCTAGTGGTTCAAAGCACATTGAAACTGTAAAGAAAATACTGATTAAAAATGCACTTATTCTGGATTTGATTGTATTTTGACGATTAAAGAAGTACAAAATAAAGGCAAATAATGCAAGACTACCAATAAAAATATTAGGAAACCCAGATGGCATTTGATCAAAATTAAATGAACCAATCGTTAATTTTGATAACATTTTAAGTGGATTATATTCTAATTTAGCTTGGATCGAGCTTTCTGTGTATTGGCCTTTACTGCTAGTAAGGGTTATCGCAGTAGGAATTAAAATAACAGCGGCAATGCCTCCTGCTAGAATTGATCGACTTGCAAATAACCAAGTTCTAGATAGAAATTCTTTGAATTTGGTAGTATATGTTATCTGGTACCAAATAAAGAATAGAACTAGGAAGATACATACCATATATGCCATGTAATAATTATCTATAAGCATTAATGCAAGTAAAAGAGGATAGGCCTTCATCTTACGTTTTTCCATTAAATCATAGAAACTAGCAATAATTAGAGGAAGTAAAATAGCCGCATCCATCCATAATAAATTAAGTTGATTAACAACATTCCACGCCATTAAAGCATAACTAATTGAGAATGTAGGTATCATCCAACCTTTTTGCAATTTTCTTTTAGATAAAAGATATGCAAAAGATAGGCCACAAAAACCATATTTCAAGAGAGTAACGACTAAAACTCCAGCGGTAATCGATTTACCGGGGAAGAAGATGAATAATAAATTAAATGGACTAAGTAGGTAATAAGCCCATTCTCCAATCATTTCACCACCAATAGCTTTTGAGAAAGAGTAGAAGAAACTCCCAGGATGATGAAGTAAGGTTTCTCTAAAAAAAGCAAAGAAGTCTACATATTGTTGTCCTAGGTCAACAGTTAGAATTGTGCTCGAACCAAATGGATACATGTGACGAGCAATAAAATAGGCTAACATTATGACAATAGGGCCAAAAAAGCTAAGTAAAAATGGATATTTATTATTTATAAAAGATTTCATTTTAATCCACATGATAAAAAAGAATCCTTTCTGTTAAAGAATATAATATCTATAGAATATCATAGGTAAAGAGTAGGTAAAAGATAGTAAGTAATATCTTAACCTTTTAGAAAATTTTAACGGAATTTATGCCCAAAATTGTGATAGTATGGTAGGATAGAGAATGGATTTAAATATAATTATCATAGTAAGGTTAAACTTTTGGAATTATATTTGTTAGTCGCAATTTTTTCCAAAATAGATAGGAGAAATTAAAGTGAAATTTTTACGCAGTTCACGGAGAAATAGACGGAATAGTAATCAAAATTCATTAATTCCGTTTAGATTAAATTTTCTCTTTGTTATTGTATTTTTATTATTTGCAGCATTGATTGCTCAGTTAGCATATTTACAAATTGTTAATGGACAGAAATTTTCAAGTGAAGCAGCAAATAATGATACTTATACTGAAACCACTAATGTTCAACGTGGGATGATGTATGATTCAACAGGTAAGTTAATTGTTGGTAATAATTCTTCAAGAGCAATTACCTATACCAAACCCCTTGGCGTTACGAATCAAAAAATGAGAGCAATTGCTGATGAATTGGTAAAATTTGTATCTATCAAAACAGATTCATTAACGAGTGGGATGAAGGCTGAATATTATCTAGCTAATGTAAAGAACTATGACGCTGTAAAAGAGCATATTAAAAATGCTGATAGTTTAGATAGTAGTGAGTTAAATCGTCTAATGATCACTTATGTTAGAAAACACGGTTTAGTTTCTGATATGACTAATAAGGAAAAAGAGGCAGCAATTGTTTATAACAAGATGAGTGGTGCTTATGCTCTATCAAGCGTTTATATTAAGACTAGTGGTGTTAGCGATACTGAAATGGCTGAAGTTGGTGAAAATCTTTCTTCAATGCCTGGAATAAAGATTGGAACAGATTGGACACGTAGTTATCCAGATGGAACATCGATAAAGAATTTAGCTGGGACTGTAACAACTGAAAAGCAAGGTTTACCAGATGATTCTATTAATACTTTCTTAGCTCAAGGATATTCAAGAAATGATAGTGTTGGTTCAAGTTATTTAGAAAAGCAATATCAGGATGTCCTAAAGGGTACTAAGAAAACTACAAAAGTATTTACTCAAAATGGTAAAATTACTAAAGAAGTTGAACAATATGGTGGACAAGCCGGTGATGATGTTCAGCTAACAATTAATGCTAAATTCCAACAAGATATGCAAAAAATAATGGATAGCGCAGTTGCTGGATTAGGTGGTTATTCAAATGGTGGTTATGCAGTAGCGATTAACCCACATACTGGTGGCATTTATGGTATGGCCGGTGTTTATCGTGACCCTAATACTGGTAAGACAACTGTTGATCCTGCTGGGGCAATTAATCAATCTATTACTATGGGGTCTGTTGTTAAGCCAGCTATGATTATTGGAGCTTTGAAGTCAGGCGTTATTACACCTGATAATAATGTATTGACTGATATGCCAATTAAAGTTAAAGATACACCAGTCAAGGGATCATGGTTCAACAAGAGTGGTGGAGCTAATGTGGCTTTAACTGCTTCTGATGCTTTGATGGTTTCTTCTAACTCGTACATGATGCAACTTGCTATGAAGGAAGCAGGATTTAAGTATAGTTATGGTGCAACCTTAACTATGCCAACCTCAATTTTTAAGAAATTAAGAAATAACTTTAATGAGTTTGGCTTGGGTGTAAAAACAGGAATTGATTTACCTGGTGAAGTTTCTGGATTGGAAGGTAAGAGTACAGCTAAATATATTGGTAGTGCCCTTGACCTCTCTTACGGGAACTATGATTCTTACACAACAATTCAATTAGCCCAATATGCTTCCATTTTGGCTAATAAAGGTTATAAAATTCAACCACATTTATTACAATCAATCAGAGCAAATGGCAAAGATGGTAAGATGGGCGCTGTAAAATATGAAGTTAAGCCTAATATCACGGGCGTAATAGATGTTCCAGATTCTTATTGGAATATTATTCACAGTGGTATGTATAAAGTAGTACACGGAACTAGTCAATATGCAACTGGTACAGCAATGAAGGATATTAATCCAGCCATTGCAGCTAAAACAGGTAATGCTGAAACTGTTTATAAGAATACTGATACAACTACATTAAGTGCTATTAGTTATGCCCCTTATGATGATCCACAAGTAGTAGTGGTTGTAGCTTTCCCAAATCTTGCTAGTGATGAAAGTAGTGTTAGAATGAATACTTTGAAGAGTATTTATGAAGCATACTGGAAAGATGTTCAATCTAGCGATGGATATAAAACATCTAAATAATAGTTGATGTTATTTATTACTTAGACTTTTTGAGTTATGTATGCTACAATGATTTCGAAAAGTTAAACCAAAAGAGGTGAGAAGATTTTTTCTTCTCATCTCTTTTTTTAGGTGCTTGAATTTCTATTTGGTAATAGCTATAATTGTCATAATTTATGTTGAGACGGGTGAATTTATGGACTTTTATACATTAATATATCTTCAGGAACAAAATAATGTAGCACAATTTGTCCAATATGGAATTGTTGTAATTATCTTTTTAGTTCTAATTATAGCGACAATTTTGTATATAAAAGATAAATTTCAAACTAAGTATCGTGACTTAAGTATTATCATGGCACTGATATTACTTTTTATGGCAGGAATAAACTTTACTGAATATCAAAATGGTAGAGATACAAGTGTTCAAGCTGCAGAAGCAACAACTTTTTTGAAATCTATTTCTGAAGAATATCACGTTAAAAAAGATCAAGTTGCTATTAACGCACGTGGATTATCAGATGGGATAATTGTGAAAATTAATAAAAAATTTTATAAAGTTAATTTAAGTTCTGATCAAACTAATTATGTACTTGTTCGGACACATCTTATAAATCAAAAAGTAAAGATACATAGATAGAGGTGAAGAACTGGATGGATTATTATTTACCAATTATTATTAAATTTGTATTGGGACTATTGGTATTTATTTTACAGATAAATCTAACAGGTAAAGGAAATTTAGCACCTTCGACTGCTTTAGATGCTGTTCAAAATTATGCACTTGGTGGAATTATTGGAGGAGTAATATACAATGAAAATATTACTATTTTGCAATTTGTTATGGTTCTGATTATTTGGACTATAATTGTATTAACTCTAAAATTCTTTAAAGACCATAATCGTTTTATTCGTAATATCATTGATGGACAACCGGTAACTTTAATTAAAAATGGCAAAATTAGAGTAGAAGAATGTTTAAAACATGGGATATCAGCAAATGATTTAATGTTCAAGTTAAGAAACAAAGGGATTTATGAAGTTGCTAAAGTAAAAAGTGGAATCTTAGAACAAAATGGGCAGCTAACAGTTATTGAATTTAGTGATAAAGATCATGTTTGTTATCCGCTTATAAGTGATGGACAGTTAAATGTTGACGTATTGGAACTTATTAACCAAGATGAAGAATGGTTAATAGGTAAATTGAACAAAATAGGTTATAAAGATTTAAGTGAAATATACATAGCTGAATATGTAAACGGTGACTTGCGTATTGTAAGTTATCCCAAATAGAGAGATCGTACATTTATCATATAAGGATAATTGTACGATTTTTTAATTAAACTTCACAAAAAATTCAAAAAACTATCACGAAATATTTATGTATAAATGATATTGACAAAATAGCGTGGGGGAGGTAGAATGAGGGCGTTATATAGGTACCATATAACATTCCGATTAGGAGGGATAAATTATATGTTTTCTAAGAATAATAAAAAAATGATAGCAGAGCGTAGTGCAGAGAGAACTCTCAAATACGGTCTAGTAAAATTAAATGTGGGGTTAGCATCTGTCTTATTAGCAACAGGTTTGACATTTGCTGGAGGCCAAGCTGCTAGTGCTGATACAGTTACAACAAGTACTGAAGCACAAACAACAGAAGTAGCACCAGGCCAAAATGATGCAACAACAGAAACAACAAACAAGGCTGATGCAGCAACACAAACAGAAAGCCAAGGCCTTACAAAAGAATCAGCAACAGAATCTTTGAAGGATGCTAAAGCTACTCAAGATAAGGCACAAGGTGAAGTTACAGAAGCTACAAAGAATGTAGAAGATGCAACTACTGTTCGTAACGATGCAAAAGATGTTGAAGCATCTGCTCAAAAAGACTTAGATGCTTCACTTCAAGCAAAGAAGGATATTCCAGCCGCAACAGACAAAGTTAAAGAAGATAGTGCAGCTTTAGATAACGCAAGAGATGATGTTGATAAAGCACAAGATAACACAGAAGTTGCTAGAGAAGCAGAAAATACTGCAGTCGTAAATGAAAACGCTGTCCAAGAAAAGGTTAATGCACAACAAAAAACTGTTGATGACTTAAAACCAGCTGCTGATCAAGCAACTGCAGCACAAAATACTGCAAAAGCAGCAGATGACATCGTTTCAGATCAAGCTGCAATCCAAAAAGATACAGAAGATGAAGCAAACTTACAACAAGTTGTAAAGGAAGCTCAAACAACTGTAAATAACTTAGTAGAAACAGCTCGCCAAGCTGCTGAAACAGAAACTCAAGCAGTTGACGCTTTGAAGAAGGCAAAAGAAGCAGAAACAGCTGCTCAAGCAAATGTTGATGCTGTACAAACAGCATTGAAGGATGCTACTGCACAAGCAGAAAAAGATAAGGCTGCATTAGAAGAAGCTCAAAAAGCTGGCGATGCAGCAAGAGCTACTGTTAAGGGATGGGAAGATAAGATTGCTCAATGGCAACAATTCCTTGTAGATGAAAAAGATACTTCTTCAAGTGAACACTTAAATAACTTGAAGAAAGGTATTGCAGCTATGAAAGTTCGCTTAGGTCAAGCACAAGATGCAGTTGCAGAAGCTCAAAAGGCTATTGATTCTGCATTAGATGTTTATGGTGCAAGCCGTGCTAAGCAAACAAAAGCTGAAGAAACTTTAACAAAAGCAAATGCTGCATTAGCAATTGCTAAGATGTCAACAGCTGCAGCACAAACAAAAGAAAAAGCAGCAGCTAAGAGTAATGCTGAAGCACAAGCAGCTCTTGAAGCAGGTAAAGCTGCATTAGAAAAGAGTCAAGCTGAATTAGCAAATGTACAAGATAAGTTGGCTGCAGATAAGGATAAATTAGTTGTAGATCAAGCTAAGTACAATGACTTGAAATCACAAAATAATTTTGCTGATGACGAAGATGTTGCAGCAGCACAAGCAGCAGTAGACGAAGCACAAACAGCAGTAGACAAAGTTCAACCAAATGTTGACAAGGCAAATCATGCTGTACATGCACAAGAAAAAGTTGTTAAAGCAGCACAAGCAGTAGTAGATGAAGCACAAGCAAATCTAGATGCTGTAAGTGAAAAATTAGCACAATGGAAACAAGCTCTTGTAGACGAAAAAGACACTGCAACAAGTTACCACTTAGATAACTTAAAGAAGGGTATTAAAGCTCTTACAATCCGCCAAGGACAAGCACAAGATGCATTGAAAGCTGCTCAAGAAAACTTGGCAAATGAACAAGCTAAATTAGCTAAGTTCCAAGCAGTTCAAGCAAAGAACCAAGCAGCATTAGATTCTGCAAATGAAGCTTTAACAAATGCTAAGAATACATTAGCAGATACTGAAAAGAAGAATGCAGACTTTAAGGATGCTTTGGCAAATACACAAGCAATCAAAGATTATGAAGCAGCAAGTACTACATTAGCTGAATATCAAAAAGAATTAGCTAGTGCACAAGAAGCAGTAGCTAAAGCTGAAGCAGCATTTAACGAAGCACAACAAAAAGAAGATGCAGCTAAAGCAGCTTATGAAACAGCTAAAGAAACATACTTAACTGATAAAGCTAAGTTGCAAGACTTAGAAGCTTTAGCAGCTAAGGAAGATGAATATGTTGTAGCATTTGAACAAGCTTCTGATAAATTGAACGAAGCACAAGCAGCTCTTGATGAAGTTCAAAAAGCATTACAAGATAAGAATGTAAGTTTGAGTGTAGCAAATGGCGAAGTTAAGTACTGGGAAGGTGTATTGGCTGCATTAGAAAGCAAGCCAGCTACGTCTGATGAAGGTACACAAACAGACAAACCAGATACAGGCAAGACTGATCAAGGTGCTAAGGATAACGACGAATCAGGCAAGACTGATCAAGATGCTAAGGATAACGACGAATCAGGCAAGACTGATCAAGATGTTAAGGATAACGACGAATCAGGCAAGACTGATCAAGATACTAAGGATAACGACGAATCAGGCAAGACTGATCAAGATGTCAAAGACAACAATGAACCAGCTAAGACTGCAGACGAAGACAAAGTTGTTGTAAATGACGTTAAGAAAGTTGCTACAACACCTGAAAAGAAAGTTGAAGTTAAGGCAATTGCTAAGAAAGCTGAAGCTCCAAAGGCAGATACTAAGGCAGCTACACTTCCACAAATGGGTGAAAAAGACAACAACGAAGCAGCTGTAGTAGGTCTAGGACTTGCAGGTGTTGCTGGAGCATTAGGTTTAGGTGTCTTGAATAAAAAACGTTCATAATTATTAACTGTTATCAGATAGTTATGTAATTTGAAAGTTTGAGTTATATCAGAAAAATGAGTGAAGATAATAGATAAATTTGGGGAAATTTGTCGATTGATCGGATAGAAACTCTGTATAGAGAATGATTACTATAATAAGTATTAGTAATCATTAATTAAATATAGAAAACAATAACTATTTATTTTTACTTCTATCAAGGAATGTTATTGTATAGATACATTTTAGAGATAAATAATTAGTTGCAGTTTTTGGAACCGGTATGAGCTATAAACTAGGGAGAATTTATAGCAAGTACCGGTTTTTATTATGGCTAGCATTAGGTATTTGAACGTATTTTTGTTACAATTAAAAATAAATGTCTAAAGAAGGTTTTAAATATGACGATTTTTCAAGAACGTAGAAATAGGTTAAGAAATTTAATGTCACAGATGAGTGTCGATGCATATTTGATAACTAACAGGTTTAATATTTACTATCTAAGTGGTTATACAGGCGATGATGGAGTAGTTTTAGTTACTGAACAAAGTGCATATATTATTACTGATAGTCGATTTGAAGAACAAATAAAAACAGAAAATCCTGATATAGACGCAATTATTACACGTGATTATTTGGGCGAAGCACTTAATGTTGTGGCTAAGGAAAATTGTGTAGCTTTGGCATTTGAAAGTACTTTAGATTATGAATCGTTTGATTATTTAGATGAAAATGCAAGTAGTGATGTAGTAGCTTTAACTAAAGTAATTGAAAAAATGAGAGCAGTTAAGGATGAAGATGAAATTTCGACGATAAGAAAAGCTTGTCAACTCTCAAGAAAAGGTTACGAACATATTTTAACTAAAGTACATGCTGGTGTGACAGAAAAAGAAATGGCTTTAGAACTTGACTATTATCTAAGAAAAAATGGAGCTGCAGAAGCATCGTTTGAAACTATTTTTGCTAGTGGGGATCGAACAGCTTTACCTCACGCTACCTATTCTGATAAAAAGATTGGTGAAGGAGAACTGGTAACTTGTGATTTTGGATATTATTTCAATCACTACACTTCCGATATAACAAGAACTTTTGTAGTTGGTAAAGCAAGCGATGAAATAAGAAAAATATATGATATTGTTAGAGTAGCTAAAGAAAAAACAATTGAGGCAATTAAAGCAGGTATTAGTTCAAAAGAATTAGATGAAATTGGTAGAGGATATATTAAGGAACAAGGGTACGGAGAATACTTTACTCATGGTATGGGACATGGAATAGGCTTAGATATACATGAGTTACCTAATATTAGTTATAGTTATCCAGATGTCTTAGAAGCCGGTGAAATAGTCACTATTGAACCTGGTATCTACATTCCAGGATTAGGTGGAGTAAGAATTGAAGATGATATCTTAGTTACGGAAAAAGGATATGAAAATTTAACTGACTTTAAACAGGATTTGATAGAAATCAGTAATTAAGAATGAAATTATTAAAAATATCTTATGAACTAAAAATAATAACTGACAAATTAAGATGTTCATGATATTATTTAAAAAGAACAACCGTATAATAAATAATTAAGTGTTAGGATGGACATTTTAATGGAAAATAAAAAATTACACATTGCATTGTTATTTGGAGGAAACTCATCTGAACATGACGTTTCAAAACGTTCTGCACACAATATTTATGATGCTCTTGATAAAGATAAGTATGATGTATCTGTCTTTATGTTTACTAAAAAAGGTTTCTTGCTTGGTAATAAAGACTCTATGCGTATCTTTGACGGAGAAAATGAAGATGATGTTGTTGCAGAAGTTATCAAAGATGTTGATTTCTCCAACCCATTGGCAAATATCCAAAATTTAGCCGAAGTTAAAGATGTTGATGTATTTTACCCTGTTATTCACGGTAACATGGGTGAAGACGGTACAGTTCAAGGATTATTCCGTTTATTAAACAAGCCTTGGATTGGTAGTGGTGTTGCTTCTTCTGGTGTTTCATTTGACAAGGATTTGACTAAGAAATTACTTACTTTGAATGGAATCAGAAATACAAAGTATGTTTTAGTAACTCCAGAAAATAAAGCTGACTATCCATACGCTAAAGTAGCTGAAGAATTAGGTGAAACATTATTTGTAAAACCTGCTCGTCAAGGTTCTTCTGTTGGTATTCATAAAGTAAGAAATGAAGAAGAATATAATGCTGCTTTAGAAGATGGTTTTAAGTATGATTACAAGATTTTAGTTGAAGAAGCAATCAAGAATCCACGTGAAGTTGAATGTTCAGTACTAGGTAATCGTGATATCAAGGCATCCAAGTTAGGTGCAATCCGTATTCCTGAATCAGATGATTTTTATGACTACAACAATAAATTCGTTGATGCATCTGGTGTGGTATTTGAGATGCCTATCAAGTTACCAGAAAAATTAACTAAAGAAATCCAACAAATGTCCTTAGATGCATTTAGAGCATTGGATAACCGTGGTTTAGCTCGTATGGACTTCTTAGTTGATGAAAATGATGTTCCATACTTTGGTGAAGTAAATACTTTACCAGGCTTTACAAACATTTCCTTATATCCACAATTATGGGAAGTTTCAGGCATTAGTTATAGCGAATTAATTGATCAATTGATTCAATTAGCTATTGATGAATTTAACGATAACGCTAAGATTCACTATGACTTTACAGAATTAGGAACAGAAAAAGTGGGTAAGAAGATTATCGGCGAATAATCTTATATAAATTTTAGAGGCAATCATTGCTAACAAAGCTATGGTTGCTTTTTTTATAGTGAAAAAGAACTTATTTTCGATTTTATACTAAAAAATTAAAAAGTTAGCGTATAATAATATAATGAGATTTTTGATAGAAGGTGAGCTTAAAATGAAATGTGCATGGATTTATGGAGCAGATCAGTTAATGATAGATTATCATGATAAGGAATGGGGACGTCCTTTACATGATGAAAGAGGACTATTCGAACTTTTATGTTTAGAAGGATTACAGGCAGGATTGAGTTGGAAAATAGTACTGAATAAAAGAGAGTTTTTAAGGGAAGCATTTGATAATTTTGAAGTTGAAAAGATTTCACAATATACTCTTGATGATGTCGAAAAATTATTGACTGATCCTAAAATAATAAGAAATAGACGAAAAATAGAAGCAATTATTAATAATGCGAAAATAGTTAATGCGTTACATGAAAGAAATGAATCATTGGATAGTTTTTTCTGGGGAATAATTGATAATCAGCCAATTATTAATAATTTTAAGAATCCGGAAGAAATACCTACAAAAACTAAATTATCTGAACAAATTTCTAAAACGTTAAAGAAAATGGGATTCAAATTTGTAGGACCAACGATTATCTATTCATTTATGGAAGCTAGTGGAATGGTAAATGATCATTTGGTAGGGTGTTATGGTCGTAATTAAAAGGACGTGAGATTTTACGCTCACGTCCTTTAGTTTAATATATATTAGTCTTTACGTTGGAATCCTTTACGTTGTTCTTTTGAAAGGGCAGGCTTGTTATCTAAGTCTGTACGAACAACTAAAACATCACAATCAGCAGTTCTAGTTACGTATTCTGTAACAGAACCAATCAACAAGCGTTCAACAGCATTTAAACCAGTAGCTCCAATCATAATTAAATCAGTTCCTAATTCCTTAGGAAGATCCTTAGCAATGATAACTTTAGGAGCACCGTATTCAACAGAGTAGCTGATGTTTTCTAATCCAGCTTCTTTAGCTTCTTTTACGTAACCATCCATTGTCTTACGTGCTGTTTCAGTTACTTGTTCAACCATAGCTGTATCGAAACTTGAGATGTTTTGGAAAGCACGAGTATCAACAACATGTACAAGTTGAAGTTTTGTTTCCTTACCATTACGCTTAGCTACTTCAACAGCTTTTTTAAATGCTAATTCAGCTTCGTAAGAACCATCAATTGGAACTAAAATATTTTTATATCTTTGTAACATACGAATCACCCTTTCTGTAATACCTTTCATATATATTATACTTGATATAATTTGAAAATAAAAGTGTAAACAGTTACAAAAATATAATTTTATTCAAAATTATTTTATGTAGTTTGCTATTTATTTGTAGTGTTATAGTAAATCAACATAATAAATGAGAGAGAAGCTTCTACAATCGCATCTAAAACTAGGATAATTGAAATAAAAACGATACTTTTAATAATAAAGATAGCAAGTATAGTTAATAACCCTAAAATAATAAGCAAACTTCCCCAGATAGTCATAATAATTTTTAAACTGGGCTCAGAAGTAGGATCAAAAAGTAAGAACTTACGATTGCGATGGGTAAGTAAATAAAATCCAGTATACAAAACAATAACAGCTAGTAAAGCTTCACAAATTATTAATAGTACATCAGTCATAATTGGCCTCATTTCATTGAATAATAGTCAATAAATAAAAAGAGCTGAGACAGTGTCCCAACTCTTTGTCTCCGATGATGCCGTTAATCATCTCTGTAGTTGAACCCGCGTTTAAGCAGGTGGTCCTTCTTGCAATAACTTCAAGTTCTTACGTGAAATAATATACTTTCCATTAAAGATATGAAAGACCAATATTATAAGTGTTCGGTCAACCATACGAATGAGATAACGCGTACATCTCAGAACCTAAGTCAATCATAGCATAATCATATTGATAAAGCAAATTAACTATTTTGGGCATTCTTAAGGCGATGGTACTGCTTTCCTAAACTTTCTTCGTAACGTCCATTTTGTTTAGGACGATAGTATTGCTTGGATTTAAGTTTATCTGGTAAGTATTGCTGTTTAACCCAATCGTGAGGATAATCATGAGGATATTTATAATCAATACCATGCCCCAATTCTTTAGCTCCTGAATAATGTGCATCCTTTAAATAATCAGGTATATCACCATAATTTCCAGCTCGAATATCAGAGAGGGCAGCATCGATTGCTGAAATACCAGAATTAGATTTTGGAGATAGACATAATTCAATAACGGTATCAGCTAAAGGAATTCTAGCTTCAGGAAACCCAATTTTTTCTGCAGCTTGAATTGCTAGAACAGTTCTAGTAGCAGCAGGGAGATTAGCCAATCCAATATCTTCATAAGCAATTGTTATTAAACGTCGACTAATTGATGGGAGATCTTCAGCTTCGATTAAGCGTGCTAAGTAGTGAAGAGCAGCATCAACATCGGATCCACGAATAGATTTTTGAAGAGCAGAGATAACATCATAGTGTGCGTCACCATCTTTATCTTGAACCAAAGCTTTTCTTTGCATACATTCTTCAATGATTTTTAAAGTAAGTACAATATTTCCTTCAGAATTCTTTGGAGTAGATTTAGCAGCTAATTCTAAAGCATTTAATGCACTACGTAAGTCTCCATGTGTTGCGATTGCTAGTTGGTGCATAGCATCATCATTAATTTGTAAGGGTAATTCACCTAAACCATCATCTTTATCAGTAATAGCCCGTTTAATTGCTTGAATGATATCATCTTCATTAAGAGGATGCACTTCAAATATCTGAGTTCGGCTTCTAATCGCGGGGTTGATTGAAATATAAGGATTTTCAGTAGTAGCACCAATTAGAATAATATGTCCATCTTCTAAATGAGGTAGTAAAAAGTCTTGTTTAGGTTTAGTTAAGCGATGGATTTCGTCAAGTAATAGAATAACTGTACCACTAAACTTGGCTTCTTCAACCACTTGTTCTAATTTCTTTTTAGAATCAGTTGCTGCATTCATTTTTCTAAAAGCATACTTAGTTGAACCTGCAATAGCACTAGCAATACTTGTTTTGCCTGTGCCAGGTGGGCCATATAGAATCATAGATGAGAGTAATTTAGCCTCAACCATTCTTCTAATAATTTTTCCCGGACCGACGAGATGTTGTTGACCCACAATATCATCAATGTTTTTAGGACGCATGCGATAGGCTAAAGGTTTCAAAATATCACTTCCTAAATTAATTTATAAATCGAATAGTTTAGATAAAAATCCTTTCTTATTTTCTTTAGAATCATTATTTTCTTCAGTTTTTCTTTCAAAAAGGTCATGGTATTTACTTTCAACATCAATATTTTCAATATGAAGAGCTGATTTGGGAGAACAAATAACAATGGCATTGGCGTCATCATCATGTGAAAAAGAAGCATCAGCTAGATATTCAAATTTAGTATTATTTTCTTTTGAAATTTGAATGATTTTATTAATAATATCAGATGACAATTGCCCGTTAATCTTTATATTAAGTTCTTCTTCAGTATTAGATGAAATTTCTTGTTTAATTGCAGTTAAACAAGCATTTTGATTATTTGAAAATTCCTTAAATGTAATAGTTAAACTGACTCTTTCCCTAAAAGTTCCTAAATACTTACGTTGTTCATCAGGATGTAATTGAGGAGTTCCGTAGAGTCCGTTGTTCAAGTGTTCTTGTAAATTATCATTTGTCATAATTATTCTCCTTTCAAAATAGGGGAGTAGTTAAACATTATCATAATTCTAATTATAAATTTATTAAAACGGATATATAAAAACCCACTATGTTCAAATGAACAATAGTGGGATTAAAAGAGTTATCTCTTTGTTGAGCTAAATATTAACGGTTGTAGAATTCAACAACAAGTGCTTCGTCAATATTTGCGTCAAGTTCTTCACGGTCTGGAAGACGTACTAATGTACCTTCCATCTTGTTTTCGTCGAAGTTAACGAATGGTACACGACCAACAACAGCTTCAAGAGCTTCTTTAACGATTTGTAAGTCCTTAGAACGTTCACGTAAAGAAATTACTTGACCTGGTTCTACTTCGTAAGATGGAATGTCAACGCGCTTGCCATCAACAGTAATGTGACCATGGTTTACTAATTGACGAGCTTGACGACGAGTTGATGCTAAACCTAAACGGTAAACAACGTTATCTAAACGACGTTCCAAAAGAATCATGAAGTTATCACCATGCTTACCTTCACGAATCTTACCAGCTCTCTTGAATAAGTTTGAGAATTGACGTTCTGTTAAGCCATAAGTCATACGTAACTTTTGCTTTTCACGTAATTGCAAACCATATTCAGAAAGACTACCACGACGATCTTGACCATGTTGACCTGGAGCGTATGGACGACGAGATAATTCTTTACCTGTACCAGATAAAGAGAAACCTAAACGACGAGATACTTTCCAGGAAGGACCTGTATAACGAGACATTAAAAATTCCTCCAATAAATTAAAATTAAGTTGGAGTAAAATAATCCGTGTGAACTTAGTATTCGTGCAGTTTATTTTAGACTTTCGCTCTTGCAGCCGAAGAGTTACTAGACGAACTAATTATATAGCAATAAACTGTTGACGTTCTTACCGCTCACTGCTGCATTATTTTACACAAAGTGTATCTTAACATAAACAAATTAAAAGTCAACTAATTTATATGTGTTTTAATAAAGTTTTGGAAAATTCAACTAATTCAGCTTCATCTTCAGGAGAGAAGCGGGATAAGGAAGGAGAATCAATATCTAATACACCAATAATTTTATCATCCTTAATTAGAGGAACCACGATTTCAGAGTTACTTGCTGAGTCGCAAGCAATATGGCCAGCAAATTCGTGGACATTATCTACGCGTAAAACTTTTTGTTGTTGCAGTGCAGTGCCACAAACACCAGAGCCATTTTTAATATGCATACATGCAACTTTTCCTTGAAAGGGTCCAAGATGTAATTCATCGTTTGTTTCATCATAAAGATAGAAACCAGCCCAGTTAATATCAGACAAAGATTGATATAAAAGTGCTGAAGCATTAGATAAATTTGCAATGAAATTAGTTTCATTTGTGAGTAATGCATCCAATTGTTGTGAGAGAAGTGAGTTTGTCATATAAAAAGTCCTTTCTTTACTTTTTTGTAATTGAAAAAATATATACCTAAAGTTATATTAATGATATAATCATTATTAGATTTTAAACTGAAACTGGGTTATTTTCAATTAAAACGAATAGCCTACAATATTAATTAACTAAAATATAGATATAGACGATAAGATGTTAGGTGGGAATTTATTATGGTTTTATTTTTTGTAGTTATTGTGGCGGTCGCCATTGGAATATATGTTGGAGTCATATATTTTCAAAGATCGTTTAGAAAACAAATAAATGAGTATCAAACGCAGCTTGAGGAATTGAGCAACAATACTCTAGATAGCGAAATAAATAAAATTGAAAAATTACATTTAACGGGTGAGAGTCTACGTGAATTTGAGGAGCTCAAGAAAAGCCATAAGAAACTTACTAACCGTGAGATGCCAGAAATTTCGGAAATGATCTTAGATTTGAATGATTTGAATGAACGTTACAAGTTTATGCAAGAACGTTCAGAGTTATTAGAAGTTGGATCTAAGTTACAACATGTTAAAGAAGAAACTCGTCAACTTGAAGAAGCTGTCAATGAGATGAAAGAAAAATCCGAAGAACATCAAAAAGCTGTTACAGAATTAAAAGATAAGTATCGTGATATTCGTAAGACATTATTGGCTAAGAACTTTTCATTTGGACCAAGCATTGACAAATTAGAAGAAAATCTTTCTAAGTTAGAAGAAGACTTTGATAAGTATGCTAAATTAACTGAAAGTGGAGATTTTGTAACTTCTGATAAGCCTTTAAATCAATTAAAAGAAGATACCGCAAGTATGGAACGTGATTTAGAAGTTATTCCTGGAATCTACAAGAATCTAAAAAATGTTTTTCCTGATCAATTATCAGAGTTACGGCAAGGTGTAGCTCAGATGCAAGATGAGGGGTTTGCATTTGATAAAGATATTTTAGGACAGTTAAAAGATCTAGCAGAACAATGTAGTTTAAATAATGAAAACTTGAAAGAATTACGTGTTGATAATGCTAAAGTCTTAGATGAAGATATTGCTAATAAAATTGATGCTATCTATGAAACTTTAGAAGAAGAATATAAGGCTAAGATTTTTGTACAAAAGAAAATTTCGACCTTTGGTAAGTTCATTGAACATGCTGAAAAACAAGAAAAGAATTTATTGTTGGATTTAGATAGATTAAAACAAAATTACACACTCAATCATGATGAGATTGAAAGTGCACAAGGTTTAGCTGATAGGTTAAAGGGAATTCGTAGTTGGTATGATCAATTTATTAAAGATGCTGGGACAAAAGCAATTCTATATTCTTCTATTGCTCAGAGAATAGAAATTGATATGCAAGCTCTAACTGATATAGAAAAGAAACAAAAAGAAATCAATGATAGCGTGGCAAGTTTATGGAAAGAAGAACGTGAAGCACAAAATGCGGTTAAGAATTTTGACTTGGAAATTCACAAAATGAAGCGTGAAATTGAAAAGCTTAACCTTCCAGGATTATCAGATGATTACTTGGATTATTTCTTTAAAGTTAGCGATGAAATCGAAAAATTAGATAAAGATTTAAATCGAGTTCAAATTAATATGGATGAAATTACAAAATCATTGATAAATACTCAAAGTGATTTAGATATTTTGGGTGAAAAGACTGACGAATTGATTTCTAGTTCAATTTTAACGGAAGAAATTTTACAATATTCAAATCGTTATCGAAACAGATATCCAGATGTGGCAGCTGCTTACAACCAAGCAGTACAATTATTTGAGAAGGAATATGAATATGTAAAAGCATTGGATACGATCTCGCATGCAGTAGATAAGGTTCAAGAGGGTGCATCCAAAAAGATTATGGAAGAGTACTCAAAGAATCATCCACCAATGTTTTCCAAATAAAAGTATAGTTAGCTAATTAACAGTAACAACTGCTGATTAGCTAATTTTTTGCTGTTAGAGTAATAATAGTTTTATTTCTACTAACTTTTTGTTAGACTAAGTAATGAGATTTTTGATTTGTAAGAAGGGTAGATATGATTTATTTTGATAATAGTGCAACAACACAAGTACTACCAGAAGTATTAAGTACTTATAATGCTGTTAGTGAAAAGATTTGGGGTAACCCATCTTCACTTCATGCTATGGGAGAACAAGCTTTTAATTTGTTAGAACAATCAAGAAAACAAATTGCTGACTTACTTCATTGCAATATTGATGAAATTTATTTTACAAGTGGTGGAACAGAAGGAGATAATTGGGTCGTAAAGGGAACTGCAATTGAAAAAAGACCCTATGGACGACATATTATAACTAGCAGTGTTGAACACCCAGCTGTTTTAAATTCACTACATCAATTAGAAAAATTAGGTTATGATGTAACATATCTTCCGGTTGACGAAAATGGAAGAGTTTCTGCAGAAGATTTGAAAGCAGCTATCAGAAAGGATACAATTCTTGTTTCAATTATGGCTGTGAATAATGAAGTAGGAGCTATTCAACCATTGAAAGAAATTGCAGCAGTACTGGAAGATTTTCCTAAAATACATTTCCATGTTGATGCAGTTCAAGGTGTAGGTAAAGGTATTCAAGAATTATTAGAACAAGATAGAGTAGACTTCTTAACATTCTCTGGACATAAATTCCATGCACCTCGTGGCATTGGATTCATGTATAAAAAACGTGGTCGTATGATTGCACCATTGATGTCTGGTGGAGGTCAAGAAAAAGCTTTACGAAGTGGTACAGAGAATCTTCCTGCAATTGCAAGTATGGCTAAAGCTTTAAGATTGACTTTAGAAAATGAAGAAAAGAAAGTAGCACAACAAAAAGCTATTAAAGAAAAAATCTATAATCATATTTCTAAAAGATCTAAAGTAACAGTATTTTCTAAATTAAACGATGAATTTGCTCCACATATTTTATGTTTTGCAATCAGTGGAGTTCGTGGAGAAACTATTGTTCATGCTTTTGAAAATTATGATATCTATATTTCAACAACTAGTGCTTGCTCATCTAAAAAGGGAATAACATCTGGGACATTGACTGCAATGAAGATTCCGGATAATATTGCTACATCCGCTGTACGTGTAAGTCTAGATGAAAAAAATACTTTAGCAGAAGCTGACAAATTTATTGAAATTTTTGATGTTCTATATGAAAAATTCAAAAAAATTAATTCTTAATTGAAAGGATAAGAAAATGCAATATACAGAAATAATGGTTCGTTACGGCGAACTATCTACTAAAGGTAAAAATAGAAAAAACTTCATTGATCGTTTAGGATTTAATGTGCGTGAAAGTTTGCATAGTTTTGAAAATTTGGTAATCAAGGCACATCGTGATCGTATGCATATCCAATTACATGGAGAAGATTACGAAGCTGTTATGAAACGTTTAAAGCAAGTTTTTGGGATCCAAAATTTCTCACCATCTATTAAAGTTGAACGTGATATAGAGAAAGTCAAGGCTACTGCGGTAGAAATGGTGAAAGAAAAATTCAAAGAAGGAATGACATTTAAAATCAATACTCGTCGTTCTGACCATAACTATCAATACGATACAAATGAGATGAATGATATTCTAGGTAGTCATATTTTACGTGAAGTTCCAGGTATTAAAGTGAAGATGAAAAATCCTGATATGACTTTACGTTGTGAAGTTCGTGCGGATGGTATTTATCTTTCATATGAAAAGATTGACGGTGCTGGTGGTTTGCCTGTTGGAACTGCTGGTAAAGCAATGTTGATGCTTTCTGGCGGAATTGATTCACCAGTAGCTGGATATTTAGCAATGAAGCGTGGAGTGGATATTGAAATGGTTCATTTCTTCAGTCCTCCATATACAAGTGAACAAGCTTTGAATAAAGCTAAAGACTTAACTGCTAAATTGACACCATATGTTGGTAAGATAAGATTTATTCAAGTTCCATTTACTGAAATTCAAGAAACAGTTAAGGAAAAAGTGCCATCAGGATATTTAATGACAATTCAAAGAAGATTCATGTTGCGCTTAACAGAAGCAATTGCTCAAAGAAGAAAGGGATTAGCTATCTTTAATGGTGAAGCTTTAGGACAAGTAGCATCTCAAACACTTGAAAGTATGGCTGCCATTAACGATGTAACTACTATGCCAATTTTACGTCCAGTAGTTTCAATGGATAAAAATGAAATTATTAAAATAGCTCAAGATATTGATACTTTTGATTTGTCAATTATGCCATTTGAAGATTGCTGTACAATTTTTGCACCACCAGCTCCAAAAACTAAGCCACGTATTGATAAGGCACGTTACTATGAAGAACGTTTAGACGTAGATGCTTTAGTTCAACGAGCACTTGATGGCATTGAGATTACAGAAATTAAGATTGGTGATACTTTCTTAAACCAAGAAAAGAAAGTTTTTGCTGAATTACTATAAAAAGTATCTTGACGTATTACCTAGCAAAAGATAGAATATATCCATATAAGCAATGAACAAGAGGATTAAAAGAAGCTTGGATTAGAGAGAAATCGTCTGGTGAAAGATTTTCGATAGCTATTTTAATTGTAGCTTGTGAGCTGTTATCTTGAATAAAGTAGGGATAACCGGATTTCGATTCGTTAACAAGGATTTAAGTGGAGTTAAAAACTCAATTTAGGTGGTACCACGGCATTGTCGTCCTATTAAGTAGGATGGCAATGCCTTTTTCTTTGCTTAAAATTATGTAGAAAGGAATAATTATTATGACAAAAGAAGTAGAAATGTCAACTAAATACGATCCAAGTCAAGTAGAACCTGGCAGATATAAAGAATGGATCGAAAAAGGTTTATTTAAACCTAATGAAGATAAAGAAGCAAAACCATATTCAATCGTTATTCCACCACCAAATGTAACTGGTAAATTACATTTAGGTCATGCATGGGATACAACATTGCAAGATATGATAATTCGTCAAAAGAGAATGCAAGGCTTTGATACTTTATGGTTACCAGGGATGGACCATGCTGGTATTGCAACTCAAGCTAAGGTAGAGGCTAGATTAGCTGAAGATGGAATTTCTCGTTATGACTTAGGACGTGAAAAATTCGTAGAAAAAGTTTGGGAATGGAAAGGCGAATATGCTGACATCATTCATCAACAATGGGCTAAGTTAGGTTTGTCTTTAGATTACGATAGAGAAAGATTTACTTTAGATGATGGATTATCTAAAGCTGTAAGAAAAGTCTTCGTTACTTTGTACAAAAAAGGATTAATCTATCGTGGTGAATATATTATTAACTGGGATCCTAAAGCTCGTACTGCTTTATCAGATATTGAAGTTATTCATAAAGATGATAAAGGTGCATTTTACCATGTTAAATATCCATTTGCTGACGATACAACATTTAATGGCAAGAACTATATTGAAATTGCTACAACTCGTCCTGAAACTATGATGGGTGACGTAGCAGTTGCCGTAAATCCTGATGATGAACGTTATAAGGATATTGTAGGTAAGACTTTAGTTCTACCATTACAAGGTAGACATATTCCAATTATTGCCGACCAATATGTTGATCCTGAATTTGGTACAGGTATGGTTAAGATTACACCAGCTCATGACCCTAATGACTTTGAAGTAGGTAATAGACATAATTTGGAACGCATCAATACAATGAATGAAGATGCTACAATGAATGCTAATGCTGGTAAATATGAAGGCTTAGACAGATTTGAAGCACGTAAGGCAATCGTGGCTGATCTTGAAGAACAAGGCTACATGTTGAAGATTGAACCAATCGTACATAGTGTAGGACATTCTGAAAGAACAGGGGTACAAGTTGAATCACGTCTTTCAACACAATGGTTTGTAAAGATGAAACCTTTAGCAGAAGCAGCTTTAAAGAATCAAGAAACTGATGATAGAGTAGACTTTGTGCCACCTCGCTTTGAACATACATTTACACAATGGATGGAAAATGTTCATGATTGGGTTATTTCTCGTCAATTATGGTGGGGACACCAAATCCCAGCATGGTACCATAAAGAAACTGGTGAAATTTATGTAGGTGAAGAAGCACCTGAAGATATCGAAAATTGGGAACAAGATTCAGATGTATTGGATACATGGTTCTCTAGTGCATTATGGCCATTCTCAACAATGGGTTGGCCAGATACTGAAAGTCCTGATTTCAAGCGTTATTTCCCAACTAATACATTGGTTACAGGTTATGATATTATTTTCTTCTGGGTATCCAGAATGATTTTCCAAAGTGTTGAATTTACAAAACGTCGTCCATTTAAGAATGTTCTAATTCATGGTTTAATTCGTGATGAACAAGGACGCAAGATGAGTAAATCACTTGGAAATGGTATTGATCCAATGGATGTAATTGATAAGTATGGGGCAGATGCATTGAGATGGTTCTTATCTAATGGTTCTGCACCTGGCCAAGATGTGCGTTTCTCATATACAAAGATGGATGCTGCTTGGAACTTTATCAATAAGATTTGGAATGCAAGTCGTTTTGTTATCATGAACTTAGATAGCGATGTTGAATTAAGTTTACCAGAAGCATCTGAATGGCAATTAGCTGATAAGTGGATTTTGAGTCGTCTTAATGACACAGTTCGCGATGTAACTCGTTTATTCGATAGTTTTGAATTTGGTGAAGCTGGTCGCTCTCTATATAACTTCATTTGGAATGATTTCTGTGACTGGTACATTGAAATGGCTAAGGAAAATCTTACAGGTGAAGATGAAAAACTTAAGAAGAATACACAACGTATCCTACGTTATGTATTAGATCAAATTCTACGCTTAATGCATCCAATTATGCCATTTGTTACAGAAAAGATTTGGTTATCTATGCCACATGATGGTGCATCCTTGGTTGTTGCTGAATATCCTGTTGAACATGCTGAATTTGATAATCAAGTAGCAGAAAAAGACATGGATAATTTGATTGAGTTAATTAAAGCAGTACGTAACAGTCGTTCTGAAGTTAATGCTCCAATGTCTTCAGCAATTGATATTTTAATTAAGACAAAAGATGATGATACAAGAAAAGTGTTTGAAAACAATGTTGATTATATCAATCGTTTCTGTCATCCAAAACGTTTAGAAATAGCTGCAGATATTGAGGCACCTAAGTTAGCTATGACATCTGTTATCACAGGAGCAGAAGTTTACTTACCATTAGCTGATTTAATTGATTTAAATGAAGAAATTTCACGTTTACAAAAAGAAGCTAAGAAATTAGAAAGTGAAGTTACACGTGGTGAAAAGAAACTAGGTAATGAAAAATTTGTTGCCAATGCACCAGAAGCCGTTGTTGCTAAGGAAAAAGAAAAATTAGCTAATTATAAGCAACAACTTGCTGCAACTGAAAGTCGAATTGAAGAGTTAAAAGCTGAAATTTAAAACTGAAAGATATATTGTCCGATATATGGATAATATATCTTTTTTTATCTGTTATAATGGATGATGGTTAATACTATTAGAGAGAGGCAGAGAAATGTTCGTAAATAATTATAATGATGCCTTGGCATTTATTCATGGAAGAACTAAGTTTAAAAAGATCCCAACTTTAGATAGAATGAGGGATTTCATGAAGAGATTGGGAAATCCACATGAAAAAGTAAAAGCTATTCATGTAACAGGTACAAACGGTAAAGGATCGACAACAGCGTATTTGAGAGACTTAATAGCAGAACAAGGATATAATGTAGGAACATTTACATCACCATTTATCGAGAAGTTTAATGAGAGAATATCTGTAAATGGGAAAATGATTAGTGATGAAGAAATTGTTCGTTTGGTTAATATAATTGGACCAGTAGTGAAAGAAATGGATTCAGATTGGCGTGATCGTGAAGGTGGACCAACAGAATTCGAAATTGTAACAGCGATGATGTTTGTTTATTTTGCTGAAGGACATGTTGACTATGCTGTAATTGAAGTAGGAATTGGTGGATTATTTGATTCTACTAATGTTATTACTCCGCTTATGTCAGTTATTACGACTGTTGCAATGGATCATGCTCATATTTTAGGCGATACAATTACTAAAATTGCAACACATAAAGCGGGTATAATCAAGTATAAAAAGCCAATCTTGATTGGTAAACTTCCAGATGAAGCAATAAAAGTAGTTAAACAAGTAGCTAAAGAAAAAGAAGCACCATTATTAATAATGGATAAAGATTTTTCCAGCAAAGTAAAGTTAGAACAAGGTTGGGGAGAAAAGTTTGATTTTTCAGACAGTAGAGGAGAAATAAGTAATATACATATCTCTATGGAAGGATTTCATCAAATAGAAAATGCAACTTTAGCTATTGAAACATTTATTCAATTTGCTGAACTTGAAGGAATTAATTATTCTAATAAAGATATAAAAAATGCAATTCAAAAAACACAATGGCTTGGAAGATTTGAACTTTTAAATAAAGAACCATTAGTGGTGATTGACGGTGCTCATAATACGGCAGCGATGAAAAGAATTTCCCAACTTTTGAAAAAAGAATTTGCGGATAGAGAAGTTTATGTTATTCTAGCTATTTTAGCTGATAAACAACCTAATGAAATGTTAGATGAGTTGTTAAAATTGCCAAATGTACATGTAACTGTAACTCGCTTTGAAGGACCACGAAAAGTAACAAAGTTGGCAGATTTTAAATTACATGATAATGTAAAGTATGTGGAACATTGGCAAGAAGCAATAGGTGAAGTCATATCTAATATGTCACTAGATGATATGTTATTGATAACTGGCTCTCTATATTTTATTTCTGAAGTTAGAAATAACTTTGAAGGATAAACATATAAAAACTCTTCTTTACGTACTTTAATAGTGAGAGGAGAGATTTTTATATGACACTAACTAATAATTATTCAGAAAAATATATAACAGACAAAATTATTCGCTTTGGAGCTGAGACACTAACTAATAAAGAGTTATTGCAATTTATATTAACTACTAAAGTTTCACAAACATCTGCTAAGAATGTGATTAAGAATTTTTTTGATGAGCACCAAAGATTAAATGAACTACAATTTTTTAGTGATGAGAGACTAAAAAATTTGTGTAAGGATGATGAAAAAGTCGCTATAATTAGAGCACTAAGAGAATTTTCAGAACGCTATAAGGAAAAAGAAGGATTAGTTTTGGGGCAAATCTTTTCAAGTTGTATGTTTGGAAATTATATGATAGATAAAATTGGTGATAGTAAGCAGGAATTGTTGGTATGTGTATGCTTAGATACTAAGAATCAAGTATTGAGCGAAAAAGTGATTTTTAAAGGTACATTAAATTCGGCTACGGTACATCCAAGAGAAATTTTTAAATATGCATTAAATTTTAGTTGTGCCAGAATTTTAGTAGCACATAATCATCCAAGCGGGAATGTCGAACCCTCAAAAAATGATATTCAATTAACTAAAAGATTAATTAATGCAGGAAAGATGATTGGAATTGAACTAATTGATCATGTAATTGTAGGTTCTGAAGTGTATTTAAGCTTAGCAGAAGAAAAAATAGTCGAATTTTAAGGTGGGTAACAATATGATTTTAGGAACAGTACATAAATTTAATAGAGAAAAGGGCTTTGGTTTTATAACTCCAGATGATAGCAAAGATGACGTTTTTGTTCATTTTTCAGCAATTCAAACTGAAGGATTTAAAACTTTACAAGAAGGTCAACGTGTAGGTTTTGTAACGATTGAAGGAAAACGAGGACCACAAGCCGCTAATGTAGAACTTATTTCAGATTAACTTTATAAAAAAATTAATAATTTATAAAGTTTATGGATATACTTTAAAGAGTAAAAAAAATCGTGTATCCTATATGTTGAACTTAATTTAAACTAAACGATAATTGTTAAATATGATATAATACTCTTATCGTTATATTACCCTGCTCAGGGATTATGGAAGGGAAGAAAAATGGTGTTCGGAATCGGAACGAAAAACATAGGAATTGATTTAGGAACAGCAAATACAATTGTATATGAAGAAGGTAAGGGTATTGTTTTACGTGAACCTTCTGTCGTAGCTAAAAACATAAAAACAGGAGAGGTCGTTTCCGTTGGTTCAGAAGCCAGAGATATGATTGGTCGTACTCCTGAAAGTATTGTAGCTATTAGACCAATGAAAGATGGTGTTATTGCTGATTACGATACAACAGTATCAATGATGCAATATTACATCCAAAAGGCTTTAGGAAACAAAGCTAACAAGCCTTACGTAATGGTATGTGTTCCTAGTGGTGTAACAGAAGTAGAAAAAAGAGCTGTCATAGATGCAACTCGAGTAGCTGGTGCTAGAGATGCTTATACAATTGAAGAACCTTTTGCTGCTGCAATAGGTGCTGGATTACCTGTTATGGACCCAACTGGTAATATGGTTGTTGATATCGGTGGTGGTACTACTGATGTAGCAACAATTTCTTTAGGTGGGATTGTATCAAGTCGTTCTATTAGAATGGCTGGTGATAAGATTGATGAAGCAATTATTTCTTACGTACGTAAAAACTTCAATCTTTTAATTGGTGAACGTACAGCTGAACAATTAAAAATGGACGTAGCATCTGCATCAGTTGAAGCTGCTAAAGATATTGAAAGTCAAAGTATTCGTGGTCGTGATTTAGTATCAGGATTGCCTCAAACAGTTGAAATTGAAGCTGTTGACGTAGCTAAAGCAATTCAAGAAGTTGTTCAAGAAATTATTGTAGCAATCAAAGAAACATTAGAAGAAACTTCTCCAGAAATTGCTGCTGATGTTATCGATCACGGAATTGTCCTTACTGGTGGTGGAGCTTTATTGAAACATTTACCTGAAGTTATTTCAGAAGCAACTAAAGTTCCAGTATTTGTGGCATCTGAACCTTTAGATTGTGTTGCTATTGGAACAGGTGAATCATTGAAGAGTATCGAAGTCATGAAAGACAAATAAACTAACTATTGAAGTCGTGTCGATTAGAAGGTAGTAGTGATTTCCTTTTAGTGATACGGCTTATTTTTTGAGTAAATCTTACTTGAAAAATAATAGTTATAGGAGGATCATACAATGCAAAAATCTTTTTTTAACAAAAAACTGGTTATTGTATTAATCGCATTAATTATAAGTTTCTTATTAATTGCATTTTCTATTGCTGTAAGAAATAATAGAAAGGCTCCTACATTTGTACAACAGATAGGAAATGATGCAGCTGGAATTGTTGATAGAGTAGTTAGTTATCCTTTAGATGGGGCTAAAAATGCGACATCTTCATTTTTTAATTTAATGAACACTTACCAAGAAAATCAACAATTAAAAAAGCAAGTAGATAGTTTAGCTGCAAAAGATGCAGAAAATCAAACTTTAAGAAAAGAAAACCAACAGTTAAAAGCACAACTAAAATTATCTAAAAGTTTAACTAATTATGATCAAGTTACTGCATATGTTTTAACTAGAACTCCTTCAACTTGGCAAAATCAAGTAACTATTAATAAAGGTTCACTTGCTGGAATTAAAAAGGGTGATTCTGTTTTATCTAGAAAGGGAATTGTTGGACGAATTACAGAAGTGAATAATTCTAATAGTAAGGTAGAGTTAATTTCTACAAATAATGATTCAGCTAATAGATTCGCTGTACAAGTGACAAGTAAATCTGGTGATGTTATCAATGGTTTGATTACTAATTACGACACTAATAGCGGTGATTTGGTAATGGGACAAGTAACTTCTAAGAAGAAAATTGAAAAAGGTACTAAAGTGGTAACATCTGGTATGGGTGGATCTACACCTAAAGGACTATTAGTTGGGACAGTTGAGAAAGTTTCTGATGATGATTATGGCTTACCATCTAAGATTTATATAAAGCCAGCTGTTGATTTGGATGACTTGAGTTTTGTGACAATTGCAGTAAGAACTGATGATTAGAGGTTAAAGTGATGAGAACAGAAAAAATGAATTACTATTTTCCAATCGGACTGTTTTTAGCAATGTTTTTAGATGGTGGTCTGACACAAGTGTTTGCAAAGTATATGTTTACTAACACAATGGCCATGGAAAGCAGGTTAGTATTACTTTTTATAGTAATGGCCGTCTGTTATGGAAATGTAGAGCATTTAGTAATGTGGTCTGCAATCGTTGGTTTATTTTATGATATGTTTTATACGGGTATTTTAGGTGTATTTACAATGATACTTCCTTTGATGGTATATGTAACAAAATATATGTTTCAGTTTTTCACACGATCGTTTATTGTGGTATTATTAATATACTTAATAGATATAACAATTGTGACATTTTTGTTCTTTTGGGCTAATTCACTAGTTGATTTTACGAATGCGACAATAACAGATTTAATTGGTAGAACTTTAGGACCAACTTTAATTTATAACTTAGCTTGGTTTGTAGTTTTATTCCTCCCATTAGAACACTTCTTCGAAACAAATTATTAAAGATGAGGGGTGTATCAATGCAAAAGAGTGTTGTATTAAAGGGTTATAAAGATGGTTATGAAATTGAGTTAAAAGCAGATGCTGCTTTCTCACAGATATTAATTGAGTTAACTGAACTGTTTGAGCGATTAAAACATGAAAAAGAAAAGAATGATGAGAAAATTGCATTTAACATCAAAACAGGTGCAAGATTATTAACCATTGACCAAAAACATGAAATTGAAAAGATAGTTGATAACTACCCTAATTTTTTAGTACATAGAATTGTTTCTGATGTTATTAATATTAAAGAAGCATTGCAAATAATGGACAGTAAGAATGTGCATGTTAATGGCGATGTAATTCGTAATGGACAAGTTAAAGATATAACAGGGGATGTCCTATTTTTGGGAAATCTGCATCAAGGTGGAATCTTGAGAGCAACTGGAAATATTTATGTCATGGGTAGTGTTAGTGGAATTATTCATGCTGGTTTTGATAGTAATGTTCGATCTATTATTTTAGGAGATATTTTTGGGGCTCAACAACTTAGAATAGGAGATTTAGTTGACATTGTTGATGAGGAAAAAGTTACAGTTGGGACAGATTCATTAGTGTTTGTAAATGATCTACATGTTTTGGAATTTACAAGTATTGACAAGTTAAAATCTCTACGTCCAAAGATATTTAATCAGGTAGGAGGCTTTTAAAATGGGAAAAGCAATAGTTATTACCTCTGGCAAGGGCGGTGTTGGAAAGACTACTACAACTGCTAATTTAGGAACAGCACTTGCTTTACTAGGAAAAAAGGTATGTTTGGTTGATTTAGATATAGGTTTAAGAAATTTAGATGTTATATTAGGACTGGATAACCGCATTATTTATAATATTGTTGATGTTGCTCAAGGAACAGCAAAATTACATCAAGCTTTAATTAAAGATAAGCGATTTGATGATAAGCTCTATTTATTGCCAGCCGCTCAAAATACTGATAAGTCTGCCTTAGAGCCAGAAGAAGTTAAAGCAATTGTAGAAGAATTAAAGCCGGATTTCGATTATATCTTATTAGATTGTCCTGCTGGAATTGAACAAGGTTTCATGAATGCTGTCGCTGGAGCAGATGAAGCGATTGTTGTTTCTACACCTGAGATTTCTTCAGTTAGAGATGCTGATAGAGTTGTTGGATTACTTGAACAAAAAGAACTTACAGAGCCACCAATGTTAGTTATTAGCCGTATTCGTCGCCATATGATGAATGACGGAGATATGATGGATGTTGATGAAATTACACATCATTTATCAATTAAATTAATTGGAATTGTTTTTGATGATGATGAGGTTATTTCATACTCTAACAAGGGTGAACCAATTGTGTTGAATGAAAAAAATCCAGCTTCACAAGGATATCGTAATATTGCCCGCCGTTTAGAAGGTGAAACAGTACCTTTAATGACAATTAGAGAAACAGAAAAAGGCGGCTTTATGAAAAAATTCATTAGTTGGTTTAAAAAATAAGTGATAATTTCTTGACAATTTCTAATTAAAATGTTAATTTATTATCATCATAAATAAAGACGATGAACGGAAGAGTAGATGAAGTACGGACGCCGAAAGAGAGTATCTTTATCAGCTGAAAGGGATACCGATCCACTTGATTGAACCACACCCGTGAGTTTATAGGTTGAATATTTTAGTAGGCCTATACGTGTTATTGCGTTAAGATGTGAGTTATACGTATGTGTAACTTGATGAGGCTACTTTCGTGAGAATTTAGCAAAATCGAGGTGGAACCGTACTTTCATAGTGCCCTCTTAGATCGACTAGATCTAGGAGGGCTTTTTGTTTATGATAATAACTTACTTTTTGTTTTACTAGCTAGTTTAATGATTAATTAATTGATTTACATTAGGAGGATAAAGGATGAATTATGTATTAGAAGTGTTACCATCATTATTGGATGGTGCAAAAATGACTTTACAAATCTTTTGTTTGACTCTAATTGGTTCTTTACCATTGGGGTTGATCGTAGGGTTGGCATTAATTTCACGATTTAGATTATTAAAAGCAATTTTAAGATTTTATGTATGGTTGATGAGAGGGACACCTTTATTACTACAATTGATTTTTGTATTTTATGGTTTGCCTTTAGTAGGGTTAACATTAGGACGATTTGATGCAGCATTATTTGCGTTTATTCTAAACTATACTGCATATTTTGCTGAAATTTTCCGTGGTGGTTTACAATCAATTGACAAAGGTCAGTATGAAAGTGCTAAAGTTTTACGCTTAACTTACTGGCAAACAATTAGAAAAATAGTAACACCTCAAGTTGTAAAGATTGTATTACCTTCTATTGGAAATGAAGTTATTAATTTAGTTAAAGATTCTAGTTTAGTTTACGTAATCGGTATTGGAGATTTATTAAGGGCTGGAAATGTTGCAACAAGTAGAGATGTTACACTAGTTCCATTGGTAATGGTAGGTGTTGTTTACCTAGTTATGACAGCAGTTTTAACCTTTATTTTAAGAAAATTAGAACAATACTACAGTTACTGGAAATAAGGAGGTTAGCATATGTTAGAGTTAAAGAATATTAGTAAAAGCTTTGGCGATAAAGTTATTTTAAATAATTTGAATTTAGAAGTTAAAGATGGTGAAATTCTATGTATCGTTGGTCAATCAGGTGGTGGTAAAACAACACTTTTAAGATGTATTAGTGGACTAGAAAAGATTGACGGCGGTCAAATTTTAATTGATGGTCAAGCATTTGATCCATATACAAATGAAAATAATGATTCTGTTATCGGTGTAGTATTCCAAGAATATAATTTATTCCCACACCTTACAGTTTTACAAAACGTAACTTTAGCACCTACTATGGTTTTAAAAAAGAAGAAAGAAATTGCTGAAACTGAAGCTAAGAATTTATTAAATGGTTTAGCTTTAGAAGGAAAGGAAGGATTATATCCATTCCAATTATCTGGCGGTCAAAAACAACGTGTGGCAATTGCACGAGCTCTAGCGATGAAACCACAAATTTTATGTTATGACGAACCAACTTCTGCTTTAGATCCAGGATTGACAGCTACAGTTAAAGATATCATTTTGAACTTGAAAAAAGAAGGAATGACACAAATTATTGTAACTCACGACATGGATTTTGCAGAAGAGATTGCAGATAATATTTTGAAAGTGAAACCCTTAGGCTATTAATGAGAGTGGTGATTTCTTTGAAGAAAATTGTAAAAATTATTACTTGCTTGTTAGCATTCTTAATAGTAGGAACAACTTTAGCAGGTTGTACAAATGTTAGAAAACGTGCTAATGATCAAGATAATTGGAAGAAGATTGAGAAGAAAAAGAAAGTAGTTATTGGTTTAGATGATAGTTTTGTTCCAATGGGATTTCGTGAAAAGGATGGTTCTTTAGTAGGATTTGACGTAGATTTGGCTAGAGAAGTATTCAAGCGTTATGGAATTGATGTAGATTTTCAAACAATAGATTGGTCTATGAAGGAAACAGAACTAAGAAATGGAACTATTGATCTAATTTGGAACGGATATACAGTAAATCCAGAGCGTAAAAAGACTGTAGCTTTCAGTGTTCCATATTTACGTAATCAACAAGTTCTTGTATCTAAAAAGAAAGAAAATGTTTATGGTGCTAAGAGCATGAGAGGAAAGGCATTAGGGCTACAATCAGGTTCATCTGGTTATGAATCTTATATGTCACAACCTAAATTATTAAAGAATTACGTAAAAGAAGCAGTTCAATATGATACATTCAATAATGCATTTTTAGACTTAAATGCTAATAGAATTCAAGGATTATTAATTGACAGTGTTTATGCAGACTATTATGTTGCACACGAACCTGATCCTAATAGCTATCGTATTAGTGATGTTGGATTTGAATCCGAAAATTTTGCTGTAGGTATGCGTAAAGGTGATAAAACTTTACAAAAGAAGATTAATGTAGCATTAGCTCAAATGGCAAAAGATGGAACCTTGCAAAAAATAAGTAATAAATGGTTTGGTACTACCAAAATGGTACCTTTGAAAGAGATTGAGAATCAAAAAATTGATTAAGGAAATTTATTAAAATGAAGAAGAGAAAGCTAATATATTCTTTAATAGTAGGTTTAGTGATATTGATTTTACTTGGGATAACAGGTGGAAGCTATTATTTAGTTAGTTATGCTTTTAAACCAGACCTAACAGTTAAGTCAGGACCAAAAGGAAAAGTTGATAAGAAATTACTAGCAGATCAAAATTGGTTAAAGAAACAAAATTATCAAAATTGGTATGAAGAATCTGCTACAGATAATTTAAAACTTAGAGCTATTTATTTACCAGCGGAGAATAAAACTAATAAAACCATTATCGTCGCTCATGGATATAAAGGAGAAGCGATGCATATGGCTAGATATATTAGACTATTTCATAATTTAGGTTATAATGTTTTAGCTCCAGATGATAGGGCAAGTGGACAGAGTCAAGGTAAATATATTACATTCGGCTGGCCAGATAGACTGGATTATGTGAAATGGATTAAACAAGTTATTGCTAAGAAAGGGTCTGATTCACAGATTGGACTATTTGGTGTAAGTATGGGTGGCGCTACTGTTATGATGGTAAGTGGAGAATGTCTACCTAAACAAGTAAAAGCAATTGTTGAAGATTGTGGATATTCAAGTATAGAATCGGAATTAAGCGAACAATTAAAGCAACAATTTAATCTGCCTAAAGAACCGATGATAACTGCAGCACGAATTATGGGAACAATTCGAGTTGGATATGACTTTGGTAAGGGCAGTTCAACAAAGCAGTTAGAAAAGAATAAGTTACCGATTTTCTTTATTCATGGAGATAGTGATACCTTTGTACCAACGAAAATGGTATATGAAAATTATAAAGCAACTTCAGCCCCTAAAAAGTTATGGGTAACTAAAAATACAGGACATGCAAATTCATATAATAACCATCCTAAAGAGTATCAGAAAAGAGTAAATGAATTTTTTAATAAATATCTAAAATAAAAATGAGACTAGAGAAGTCATAAAAGATTTCTCAGTCTCATTTTTTAATTCATAAAACTTGCAATTGCTGATAGGACAACACTACCAATTGTAAAGATAAGCATTAGCCATACAACAACTAAAGTTATTTTTTGGAAAGTAGAACGCTCTTTCTTTGTTTTTTTAGCCACATTTTTCACCCTTTATCATATTATCATGTTTAACTATAAACTATTATTATGCTAAAAATCAATAGTTGTCACTGATTTTATAAAATTAGATAATCATTGTTGAAATTTATACAAGATGAATTTATAATAATAGAAAAATAGAATTAAAATTTTCTTAATATAATTAAATTTAGGAGAAATATTTTTAAGTTTGAGGAGGAATTATAATGAAAATTATGGTTCAAAAATTTGGTGGAACTTCTGTCCAAGATGATGAATCAAGAAAGTCTGCCATGCGACATATTGAACATGCGGTAAATGAAGGATATAAGGTGGTAATCGTTGTATCTGCAATCGGAAGAAAAGGTGCCCCTTATGCAACTGATTCATTACTTAGCTTGGTAGGTGGTGAAAGAACCAAACTTACTCCTCGTGAATTAGATATGATTGTTTCTGTGGGGGAAGTTATTTCAACAGCAGTTTTTACACAAATGTTAAAAGAAAATGGATTTAACGCCGTAGCTATGACAGGTCCAGATGCTGGTTTTAGAACAAATAATGACTATCAAAATGCTAAAGTTTTAGAAGTGAAGACAGACGCTGTATTAGATGCATTCGCTTCTCATGACGTAGTAGTGGTTTCTGGATTCCAAGGAATGTCAGAAGAAGGGCACGTCACAACTTTAGGTCGTGGTGGATCTGATACATCAGCTGCTTTATTGGCAGTTGCATTAGATGCAGAACGTGTTGATATTTTCACTGATGTTTCTGGTATGATGACAGCTGACCCTCGAATTGTAAAGAACGCGCATTTCTTGAAAACAGTTAGCTATGACGAAGTTGCTAATATGGCTCATGAAGGTGCAAAGGTAATTCATCCACGTGCTGTTGAAGTTGCGCATCAAGCACATTTACCAATGAGAATTCGTTCAACTTGGGATGATGTGGATGAGTTGGGAACATTAGTTACTGATAAGAACCTTAGCATTGAACATTATCGTACAGTTACAGGTATTGCACATCAAACAGGCTTAACACAAATCAACCTTTCAGTTAACAATACAGAAGCTGAAAAGATCTTCAAAGTGTTAGCTGAAAATGATGTAAGTATTGATTTTATCAATATTTCACCTAAGCAAGTTGTTTTCAATACAAGTCGTGAAGATGGATTAAAAGCTAAAAAAATCTTTGAAGAATATAATATACCAGTGAACTTTGTTGAAAATTGTGTTAAAGTATCTATTATTGGTGGCGGTATGGTAGGAACCCCAGGTGTTATTGCTAAAATGGTTACAGCACTTTCAAAAACTGGGGTTGAAATCTTACAAACAGCTGATAGTGATACCACTGTTTGGATTTTAGTGACTGAAGATAACTTCAAACTAGCAGTTAATACCTTACATGAAGCCTTCTTAGAAAATTAAGGATGTGGAGATTGTGTTACGAAGTTGGATAGTTCAGCTGTGTATAGTGGTTTTTCTATGGATAGTATTGACTATGTTTAAAAATAGATTCAAAAATATTTGGCCTCGACGTTTAAAGAAATTAGATGTTTTATGTATATTCTTAATAATTGCAATTCATTTTACTTCTATTGAATTGATAGGAATATCATTATTTCCATATTTGGTGTTTGTAATGTCTGTTGTGGGCTTGATAATGATATTTGCTGGTGCATATAGAAGTGGTGATATTGTTTATGGTGTATTTTGGACCAGATTTATTAGAATTTTAGATTTAGTAACACTGTTTACATACTTTATTGTATTAATAATGACAATTTTTAAGGCTATTTTATTGTAGCGATATAGAGCGATTGGAAGAGATTCCAGTCGCTTTTTTTTATTGGCAAATAAAATTATAAGAATGAACTTAAGTAAATCTATAACTGAAATATATTTGAAATTTTTTTTAAATCAAAAATTAATAATTATTAAGTGGTTTTTAGGGGAAATTATATGGTTAGAAGTGGGGAATTGTGGTACTATAAATATGGTGTTATGTAAGGTGGTGAAGTAGAATGTTCATGGGAGAGTATAGACATACGATTGACGCCAAAGGAAGATTGATCGTACCCGCCAAATTTCGCGAACAATTAGGGGATTCCTTTGTTGTAACACGTGGAATGGACGGGTGCTTATTTGGATATACTCAAGAAGAATGGAACATTCTAGAAACTAAATTACAAAAATTACCACTTACAAAGAAAGACGCCCGTGCTTTCGTTCGTTTTTTCTATTCAGCTGCAACTGAATGTGAAATTGATAAGCAGGGTAGAATAAATATTCCTAAATCTTTACGTACACATGCCGCCTTACAAAAAAAGTGTGTTGTCGTAGGGGTATCTAATCGTTTTGAAATCTGGAGCGAAGATAGATGGGATGCTTTTGCTGATGAGGCAGAAGAAAACTTTGATGATATAGCAGAAAATATGATTGATTTTGATCTTTAGAGGAGGATATATGGCTGAATTTAAGCATATTACAGTATTATTAAATGAAGCTGTAGATGGTCTGAATATTAAGCCAGATGGAACTTACGTTGATTGTACCTTGGGTGGTGGCGGTCATAGTGGTTTGATACTAAGTAAGTTATCAGAAAATGGGAAATTATATTCATTTGACCAAGATATAACAGCTATTAATTTTAATAAGGATAAGTTTAAAGAAGAAAATGAACTGGGAAAGATTAACTTTATCAAAAGTAATTTTAGAAATATTTCTGAAGAGTTAAATAAAAGAAATATTTTGGGAGTAGATGGAATTCTCTATGACTTGGGTGTCTCATCGCCGCAGTTCGACAATGCAGATCGTGGTTTTAGTTATAACTATGATGCTCCTCTAGATATGAGAATGGATCAAAGTCAATCATTAACAGCTAGAGATGTGGTAAATGACTGGAGTTATGAACAATTAGTGAGAATTTTCTTCCGTTACGGTGAAGAAAAATTTGCTAAGTCAATTGCTCGTAGAATTGAGAAAGTTAGACAGCAAACACCAATTGAGACAACTGGTCAACTGGTTGATCTTATTAAAGAAGTTATTCCGGCTAAGGCCCGTAGAAAAGGTGGACATCCAGCTAAAAAAACATTCCAGGCAATTAGGATTGCAGTTAATGATGAATTAGGTGCATTGGAAGAATCTTTGGAGCAAGCTTTAGATTTATTAAATCCTGGCGGTCGTATTAGTGTAATTACCTTCCAATCATTGGAGGATCGATTAGTTAAGGTAATGTTTAAGCAGAAGACAAGTTTACCAGAATTACCTCCCGGATTACCAGTAATTCCGGATAGCCAAAAAGTTGAGTACAAACTGATTACAAGAAAGCCGATAGTACCAAGTGAAGATGAGATTACACACAATAATCGTGCTCACTCGGCTAAATTAAGAATAATTGAAAAATTGTAGTGTAGTAGGAAGTGGTCGTTATGGAACAAACAGCTCGTAAACTTAACCAACAACCAAGAATAGTACATAATAACGAGCCTGAGAAAAAATACATAGTTCAATCATCTCCTTACAGAAGTAAGATGATGAAATTGTTTGCTGGATCAATGGTATGGATAGGAGTTATGACTACCATGGTAATTTCAGCAAATGTTAAATTAACAAATGCACAGTTGAATTTACAAGATACAACAAGCAAAATTACAAAAATCCAAGGTTCTAATACTAATATGAAACAGGAAATTAGTGAGTTATCAAGTAACTCTCGTCTAAGCAAAATAGCTAAAGATAGTGGTTTAAAGATGAATACAAAGAATACAAGGAATGTTACTAAATGAACACAAATAATAAACGTCCTATAAAAGAAAGACAACAAAGGATGATGTACAATCGAAAGTATTTTGGGAGGGGAATATTTTTTATTGTTCTTATCGTTTTTATTGTTTTTATCGGACGTTTTTTTCGTGTAGCTGTAGGACATAAAATATATGGTGTGGATCTAAATAAGAGTACACAACAGCTATACGCAAGTAAAACTGAGATAAAAGCGAAACGTGGAACAATATATGATGCAGCTAATCAACCAATTGCTGAGGATACGACTACTTACTCAATATATATAGTTCTCTCTAAAAGTGCAGTTGCTTATGGAAAAAAAGAATATTTACCGGATTCCCAAAAGAAGAAAGCTGCTAAAGTTTTAAGTGATAATTTAAATATTAGTTATAAAAGAGTATTACAAATTTTGAATCCTAAAGATAAGAATACTTATCAAGTTGAATTGGGAAATGTTGGTAAGAATATCTCTCTTGAAACTAAGAAAAAGATAGATTCTTATCATTTAACAGGTATAAAATTTACACCATCACAGTCTAGGTTATATCCTAATGGTGTTTTTGCTTCACATTTGATAGGGTTAGCTGAATCGGAGGATAAAAAGCTAGTAGGTATTATGGGACTAGAAAAAGTATTTAATAAACAATTATCTGGTCGCGATGGAATAAATAATACTGCTACAGATAGTTACGGTGTTCAGTTGCCGGGATCTTCTAAAAAGAAACGAAGCGTTCAAAATGGCGATGACATCTATACAACATTGGATCCTAAGATTCAAACTGCCTTAGAAAATTTACTTACACAAAAGCAAAAGAAATTTAAGGCTGCATCAATTAATGCGGTTGTTATGGATTCACATACTGGTAAGATAGTAGCAGCTAGCCAACGTCCGACATTTGATGCTCAAACAAAAGAAGGTTTAACAAATGTTTGGAGAAATACACTGTTAGAGGATGCATACGAACCAGGATCGGCTATAAAAGTTTTGACAGTTGCATCTGCAATTAATAGTGGAAATTATGATTCAAATGCAACTTATAGATCTGGACCATATGTGATTGATGGATCTACAGTGAACGACTGGAATCGTTCTGGATGGGGCAATATTACAGTTAAAGAAGGCTTTATGCGTTCATCTAATGCTGTAATGGCTCAACTTGAACAAAAAATGGGTAAGAAAACCTGGATGAGTTATATTAGAAAATTTGGTTTACTTCGCCCAGTAGGTGCAGGTTTAGGTGCAGAATCTAGTGGTAATATCAATTACACATATGCATTTGATCAAGCTAATACGGCTTATGGTCAAGCGATAGATGTTACTGTTATTCAAATGATGCAGGCTTTTTCTGCAATTGCTAATAAGGGTAAGATGGTTAAGCCACGCTTGGTAGATAAAATAGTTGATCCTAATACAGGAAAAACAGTTTATAAATCAAAAACACAAGTGGTCGGTAAACCAATTACTGCAAAAACAAGTAAGAAAGTTTTAGATATGATGGAAGCTGTTGTCTATGACGAAAAAGGTCTTGGACAAGATTATGCAATTGATGGCTATAAGATAGCAGCTAAAACAGGAACTGCCGAAATCGCTAATTCAAACGGAACAGGTTATTTGAGCGGTAGTTCTAATCATATCCTCTCAGTTGTAGGAATGGCGCCTGCCGATAATCCAAGATATATTATGTATTTGACTGTAAAACAACCAAAATCATTTGGAATTAATGATGCTACTAAGAATCTATCAACTATTTTCAACCCAATTATGAAAAAAGTTTTAGATTCAAGTCAAGTAAACAATACTAATTCTGGTACAGTTAAAGTCGAAAATGTTGTTGGAAACTCAGTTGATGATGCTAAAGATAAAATTTCAAAACAAGGCTTGGTACCTGTTGTAGTTGGTAGTGGTGATAAAGTAGAGAAACAATCAGTCGAGGGAGATCAGACTGTTATTTCTGGAGAAAAAGTATTATTATTGACAAATGGAACGAAAACTATGCCAGACATAAATGGATGGTCAAGAAATGATATTGCTAAACTGGCTGATTTAACTGGAATTACAGTTAATTATACTGGATCTGGTTATGCATACTACCAAAGTATAGCGGCTGGAGGAGCACTTAAGAAATCTGATATAGTTGAAGTAAAATTAAAATAGGAGAGAGAAAATGAATTCAATGTTATTGATTATAGCACCGGCTGTATGTGCATTTATTTTGACAGTGATTTTTGTACCAATGTTCATCAGCTACTTTAGAAAAAGAAAAGAAGGACAAATGATTCGTGAAGAAGGTCCAAAATGGCATCAGAAAAAATCTGGTACACCAACAATGGGTGGATTTGTTTTTAACCTAGCAATTCTTGCAGTTGTTTTGGTTTTTGGACTATTAACTAAAAATTTACATGCTAAATTATTAATAATCACCTTTATCTTAGTTTTATATGGCTTTTTAGGTTTCTGGGATGATTCTATTAAATTATGGAAGAAACAGAATGAAGGTTTGAAAGCTTGGCAAAAATTTCTTGGCCAAGTAGTAGGTGCACTTCTTTTCGTATTTGTTTTTGTGCATGAAAAACTTCCATTATCTTTAGCGTTATTTGGACATGAATTACATTTAGGATTAGTGTTGTATACACTATTTGCTATTTTCTGGTTAGTAGGTTTTTCTAATGCAGTGAACTTAACTGATGGAATTGACGGACTAGTTTCAGGACAGGCAATAATAGCTTTTGCAACCTATGGAATTATAGCTTATTATCAAGGCCAATTTGATGTATTACTATTTTGTGCTACAGTAATTGGTGCATTACTTGGCTTTATTATCTTTAATCATAAACCAGCTAAAATTTTCATGGGTGATATGGGTTCATTAGCGCTAGGTGGTGCGTTGGCTGCCGTTTCTTTAATGACACATCATGAATTAGCTTTATTAGTTATAGGTTTCGTCTTTGTTATGGAAACAGCAAGTGTAATTTTACAAGTTGCCTCATTCAAGTTAACTGGCAAAAGAATTTTTAAAATGAGTCCAATTCATCATCACTTTGAAATGTGTGGCTGGAGTGAATGGAGAATTGATATTACTTTTTGGTGTATAGGAATTGTTTGTTCAGCAATCGCATTAGCGTTTATTCTATAAAAATTAAGCATTAAGGAAGTCTTGTATTATGAAAATGATAGAGAAATATCGTGGAAAAAAAGTATTAGTATTAGGATTAGGTAAGAGTGGTGTGAATGCAGCTAAGTTACTGAAAAAGTTAGGTGCAGAAGTTACTGTAAATGATAAAAATACACCATCTGATTTAACTCAAGTAAATGAACTAAAAAATGAAGGAATTGAAGTTATTACTGGTAGTCATCCTTTAGAATTATTAGAGAATATTGATTTAATGGTTAAAAATCCTGGTATACCATACACAAATGTTTTAGTTAGTGGTGCTAAAGATAAGGGAATAAAGATAATTACTGAACCTGAACTAGCTTTTGAAATTAGTGATGCAAGATTTGTAGGAGTAACAGGTACAAATGGTAAGACAACAACTACAACAATGATTTCTTTGATGCTAAATCAAGGTCAAACTGAAGGTAAGGCTTACGTTGCTGGTAATATAGGTGTTCCTGCTAGTCAAGTAGCACAAGAAGCAACAAGTAAAGATACAATTGTTACAGAATTATCTAGTTTCCAATTATTAGGAATTACAGAATATCATCCTAAAGTTGCTGTATTAACAAACATATATGAAGCACATATTGATTATCATGGTACAAGAGAAAATTATGTTAATGCTAAGATGCGTATCGTTATGAATCAAACAGAAGATGATTACTTTGTGGTAAATTGGGATAACGAAGAATGGCAAGAGTTAAGTCAACGTTCTAAAGCAAAAATTGTTCCATTTTCTCGTCTAGGTAAATCTACGGACGGCGCCTATGTGGCAGATGGATATCTATTCTATAAAGAAGATAAAATAATGCCAGTTGATGATATTAAAGTACCTGGTACTCATAATGTAGAAAATGCATTAGCTGCTATTGCTGTTGCAAAGATATTTGGTAAATCAAATGAAGATATTAAAGAAGTTTTAACAACATTCTCAGGTGTACGTCATCGTACGCAATATGTAACAACTCTAAATGGTAGAAAATTCTATAATGATTCTAAGGCTACTAATATGGAAGCGACTGAAAAAGCATTAGCTGGTTTCAATAATCCAGTAGTATTATTAGCTGGTGGATTAGATAGAGGATTTACATTTGAAAAATTAGAACCTTCATTGAAGAATAAAGTTCATGCAATGATTGTATTTGGTGAAACAGCTGATCTGATGGCAAAGGCTGGTAAAGAAGCTGGTGTTGAAAAGATTATTAAAACTAAAGATGCAGTTTCTGCAGTCCCTGAAGCTTATAAAGTAAGTAATGAAGGCGATGTTATCTTACTATCTCCAGCTTGTGCTAGTTGGGATCAATGGCCAACATTTGAAGTACGTGGGGATAAATTTATTGAAGCTGTAGAAAAATTGACAAAAGAGTTGGAGGAAAAATAAATGCGATTATTAATTTCTGGTGGTGGAACAGGAGGCCATATCTATCCAGCACTAGCATTGATAGAAGCTATTAAGCAAATAGAACCAGATTCAGAAATTTTATATGTTGGAACTCATAAGGGGTTAGAAAGTCGTATTGTTCCTTCAGCAGGAGTTCCATTGAAGACAATTAAGATTCAAGGTTTCAAACGCTCTTTATCTTTGGAAAATTTTAAAACAGTATATCTCTTTTTAAAGAGTGTGCATGATTGTAAGAAAATTATTCGTGATTTCAAACCAGATGTTGTTGTAGGAACAGGTGGCTATGTTTGTGGTGCGGTTGTATATGCTGCAGCTAGGATGAAAATTCCAACTTTTGTTCATGAGCAAAATAGCGTTGCTGGCGTAACGAATAAATTTTTAAGTCACTTTGTAGATAAGGTAGGAATATGCTTTGAAGATGCTAGAAAAGATTTTCCAGCATCTAAAGTTGTTTTTACTGGTAATCCTAGAGCCCAACAAGTTGCTGGTATGAAAGATACAGGTAGATTAGAGAAAGAATACAAGCTGAGAAAAGATTTACCAACAGTTATGATTTTTGGTGGTTCTCGAGGAGCAGAAGGAATTAATGCTGCTACTCTAAAGGCAATTCCACAGTTTGCTAAAAAAGAATATCAAGTTTTATTTGTTACTGGTAAAGTTCACTATGATAAAATAATGGCTAAAGATGAAGCTAAAAATTTACCAGATAATGTTAGAATAGAGCCTTATATTGCTGATATGCCAGCAATTTTACCTGAAGTTGCAAGTATTGTTGGTCGTGCTGGTGCAACAAGTTTAGCGGAAATTACGGCTTTAGGAATTCCTACTATTCTAATTCCAAGTCCATATGTAACAAATGATCATCAAACAAAGAATGCGATGAGTTTAGTTAATAAAGATGCAGCATTGATGATTAAAGAGAAAGATTTAACTGCGGATACTTTAGTTAAAAATATCGATGAAATTATGAATGATTCCGATAAAAGATTACAAATGGGTAAAAATGCTAAGGAAGCTGGAATTCCAGATGCAGCTAACCAAGTAATCAAAGTACTAGAAGACATAATGCATAAATAATTATTCAAGATATTAAAGTAAAGGAGGTGATTGCGTGTTTGGTAAACGAAAAGATTCTAAAAATAAAGCCATGAGAGATAATGAAGAACTTACGCCTTGGGAAAGACAGCAATTGTTGCGAGAAGAAAATATAGAGAAAAAACAAAAGAAATCTAAAAAAATCTTGATAAGTAGCAATTTAGTTAAATTTAACGGTCTTAGAAAGAAAAGACTCCAAAAGCGAGTAATAACTCTAGCATCAATTTTTGGAATTAGTGCAGTAATATCTTTATACGCAATCCTTCCAGTTAGTAGAGTGAGTAATATAGAGATAGAAGGTACAGATAGCCAAACAAAAACTGCTATTATAGAGGCCAGTCAAGTGAAAAAGAACGAATCTTTATTCGCGGTTGTGCCTACTAAATTTTTGATTAGTCAACGTATAAAAAATGATGTAGCAACTGTTAAAGATGTTAATATCTCTTTGGAAAAAAACGTCGTTAAGTTTAAAGTTACTGAATATGATATTGTCGGATATATTCAAAGAAAGAATACTTATTACAAGTTAACTTCAAATGGACGTGAATTGAATGTAGGTCAAAAGGCAACCAATGGAAATTACCCATTATTTCTTGATTTCAAAAAGAAAACTTTATTACATGAAGCAGCACAACAGGTAGGAGAGATGCCTAAAAAAGTAAGATTTGGAATTTCTGAAATACATTCTAGTCCAACAAAGGTAAACCCTAAACGAGTGAGATTAGTGATGAATGATGGAAATGAAGTAATAGGAAGTATAGATACTTTAGCAACAAAAATGAGTTATTATCCAAGCATGGCTAAAGCTCTAGGTAAAAAAGGTGTGATTGATCTAGAAGTGGGTGCATATGCTTATCCTTATGATAATAAGTAATAAAGTTGTTTCAAATGTTTAACAAAGTAAAGTACACATCTATTGCTTAATGTGGTAAAATTTATATATTGACTAAATATAAATAAAAATAGACAAAAATTATAGCTTAAAATTTGAGTGTAAGAGGAGGTCAAAATGATGGATAATTCTGAAATATATGTGGGATTGGACATCGGAACGACTTCAATAAAAGTCATCATCGCAGAACATGTGAAAGGACAAGCAAATATCATTGGTTACGGTAATACAAAATCTGCTGGCTTAAATCGTGGTGTAATTGTAGATATTGATCAAGTTGTTGCAACAATAAGAGATGCTGTTAATCAAGCTGAAAAAAAAGCTAACTTGGATATTTCTGAAGTAACAGTTGGAATACCTGCTAATTTGCTACAAATTGAAAAATGTCATGGTATGGTTTCCGTCAGTGATGAAAATGGTAACTCACAAGAAATTACGAAGAATGACGTATATAAAGTAACACAAGCTGCTTTGGTACAAAATCTTCCTCCTGAACGTGATGTTATTGATATCATTCCAGATGAATTTATTGTAGATGGTTTCGATGGAATTAAAGATCCCCGTGGTATGATGGGGGTTCGTATGGAGATGCACGCTGTTATGTATACGGGTCCTAAGACTATTTTACATAATATCAAGAAATGCATACAAAAAGCAGGCTTAAAAGTTAAAGCAACTGTTGTAGCTCCATTGGCTACTGCTAGATTAGCAATGTCTGATGCAGAACAAGATTTTGGATCTATTTTAATTGATATGGGTGGTGGACAAACAACCGCAGCTGTAATTCACGACCATAAATTAAAGTATACATATGTAGACCAAGAAGGTGGCGATTATGTCACTAGAGATATTTCGGTAGTTCTTAACACTTCCATTGAGAATGCCGAAAGTTTGAAGCGTACTTATGGTTTTGCAATGGCTAATCAAGCATCTTCTGAAGATGTATTTCCTGTACAAGTTGTAGGGAAACAAGAACCTGAACAAGTATCAGAAGAATATTTGGCTGAAATTATAGAAGCTCGTATGAGACAGGTGTTTGAAAAGATAAATCGTTCTTTAAACGATGTTAATGCTTTTCAATTACCGGGTGGAATAATTTTAACTGGTGGAATGGCTGCTTTACCAGGAATTAGAGAATTAGCAGAAGAAATTTTTGGAGTAAGCGTTAAAATTTATATTCCACAAGAAATGAATTTACGTTTCCCATCATTCTCTCAAGTGATAGGATTAGTAAACTATGTAACTAAAATGAGTGATATTGAACGCTTAGTTAAAGGTAGTTTGGAAGGAAATACAATTGATATAACAGCAGATACTATTCCATATGCTGATAGCATGATTAGTAATAATTTTGATACAACAGCTGTATCTAATGATTATATGGATGATTATGTAGAAACTGCAGATGTTGAACCTCAAGACTTACAAGAAACACAACCTAAGCATAAGCAAAATAAAAAGAAAAATGGTATATTGTCGAAAGCTAAGAATTTTATGGAATCTTTCTTTGACTAATTAATTGGAGGGTAAAAGAATGGCAATGGAATATTCATTAGATTCAAGTCAAAATACAGGCGCAAATATAAAAGTAATCGGTGTTGGTGGTGCAGGTGGTAACGCTGTTAACCGTATGATTGCTGATGATGTTAAAGGTGTTGAGTTTATTGTAGCTAATACTGATGTTCAAGCTTTACAACATTCAAACGCTGAAACAAAAATTCAATTAGGGCCTAAATTAACACGTGGATTAGGTGCAGGTTCCAATCCTGAAATCGGTAGTAAAGCTGCTCAAGAAAGTGAAGAAGCAATTGCTGAAGCTCTTTCTGGTGCAGATATGATTTTTGTTACTGCTGGTATGGGTGGCGGTACAGGTACAGGTGCTGCTCCTATTATTGCAAAGATTGCTAAAGAACAAGGTGCTTTAACAGTTGGTGTTGTTACACGCCCATTCAGTTTTGAAGGACCAAAGCGTGCAAGATTTGCTGCTGAAGGTGTAGCACAAATGAAAGAACACGTTGATACTTTAGTTATCATCGCTAACAACCGCTTATTAGAAATCGTAGATAAGAAGACACCAATGTTACAAGCATTCCAAGAAGCAGATAACGTATTACGTCAAGGTGTACAAGGTATTTCTGATTTAATTACATCACCTGGTTACGTTAACTTGGACTTTGCTGATGTTAAGACTGTTATGCAAAATCAAGGTTCTGCTTTAATGGGTATTGGTACTGCTAACGGAGAAAATAGAACAGCAGAAGCTACAAAGAAAGCTATTTCTTCACCTTTATTGGAAGTATCAATTGACGGTGCAGAACAAGTTTTACTTAACATCACAGGTGGTCCAGACCTAAGTTTATTTGAAGCACAAGATGCTTCAGATATTGTGGCTCAAGCTGCTACAAGTGATATTAACATTATTTTCGGTACTTCTATCAATGAAGAACTTGAAGATTCAGTTATCGTAACAGTTATTGCAACTGGTATTGATAAAAAGAAAAAAGAAGCACCAAAGCGTACAAGAATGAGTAATCCACTTAACAATACAGGTATTAATCATTCAACAACTGGTGTGAATGAAACAACAACTAGAAGTCAAGGAGATCCATTAGGTGATTGGGATTTAAGTCGTGAAATGAATAATCCTCGTCAAGCTACACAAAATGAACGTGGAAATGATTTCCAAAACGTTGAAAAGAAAGATTTCGATGTGTTCCAAGCTGATTCAGATGCAGATGATAGCAACGATGATTCTTTAAATACACCACCATTCTTACGTCGCCGTCGTCGTTAAGATTTCCTTTGAAGGAGTGTTAAGATGTCATTAAGTGAAAAGCTAAGTAATTGGTTCAATGGAGTTCCAGAAGAAGAGTATTACGAGGAAGTTACTGATAGCAAACAAGCAGTCAGTACTAATACTGATGTTAATAGAGCTTCTGAACCAGAAAAAGATAATAATAGACAGGTGATGTCTTTGATGAGTTCTAAAAACAATAGTACAACAGTTCAAAGAGAACAAAAGATCATGGTCTTTGATCCAAGTGTTTTTTCAGACGTTAAGAATATCGGTAAGATGATTTTAAATGGTAGAGCTGTGATTGTTAATTTTAGAAAAATGGATGAAAATCAAATTCATCGTGTAATAGATTTTCTTTCGGGCTTAATTTTTGCTGTTAATGGTGACATGCAAAGAATAGGTGAAAAAATATTCTTGTGCACCCCTAAAAATTTTAAGATCGAAGGAGATTTGTCTAATCTTACAGGTAGATGATATTAGGTATAGGTTAGGAGTAATTAATTGATATTTTTAGTTGATAGAATTTTTAATCTGTATTCGACATTAATCTTAATTTATGTATTAATGTCATGGTTTCCAGGTGCATATCAAACTAAGTTAGGTCAATGGTTAGGAAAGATAGTTGAACCATATTTAAGTTTGTTTAACTTCATTCCCCCAATTGCTGGCTTGAGTTTTGCACCAGTAGTAGCGTTAATTGTTCTACAACCTGTTGAATGGGGTGTAGACTTTATACTTGGACTGTTAGGACTTTATTAATCATGGATAGTAACATTTTGCAGCATTTTAGAAAAGATGAAGAACCATTAATTTCACAATTGTCTGATTACATTATGCAGGCAGAAAACGAATATCGACCAATATTAACGCATTTCCTGAATCCAAGGGAACAATATATTGCTCAGTCGTTGATACACAAAAATCAAGATGTAAAAGTTTCTTTTAGTGGTGGTTATGAAAATGCTGAAAGAAAACGAGCAATATTTTACCCAAGTTATTACGAGGTACGGGATGATGATTTTAATTTAGAATTAATTATTATTAAATATCCTGTGAAATTTACATCGTTAACTCATGGACAAATTTTAGGAACTTTAGCTAATAGTGGGTTAGATAGAGAAGTAATTGGTGATATAATAGAACAAAGTGATACTTGGCAATTTCTTTGTGAAAAAGAAGTAAGTGACTACTTCAGATTGCAAATTGATAGAGTGGGTAAGATTAAAGTTAGACTTGAAGATGCACCACTCGATGAAATTGTAGTTCCAGAGTTAAATTGGCAAGAAAAAATGGTAACATCTTCTTCTCTAAGAATAGATAGTTTAGTTAGTGTTACGTTCAACATATCAAGGGAAAGTAGCAAGAATTTAATTAAAGCTGAAAAAGTACAGTTAAATTGGATGACTGTTGCTAGACCAGACTATGAAGTTAAGTATGGAGATATATTATCGATTCGTGGTTATGGTAGACTTAGGATCGATGACCTATTAGGTGTAACTCGTAAGGATAAATTAAGAATTAGAGTTTCTGTATTGGAGAAGAATAACTGATACGTTTTTGGAGGTGTTGGGGATGGCTTTGACCCCTTTAGATATTCATAATAAAGAATTTCATGTAAAATTACGTGGCTATGATCAAGATGAAGTTAATGATTTCTTAGATCAAATTATTAAAGACTATGAAAATACTTTAAAAGAAAATGACAGATTAGCAGATAGTTTGCAACAAAATAAAGAAAAATTGAAATATTTCAATGATTTAAAAGATTCATTGAATCAATCAATTATTGTGGCTCAAGAAGCTGCTGATAAAGTTAAGGCAAACTCACAAAAAGAAGCTGAAATCATTAATCATGAAGCACAAAAGCAAGGTCAAGATATTATTGATCAAGCTAATGCTAAGGCAAAACACATCATTGATGAAGCTTCTAAAAAAGCTAAGAAGATTGCAATTGAAACTGATGATTTGAGAAAACAAGCTCGTATCTTCCGCCAAAGACTTCAAGTAATGATGGAATCACAACTTGAAGTAATTAAGGGTAGTGACTGGGATGAAATTCTCAAGCAAGGCGATGTAAGTAGTTTTGAAGAAATTCAAGATGCAATTCGTCATGATGATTCACTTGACAATTTTGGTCAAAATGAAGTACAATCAGACGCAAGTAGTGATGGAGCAGAGGTAATTGTTCCAGGCCAAATTGATGCACCAGCTGATGTTGTTACTCAAGATGTCCCAGAACAACCTCAAGAAGAATCAGTTTCTCAACAAACAAATGAAACTGTTGTTATTTTCCCTGATGATGATCAACCTCAAGGAAAGCACTTTGCTCCTGAAGATTAATTTATTTCTGAAAGAACGCGAAAATCATATTATATAGGCAGCGAGTCGATGGTCGGTGAAAGTTCGATATATCCCTGATATGATTTTTATCATCTTTCAAATACTTTCCTGAAATAATAGTAGGGTAAGTCGTTTCATCGCGTTAATGATGACTAAAGAAACTACTAATTAATGATAGTTAAAATTTGGGTGGTACCACGGAAATCTCGTCCCTTGCTGGATGGGATTTTTTTGTTTCCAATTTTTAACTGAGAGAGAAAGGATGGATCTTATGAAAATCAAAGATACTTTAAATTTGGGTAAGACAAAATTCCCAATGCGTGGTAATTTACCTGTTCGCGAAGTTGAAAGACAAAATGAATGGGAAGAAAATAAAGTTTATGAACAAAGACAAAAATTAAACGAAGGAAAACCAAGTTTTGTGTTACATGATGGACCTCCATATGCTAACGGTAATATTCATATGGGTCACGCAATGAACAAGATTTCTAAGGATTTCATCGTTCGTTCTAAATCAATGATGGGATTCCGCGCACCTTATGTACCAGGTTGGGATACACACGGTTTACCAATTGAACAACAATTGAAAAAAGCTGGTGTTGATCGTAAAGCATTATCTGTAGCTGAATTCAGAGAAATGTGTCGTCAATATGCTTTAGAACAAGTTGATAAGCAAAGAAAAGACTTTAAGCGTTTAGGTGTTGCTGGTGAATGGGATAACCCATATTTAACGTTGAAACCAGAATATGAAGCACAACAAATTCGTGTCTTTGGTAAGATGGCAGAAAAGGGCTTAATTTATAAAGGTAAAAAGCCAGTATTTTGGTCATGGTCATCTGAATCAGCTCTTGCTGAAGCTGAAGTTGAATATCATGATGTAACATCACCATCTGCATTCTACGGTGAACAAGTTGTTGATGGTAAAGGTGTATTAGATGAAAATACATATATGGTTGTTTGGACTACAACACCATGGACTATTCCTGCTTCTGAAGGTATTACAATTGATGCTACATTCGACTACGCAGTTGTACAACATGACGATGATGAACGTAAGTATGTTTTAGCTGCTGATTTAGTAAATGCTGATGCTGAATTATTTGGTTGGAATGATGTTAAGATTGTAAAAACTGTTAAGGGTGCAGAATTAGAAAATGTTTTATGTCAACACCCATTCTATCCAGAAAGAAAACTTGTAACTATGTTAGGCGACTTCGTTACAACTGATGCTGGTACAGGTCTTGTCCATACAGCTCCTGGCTTTGGTGAAGATGACTTTAATATTGGTGTTAAGTATGGTTTGGATGTATATGTTCCTGTTGATGATAAGGGATATATGACAGAAGATACTGGTGAAGATTTTGCAGGTTTATTCTATGAAGACGCAAATGAAGTTTCTTTGAAGAAATTGGAAGAAGCTGGTGTACTTTTGAAACAAATGGATTACGAACATAGTTACCCATTTGACTGGCGTACAAAGAAACCTATTATCTTCCGTGCTACACCACAATGGTTTGCTTCTGTTGATAAGATTCGTGACCAAATTTTAGGTGCAATTAATGAAGTTCAATTTTTCCCAGATTGGGGTCAAAAACGTCTTTACAACATGATTCGTGATCGTGGTGACTGGGTAATTTCCCGTCAAAGAGTTTGGGGTGTTCCATTGCCAATCTTCTACGGTGAAGATGGTGAAGCTATCATGACTAAGGAAACAATCGAACATGTTGCAAAATTAGTTGAAGAACACGGCTCAAATATTTGGTTCCAACGTGAAGCTAAGGACTTGTTACCTGAAGGCTTTACAAGTGAACATTCTCCAAATGGTAAATTTACTAAGGAAACAGATATCATGGATGTTTGGTTCGATTCTGGTTCCTCACATCAAGGTGTATGTGCTGAACGTGATTACTTGACATACCCAGCTGATCTATACTTGGAAGGTTCTGACCAATACCGTGGTTGGTTCAACTCTAGTTTGATTACATCTGTTGCTTACTCTGGCCATGCACCATACAAGCAAATTCTTTCTCAAGGATTTACACTTGATGGTAAGGGACGTAAAATGAGTAAATCATTGGGTAACACAATTGTTCCTAGTGAAGTTATCGATAAGATGGGTGCTGAAATTATCCGTCTATGGGTATTGAGTGTTGATACATCTGCTGACGTTCGTGTATCTATGGAAAGTTTCCAACAAATCGCTGAAAGTTACCGTAAATTTAGAAACACAGTTCGTTTCTTACTTGCAAATACAACAGATTTTGATCCTGCTAAAGATGCTGTTGCTTTCGATGAAATGGAATCCATTGATAAATACATGACAGTTCTTGTAAACAAATTTACTAAGGAAATTCTAGATGCATATGCAAACTATGAATTTATGGAAATTTACAAGAAGTTAATTAACTTCATTACAACAGATCTTTCCGCATTCTATATGGACGTTGCTAAGGATGTTGTTTATATTGAAGCTCCTGATAGCAAGAAACGTCGTTCAATGCAAACAGTATTGTATGATGTAGTAGTACGTCTAACTAAGTTAATGACTCCAATTTTACCTCATACAACAGAAGAAATTTGGAAGTATTTGAAGGAAGACGAAGAATACGCACAATTATCCGAAATGCCTGAAGTTAAACATTTCAATAATGAAGAAAAACTCGTTGATTTATGGAATAGATTCATGAATTTACGTTCAGGTGTATTTAAAGCTCTTGAAGAAGCAAGAAATGAAAAATTAATCGGTAAGTCCTTCGAAGCACATGTAGACTTATATGTATCTAATGGTGTACAAGCTGATTTAGATGCATTAAATGCTAATGTTCGCCAAGCATTGATTGTTTCTGCATTAGATGTTCATCCATTATCTGAAGCACCAGAAAATGCTTTGAAGTTCAATGATGAATATGCTGTTGTAGTTGAACATGCTGAAGGTGAAGTTTGTCCTCGTTGTCGTATGATCAAGACAGATATCGGTAGTGATGCTGACTTACCAACACTATGTGCAAGTTGTGCTGAAATTGTTCGTGAAAACTATCCTGAAGCTTTAACAGAAGGTTTAGAATAATTTAATTAATAGTTAAAAGAGATTCAAAGATAAATTTTCTTTGAATCTCTTTTTTACATACAAAGGTATGAGAAAGCTATAATCCCCATTTACCACCATGAACTTTAGTTACATTAGATGTAACAATAAAAGCTTCTGGATCAATTTCATGAATTTTAGCAATTAAATAACCGTAATCTTGGCGATCTACGATTAATAAAATTTGTTGCTTTTGTGTTTGACTATAACCACCAACTACATCATAAAGAGTCAGACTACTATTATCTTTTAGAAGAGTTTCTTTAATTTCATCAAGCAAATCGTTACTTAAAATTTGAACTTGGTATTTTAAGTCAAAGCCTGCCTCGGAATAACGCATAACTAAGGCAGTTATAACTTGAGAAAAGGCTGCTAAAAAGAAAGCATTGGGTCCAGCAACAAATATATTCATAAAAATAACAAGTAAGTCGATAAACATTAATGTTAGGGCTGAATCCAGATAAAAGTATTTCTTCAAAATCATTGGTGGAACAGTTGTCCCTCCACTTGAAGCATTGATTCGATAAAGAAGTGAAACTCCGAAGCCCATCAAGCCACCACCAATAATAACAGCTAATAATTCATTATCAGTAACCTGGAAACTAGGAGTTAATTGCATAAATACAGGTAACAATAAACTACCTAAAGTAATATTTTTAACAACTTTTCTTTCTAAAAAAATCCAAGCTAAGCCAATCATAGCTAGATTACAGATTAAAACTGTTAAAGGTCGTTCTACATGCCAAACAGCCTCTACTAAGATGGCAATTCCAGTCGTTCCTCCGGCTGCGATATCAATTGGAGCATAAAAGAAGTTAATACTTAAAGTAATAATTTCTAGAGCAACTAGAAATACTAGCCAACGTCCCCAGCGATATCTACGTATATTTCTTGTCATCTAAACATCCTTTCGTTTGATAGTAGTTCAAACTATGATTTTATTATTATAATTATCATAACAATAAAGTTGATTTTATGTAAAGAAAGTAATAATAATAAGTAATATTTTTAGTATAATTTTATAAAAAAATTAAGATTATGGGGAGAAGAATATATATAATAATAGGATAAAAAATATATTTTATATGTTATCATGCATTGAATTTTTGACTTAATTTTTTACCAAGAGATATAATTACATCTCGTAATTCTAATTTATTTAGATAAGAAGCTGGAAGCCAGAGTGAGTTACTTTGTTGAACACCCACAATTTGTCCGGTTATTGAACCGGTTGAATCAGAATCTCCATCATGGTTAACAGAAATTTCGATAGCACGGCATGGATCTTTTTGATATTTCAAAGAACAATAGAGGGCAATAGCTAGTGTTTCTTCAGCAACCCATCCCTTTCCTAAGCGTTGAAAATTTATAAAATCGCTATCTGGTGTTTGACTTAAATTTGTTGCTAATTTAATTATTTCTGTAAAATCGGATAAATAATCCATAGTACTGAATTTTGACTTTATAAAATTAAGAGTATCTAATACAAGTTGGGGAGAAATATTAGATGTAAGTAAACGATGAATAAGTACTGCTAAATAAGCAGAAGAAAGACTACTTAGTGGATGACCATGAGTCAAAGCAGAGCTTTCAGCTCCAAGTTGAGCAATTATATTTTCATCTTCATCAATAAATCCAATTGGAGCTACACGCATAATACCACCACATCCTTTGCTATTATTAATTGGATGTTGTAAATTTCCTGGTTTTTGTTGTGCTAGTGTCATTAAGCAAGTCCTGCCTGGTTCACGAGAATTAAATAGTTCCTGAAAATCTACCAATTTACTAACAGGCTTATGGGTCATACTTTGTTTGTCAGTTTTCCATTGAGTTTCTAACCAATCTTGATAACAATCCCAAAGATTAGTCAGATAATTATCCGATATTAATAAGGCAGAAGCTGTAAATAGAGACATTTGTGTGTCATCTGAAATTAAAACTGGTTCAGAAAAATTAATAAAAGTGATGCCACTGGGATTATTTTGTTGAATTTCTCGATAGCTAGAAAATTCCACTGGGTATCCTAATGAATCGCCTAAAGCACCACCTAATAAGCAATTAGTAGGTTTATTTGTCATTTTTATCTTCCTCCAATAAATTTTAGATAAATATTAAAGTAAATGATGTTCAACTTTCAAGTCAGTATAGCATAAATTAGTTATAAAATTATGACAACTCTTATAAAATTAAGATATAATAGCTATAAATAGTAGGGAAGTGAATTAAGTTGATGAACAAAAAATTACCTTACATATATTTTAAAACAAAATCGTTTCATGTATATTTACGATTATGGAAATTAGATGATGAATGGATAGGAGTATCTTATAGTGTAAGAACTTATAATTCAGAAGAAATTTATCAAGGTGGAAGTCCCTTAAGTGATTGGTATCATGATGATCTAACAGTACTGTTAAATGGAATAGATGAATTAATGATAACGGATGAATATGCAAATACTTTTGAACCTTTAGATGATCCTTATTTGGATATAGTATTAAAAAGTAAATCTGGTAAAAAATATCTAAGAATTGACTTTTATTGGGATCCAACAGAGAGTAGAGATCATTTGTCAGTATATTTAAATAGTAAACAAATTGAAAATCTAAATATGTATCTCTCACTAGCAACTGGAAAAATAGCAAAAGATAATGATCAAATTAAGATATTGTATGATCAAGGTATTTTACAAGGAGATTAATTGAAAAATTTTATAAAATAATTTTCCAATCCTCTTTTTTGGTTCTTAATTAAAGATAGACTTATAATGATAGTATAAGGAAATTTTAGTATGAGAGTAGGGGATTTGTGCTAAAATAGTTAAAGTAATCATTATTAAGGACGTGAACTAATTGAGTAATGAAGAGCCATTAATTTTTCATTTACAAGTTGCACGTAAAAAGCCAGAAAATATCAGACACCCTAAAGGTTATTGCCCTTTCTGTGATAGAAAGAACTTAACTAATATATTAGATAAGGATGGAGATTGCATCTGGCTTGTAAATAAGTTTCGTACACTCCAAGATACAATGCAGACAATTATTATTGAATCTAAAGATCATCTTGGAGATCAAAGTAATTACAGTCAACTTGAAAATCGTAAAATTATTAAATATGTTTTAGAATGTTGGCAAAAGATGATTAATCAAAATAAGTATAAGAGTGTTTTGCTATATAAGAATTTTGGACCACGATCTGGTGGTAGTTTGAGGCATCCGCATTTTCAAATTGTAGGATTAGATAAAAAGGATGGATATGCTAATATTTCATCAAAAAACTTCCAGGGAGTAGATGTCGTTTCTAAAAATAATGTTCAACTTAACATTTCTTGCCATCCTTTAAAGGGATTTGTTGAGTTTAATGTTCAAATGTCACAAGATGGCGATGTTGCAACTTTTGCTGATTATATCCAATCAACTGTTAAATTTATTTTGAGCGATGACTTTTATCATGGACACTATGACTCCTATAATTTATTTTTCTATAATATAGATCAAAAAATTGAGTGTAAAATAATGCCACGTTATGTAGCTAGTCCATATTTCATAGGTTACCAAATTTCTCAGGTTAATAATGAGGAAAGTCTTATGCAAATTGCAGAAGCATTACAAAAAAGAATTTTAGCAGAGTAGGTGATTAAATGGGTGAAAGAATTGCCGTCTTTTCAGATGTGCACGGGAATACGACTGCATTAGAGGCAGTTTATCAAGATTCAATCAAACAAAAGGTTGATAAGTACTGGTTTTTAGGAGATTTATTTTCTCCTGGACCAGGTGCTCAGGACTTATGGGATCTATTTAAACAGATAAATCCTGAAATATGTATTCGTGGAAATTGGGATGATTTGTTTTTAAATGCTCTAAGAGGAGTAGTTGATACTGATAGAACAAGTTTAGTTTATATCTCTAAATTGGCACAAACATTGTCTGAAAGATTAGACGCTAATGAAGTAACGTCTACTATAAAAAAATGGCCTATAAGGGAAGAAACAAGGGTTAGAGATATTAGGATAGGATTGACACACAATTTACCTGATTTAAATTATGGACAGGCTTTATATCCTACTGAGAAACAGCGTAATTTCAATGAATTGTTTGATGGAAATCAAAATCTTGATTTAGCTATTTATGCCCATGTTCATCACCCACTAATGAGATATAGTAGCGATGAGCAATTCGTTTTAAATCCCGGGTCTGTAGGGCAGCCGTTTTTTGCATGGGATAAATTTCAAAAAGATATGCGTGCCGAATATTTGATTTTAGAAATTGATAAACATGGAATTCAAGAAACGAACTTTAGAAAAGTCTATTATGATAGAGATTTAGAATATAAGCGGGCTGAATTAGCTAATTTACCTTATTTAGACATTTATAAGTTACAACTTGTGACAGGAAAAGTACATACACATGATCATGAATTGATGAAGAAAATTAATGATGAACGTGGTTACTTAAAAGATGTAATAAAATTTAATGAAAAGGTACGAAAAAAAGGATAAAGAAAAAAGCAAGTAAATCTGACTAGAGCCAGAATTACTTGCTTTTGTTATATTATGGTCTTATTTTAGTACCAACCATGTGATTGCCAGAATTGTTGAGCAGCAACCCATGAACCATAACGTGATGTTACATATTGGTTAGCAACTCTTTCTTGGTTAGCAGCAGAGTAGTCACCATTTAAATATGATGCAGATAATTGATACTTGCCAATGTATTGACCATTAGTAGCTGTATAACTACCACCAGATTCCTTATTAGCAATCCATGCTTTAGCAGTTTCTTCACTTGAGCTACCAGAAGCTTGATAGTTGTAACCAGAGTTAGCAGCTTGAGTATTAGTATTAGCGTTATAGCTATAGTTATTATTGTTATTGTAGCTATAGCTAGGTGTTGTAGCTGCTTGGTAATTATAGTTATAAGTTTGAGCTGGTAATTGGTAGTTATTTGTTGTAGTACTTGTTGTAGTTGTATTAGCAGAAACTGTTGCTTGACCATTTTCACCTACTTCAAGTGTTTGACCAGCATAAATTAAGTTTACGTTTGCTAAGTTATTTAATTGTTGGATACTATCAACTGTTGTATTGTGCTCTTGAGCAATCTTAGAAACTGTGTCACCAGGTTGTACGGTAACTTGGTCCGCATTTGCTGCAATAGTTCCAACTGCGAGTAAACCTGCTGCGGCTGTAACTGACAATAAAGCTTTGTTGAATTTCATATAAAAAATATTCACTCCTGTAAATTAAATCTATTATTTGTGTATCTACTTAATTCGCCTGTTATGCGAATCAACGGTTAGAAGTATACGGAAAGAATATAACAGTGAAATTCCAGAAAGGTTACTAAAATCAGATTTAATGTAATAATTATTACAGTTTGTAGTATTCAGAAACATAAAATCGTCATTTTTTAATAAGAACATTGCTATAATAGCAATTCAAGAGTGGAAATTATATGACAAAAATCGGCTTTTTTTGTCAAGCATTTTGTTTATTAGAAAATATTTAATGATAAAAAGTAGGAATTTTTGCTAATTTTTCTTGAAAAACACTAGAATTTGGACAAAATACCTTTTTTTGTAAAATTACTGTTATTTTGAAATAAAAAATAGAAGGGCTTTTCCTTGTTTTTTTACCCTTAATAATAAAATAACATTTTATTTTTAACTAAAAAAGAAGATAATACATTGAAATTATTATTAAAATAGATTATTTTCGTAAGTTTTAAAATAAAAGCTCCCATAATTAGACGACAAATTTTAACTAGGGGAACTTCAGATAGAAATTTATGTAATAAAAAAGCAAGGACGAATCCTTGCCAAAATTATTTATCATGTTCTAGTTTACCAGTCCAACTATTTAAGCCACCTTTAACATTAATGGCTTTATATCCTTTGTTTCGCAAAATCTTAGCAGCTTCTTCACTACGTTTACCAGATTGACTGATAAGATATATTCTATTTTTCTTACTATTAGAATAGCTATCAATTTGAACTAAAGGATAATTTCTAACATTAGGTAGATGTGCAGTGTGGAATTCGGGTGGAGTTCGCACATCTAAAACTGTTATCGGAGTCTTTTTAGCTAATAATTCAGCTAATTTATCAGTTGTAATAGTAGGAGTCTTACTAAAAAAATTAGTAAAAAACATTTTTAATCACCTTTATAATTTGTATATCTAATAGACAATTTTAAGTTAAAATTGCAAAGAATACAATAAAAAAATAGGAAGATAAAAACTTCCTATATATAGTAATTATATTAATACCAGTTATTTGCTTCCCAATGAGCTTTAGCAGCAGTCCATGAACCGTAACGAGAAGCTACATATTCATTAGCAACTTTTTCTTGGTTTTCAGCAGAATAGTCACCATTTAAGTAAGTTGCAGTTAATTGATACTTACCATAGTAGATACCATTCTTAGCTGTGTAACTACCACCAGATTCCTTATTAGCAATCCATTCTCTAGCAGCATCTTCATCGCTAGAAGTAGAGCTAGTAGTAGTATTTTGAGTAGCTGTTGTAGTAGCAGCAGGTGTAGTACTTGCTGAAGAATAGTTAGAGTTAGTATTATCTACAATATTATTTACAGAACTAGTAGTATCTGTCCAAGTTGTAGTAGGAGTTTCAGCAGGTGTATTTTCTACATATGTTGTAGTAGCAGGTGCTTGAACTTCTGTTTGTGTTGTTGTAGTTTCTGTTTCTACAGGATCTGCTGTTTGATCAGTAGTATTTGTGGAAACTGTATCATTTGTTGTAGTAGCTGCTTGATCAGTATTTGTAGCATCAACTTGTGCTTCAGAAGTTGTAATATCGCTAGCAACATTAGTTTGAGCATCTTGAGTAGTTGTGTCTGCAGGAGTAGCTGTTTGGTCAACAGTAGTTGTAGTATCTTGAACTTGATCTGTTGCAGCAGGTACATTATTTTGAGCAGCACTATAATCAGTTTGAGTATAGTTAGCTTGTGCATCTGTATTTTGAGCGTAATTTTGTTGGTATTGGGAGGCAGTTTGATATGTAGTTGTAGTATAACTACCATCACCCATTTCAAGAGTTTGACCAACAAAGATCAAATCAACATTTTCAAGATTATTTAATTGTTGTACGTTATCAACGGTAGTAGCGTGGTCTAAAGCAAGTTGAGAAACAGTATCACCGGATTTTACAGTGATTTTGTCAGCTTTAGCACCATTAGCAGCTGCACCAGTTGCGATAATACCAGTAGCGGCAGTTAAGGATAATAAAGTCTTGTTTAATTTCATATACTAAGTTCACTCCAAATTAAATAGATTTTCTGTCTATACTTATATAGTATAACTAAAAATCGTTTACATTAAAATAGTAAAAATATTACTAAGATATTAATTTTTTGTAATCTTAGCTTTTTTTAATTATTTTTTTGAAAGGGGAGAAGAAATAATAAAGTTGGGTAAAGGTTGATAAATAGCTAATAGTAAGTAGAAATTTATTTTAAATAAAGTATTGTAATTTACTGATGCTTAGTGTAGTATTAATGACATATTAATTAATAGAAAAGAAGTGATTAGATTGGATTTAATTATTCCAAAGGATTATGATCCTAAATTATCAATCCGCGAAACCCAAGAAGCAATTCGTTATATTCGCGAAACATTCCAAGATGAATTTGGCAAGGAAATGGGCTTAAATCGTGTTTCAGCTCCAATGTATGTCGAAAAGAGTTCAGGGATTAATGATAATTTGAATGGATATGAAAAACCAGTATCTTTTACTATGAAAGACATGCCTGGCGAAACCATCGAAGTTGTCCATTCTTTGGCTAAATGGAAGCGTATGGCCTTGAAGAAATATGGCTTCGGCTTACATGAAGGTTTATATACTAATATGAACGCTATTCGCAAGGATGAAGATTTGGATAATTTCCATTCTAGTTACGTTGATCAATGGGATTGGGAAAAAGTCATTTCCAAAGATGAACGCAATGAAAAAACATTAAAAGAAACAGTTGAATTAATCTTTAAAGTTGTCAAGCATATGGAACACGAAGTATGGTACAAATTCCCTAATGCTGTTTACCATTTGCCTGATAAGATTCATTTTATAACTTCACAAGAATTGGAAGATAAATATCCAGAGTTAGAAGATGCTAAAGATCGTGAAAATGCCATCTGTAAAGAACTAGGTTGCGTTTTTGTAATGCAAATTGGTGATGTTCTAAAGAGTGGTAAGCGTCACGATGGTAGAGCTCCTGACTATGATGATTGGAAATTAAATGGTGACATTTTATTCTGGTATGAACCATTGCAATGTGCTTTAGAGTTATCAAGTATGGGGATCCGTGTTGATGAAGATTCTATGGTAGAGCAATTAAAGAAAACAGGCGATGAAGAACGCTTGAAGTTGCAATATCATAAGATGATTTTAAACAAAGAATTACCATATACTATTGGTGGAGGAATTGGGCAATCTCGTCTATGTATGTTGCTATTAGGTAAAGCACATGTTGGTGAAGTACAAGCAAGTATTTGGCCAGATGAAATGCTTAAAAAATGTGAAGAAAATGGCATTCACATTTTATAGTATTAAATAATAATTATCATTAGCTAAAGTTAATGTACATAATTTTAAATATGATACAAAATATTTTATTTGAAATACTAGTAATTATTTAATTACTAGTATTTTTTGTACATTTAAATGAATAATCTAAATTAATTAAAATTATATTGAAAACATTTTCAAATAAAAATGGTATAAAATATTGAAAACAATTAATAAAAAGGCTACAATAAAAAATGTAAAGAATTATTTAAGATTAGTGGTATACTGATTTTTTTAAATTTGAATGGAGGTTTATCGTTATGAGTATTTTAAGTTTGGCTCGTTTCCAATTTGCCATGACGACCATATTCCATTTCTTCTTCGTTCCATTTTCAATCGGAATGGTTTTTATGGTTGCATTGATGGAAACATGCTATGTTCGTACAAAGAACGAAGCTTATAAGAAAATGACAAAGTTCTGGGGGAATATTTTCTTGTTGAGCTTCGCTGTTGGTGTTGTAACCGGGCTTATTCAAGAGTTCCAATTTGGTATGAACTGGTCAGATTACTCTAGATTCATGGGGGATATCTTTGGTGCTCCACTTGCTATGGAAGCTTTACTATCTTTCTTCATTGAATCTACATTTATTGGTTTATGGATGTTTACTTGGGATAGAGTGAAACCAGGTTTGCACTTATTCTTTGTTTGGATGGTTGTAATTGGTACAATGACATCTGCTCTTTGGATTTTGACTGCTAACTCATTTATGCAACATCCAGTAGGTTACACAATCCGTAATGGACGTGCTGAAATGACAAGCTTTTCTGCTCTATTAAGAAACCCACAAGTTTGGTATGAATGGGGACACGTTATTTCTGGTGCTATCATGATGGGTGGTGTAGTTGTAGCTGGTATGGCTGCATTTAGACTTTTGAAGAGAAAGTCTCTATCTGAAGTAAGTAAGGATATTTTCAAACGTTCAATGCGTTTAGGTATGATCGTAAGTTTACTAGGTTCCTTATCTGTAATGGGTGTAGGTGACCTTCAAATGAAAGACTTACTTCACACACAACCAATGAAATTTAGCGCAATGGAAGCATTGTACAAAGATACTGGTAAATCAGCAGGTTGGACAGTTGTCGGAATTGCTGATACCAAGAATCATAAGACAAATTATACAATTGAAATTCCAGGTATGTTGAGTGTTCTTTCCTATGGTAAGACAACTGGTTCAGTTAAAGGTATGGACACAATCAACAAAGAATTACAAGCAAAATACGGAACTAAGAATAATTACTACGTTCCAGTTAACACATTATTCTGGAGTTTCCGTGTAATGGCAGGTTTTGGTGCTTTAACATTCCTTGTATCTGCTTTAGGATTGTTCTTCACACGTAAGAAGAAGGCAAGCTTATTTAATACTAATTGGATGTTGTGGGTTGTAGCTTTAATGACATTTACACCATTCTTGGCAAATACATGTGGTTGGTTAATTACAGAATTGGGTCGTTATCCATGGACTGTATACGGATTATTTACAATCGCACAAAGTGTATCACCAAGTGTTTCTGCAACGTCATTATTGATTTCAAATATCTTGTATTTTGCAATTTTTACAATTTTAGCTATTGTAATGGTTGGCTTTGTAGTTAAGGAACTTCGTAAAGGACCTGATGAAGCAAGTGAGCCAGAATTTGCTAAACATGGCTTAGATCCTTTTGATAAGGAGGCGTTTTAGATGACTGCTTTACAATTTTTATGGTTCATTTTAATTGGAGTATTATTTGCAGGTTTCTTCTTCCTTGATGGATTTGATTATGGTGTAGGAATGGCAACTAAGACTTTAGCACAAAATGATGCTGAAAGAACCCAATTAATTAGAACAATTGGACCAGTTTGGGATGGAAATGAAGTTTGGCTCATCACTGCTGGTGGGGCAATGTTTGCTTCTTTCCCTTACTGGTATGCATCCTTATTCTCAGGATACTACTTAATTTTATTAATTATCCTATTAGGTTTAATTATTCGTGGAGTATCATTTGAATTTAGACATCATGCTGAAGGTGCTAAGAAGAAAACATGGGATTGGACTTTAGCAATCGGTAGTTTCATCGTACCATTCTTTTTTGGTATTTTATTCATCAGTATGGTTCAAGGCATGCCAATTGATGCTAATGGTAATATGCATGCTGGTTTCTTTGATTACATCAATGTCTTTTCAGTTGTTGGTGGTGTAGCTTTAACTTTATTAGTTTACTTACATGGTTTGAACTACATTGCATTGAAGACAGAAGGTGCTATCAGAGATAGAGCTAAGAACTATGCTCAATTCTTATATTGGGTACTATATGTAGGTTTGGTTGTATTTGCACTATTGTTAATTTTCCAAACAGACTTCTTGAAAGTACATCCAATTAGCACATTAGCTATTTTAGTTGTAATTGTACTTTTAACTGTTTTAGCACATGTATCAGTATTTAAAGGTAAGGAAATTAATTCTTTCATTTATAGTGGATTGACTTTAGTAGCTTTAGTGGCATTACTATTCTCAGGTTTATTCCCACGTTTGATGATTTCCTCTATCAGTGCTAAATACAATTTAGTAATTTCAACAGCATCTTCAACACCTTATACTTTGAAGATCATGACAATTGCAACATTCTGTCTTTTACCTTTTGTATTGGCATACACAATTTGGGCATACTACATCTTCAGAAGAAGAATTAAAATGCCTACTATAACGGAGGGTGAATAATGTTTGATAAGGGTTTATTAACCCTGACAGACATTAAAAAAACTATGAGAGGGCTTGTAGGACTTTATATCCTACAAGCTTTTCTTATAGTTGGTCAAGCTGTCAGTCTAGGGTTAGTGATTACACATTTATGGAATGGAAAACCACTTAAGGAACAATTTATTTATATTATTGGTTTTATAATTTCTTTTGCTGGAAGAGAAGGGCTACAATGGTGGAGCAATCGCTGGTTAGACGATTATGCACGTGTAGAAGCAAAGAAATTACGTAAAACTTTATTAGAAAAAGTCTTCATTTTAGGTCCAGAATTGGTACAGAAACAAGGAACTGGACACATGGTCACTTTGACTTTAGATGGTATTTCTGAAGTTGAAGATTATATTCAACTAACACTTAGCAAAATGATTAGTATGATGATTGTGCCAATTGTAGTTTTAGCGATGGCCTTTTATCTGGATTGGGTATCAGGAGTAATCTTATTCTTCATCTATCCTTTAATTGTATTGTTTATGATTATTTTAGGATATGCAGCTAAGGCTAAGGCAGATAAACAATTTGTTTCTTTTCAACGTTTATCCAATCATTTTATTGATTCTTTACGAGGAATTGATACATTAAAATACTTTGGTTTAAGTAAACGATACGCCAACAGTATTTATAAGACAAGTGAACGTTTTAGAAAGACTACAATGAGTGTATTACGCGTTGCAATTCTTTCAACATTTGCGTTAGACTTTTTTACAACTTTATCAATCGCGGTAGTAGCTGTATTTTTGGGATTACGTTTGATCAATGGTGAAATTACATTATTTCCAGCTTTAACAGTATTGATTTTATCGCCGGAATACTTTTTACCAATTAGAGCATTCGCTAATGATTATCATGCAACTTTAAATGGGAAAAATTCCTTCCACTCAATTCAAGAAATTATCAATAGTGCTGAAGTTAAAGAAAGTAAGTTAGAGCTTCATCAATGGCAACCTACAGATAGTTTGAAACTAGATAATATTGAGTTTACTTATGATGATAATGCAGAGCCAGTTAAGTTTAATACAGAGTTTACAGGCTATCAAAAAGTTGGAATTATTGGAATGAGTGGGGCTGGTAAGACAACTCTAATTAATTTGTTAAGCGGCTTTTTACCTTTGAAAAATGGAAAATTTGAAATTCAAGGTAAAGAAACTACTGATTTAAATGAAGATGCATGGCGAAATCAAATTATCTATATTCCACAAAGTCCATATATCTTTGATAATACTTTGCGTTACAATATTGCTTTCTATACACCTGATGCTAGCGATGAAGAAATTATTAAAGCAATTAAAGCAGTAGGATTGGAAGATTTATTAGAAGAACTTCCAGATAAACTTGATACATTAATTGGTAATGGGCAAAGAACTTTAAGTGGTGGACAAGCTCAACGAATTGCTTTAGCTAGAGCATTTTTAGATAAGCAAAGAAAAGTATTGATTTTTGATGAACCAACAGCTCACTTAGATATTGAGACTGAATTGGAATTAAAGGAAAGAATGTTACCTTTAATGAAGGATAGATTGGTAATTTTTGCTACACATCGTCTACATTGGATGAAAGATATGGATAAAATCGTCGTCTTAAAGGATGGAAAAATTGCCGAAGAAGGACAATATGATGAATTGTTAGCTCATCAAGCATATTTCTATGAATTATTAAATCGAGCAAAAGGTGGTGAAAAGAATGTTTAAGAAAATTCCATTATTACAAGAATTGAAAAAAGATACTTGGGTTAAGCCTTTCTTAAAAAAATACAAGAAAACTTTGGTACTAGCAATTTTCTTAGGAATTTTAACATTCTTTTGTGCAGGAGCCTTGATGTTTAATTCTGGTTATCTAATTAGTCGTTCAGCTACACGTCCAGAAAATATTTTGCTAGTTTATGTTCCAATTGTTTTGACACGTGCATTTGGTGTAGGTAGACCGGTATTCCATTATCTTGAAAGATTAACAAGTCATAACTGGGTTTTTAAAATGACTTCTGATTTACGTGTTAAGTTGTATAAGGCTTTGGAAAAAGATGCGGTATTCTTTAAGAGTAAGTATCAACTCGGCGATGTTTTAGGATTATTATCAGAAGATATTAATCACATCCAAAATTTATATTTAAGAACCATTTTCCCAACCTTTGTTGCATGGGGACTTTATGTATTTGTTGTTATTGGAGTTGGTATTTTTTCAATTTGGATGGGACTTTTGATGCTATTAATGATAGGTATTATGTTAGTAGCATTTCCAATTTGGTCAGTTATCGTAAATGGTGCTAGACAAGAATATGAAAAGAAAATAAAGAATGAATTATACCTAGACTTAACTGATAATATTGTTGGGATTACAGATTGGATTTTTGCTCAACGTGGTCGTGATTACGTTAAGCTACATGAACAAAATGAGGAAAAATTGATGGATGTTCAAGAAAAACTACATCATTTTGATCAAATCAGAGATTATCTCTTACAGTTAGTATTTATGTTGGTAGTTGTGAGTCTTATTTTATGGGGCGGTACATACCTAGGTGGCAGTAATGGAGTATATACAGGTCTAGCTAACTGGATTGCTGCTTTTGTTTTGTGTCTTTTCCCTGTGGTTGATGCATTTGCAGTAATTCCAGCTGCTTCACAAGAAACTAATGTATATAAGGATTCTTTAGTTAGATTAAATAGACTACAAGATAATTCATTTGAAGAAGAAAAATCAGAAATTAAATTAATTGCACCTTATGATATTAAATTAGATAATGTGCATTTTAGATATGAAAATGGTAGTCGTGAAATCCTTAAGGGTATTAACTTAGATATATCTTCTGGCGATAAGTTAGCAATTTTAGGTCGAAGTGGTTCAGGTAAAAGTACGTTAGCTAACTTGATTAGAGGGGATAGAGTTGCTACTGAAGGTGCGATTACTATAAATGGTATTGACGTAAGCAAAGTTGGCGATCAAATTTCCAATTATATTGGAGTAATACATCAGACTCCATATTTATTTAATACTACTATTTTAAATAATCTTAGAATCGGAAATGAAGAGGCTACTATCGAGCAAGTATGGCAAGTGCTGGAACGTGTAGGCTTGAAAGATATGGTTAAAGCTTTACCACAAGGACTGGAAACAATGGTGGACGAAGCCGGAATGCGTTTTTCTGGTGGTGAAAGACATCGAATGGCATTGGCAAGAATTTTGTTAAAAGATGCTCCAATTATCATTTTAGATGAACCAACTGTGGGCTTAGATCCATTAACTGAACAAGAAGTAATTTCAATTTTTAATCGTGAATTGAAAGATAAAACTTTAATTTGGATAACTCATCACTTACAAGGTGTTGAAGCAATGGATCAAGTTATCTTTATTGAAGATGGAACTATTGAAATGCAGGGTAGTCCTGATTATTTGAGAAAAACAAACGAACGTTATCAAAAGCTTAAAGCAATTGATGAAGGACGATAAAATAAAAGTCATCATTCTAAAAAATTAGAGTGATGACTTTTTAATTTGTACGTTTTAATAAGACTTTAGTAAGTTTAGCAAGTTTCTTTTTAGCTGTAGAATCAGGTAATTTATTGATATCAATAAGTGCTTTATTAGTAAATTTAGCAGCTAAATCTTTAGCTTTTTCTACACCACCTAATTCAACGACTAAAGCTTGGATACGTTGAATTTCAGGTAAAGTTAGGTCTTGCTTTTTAGCTAATAAAGTATGTAATTCTTCCGAGTCTTCGTTGAGGACCAATAATAATGGCAAAGAATAAACACCAGTAGCTAAATCTTCAAGAGTAGGTTTGTTTAGCCTTGAAGCATCAGAGTAGTCAAGAATATCATCTAAAATTTGAAAACTAATACCAATATTTTGACCAATTCTAGTAGCTAAACTGACAGTTTGAGGAGAAGCACCACCAAAATATGCTCCTTCAGCACTTGCTAATCTAAAAAGATAAGCAGTTTTTCCATTTACATTACGCAAATAATTTAAGAAAGTCTGTTGAGTATTATAGCGATGTTTCATTTGATTTAATTCACCTAATAAAATTTTCTTCATGGTTCTTGAATTGATTTTGAAAAAAGGTGTATCCAAAACATTATCAGTAATTAAATCGAAGAATACAGTAAATAGGTAATCACCAGCATAGACAGCAATATCTTTACCAAATTGACTTTGAATACTAACTTCACCACGTCGTTTAGGAGAATCGTCAATGATGTCATCATGAATAAGTGTGGACATATGTAAAACTTCAAGTGAAGTAGCTATATCAATGAGTTTTTTATCGTCTACACGATTTTGTGAGTCTGCTGTTAATTTGGTAAATAGTAAGAAAAAGGCTGGACGTAAAAATTTACCGCCATTGCTTGCCATTCTGGATAGAGCTGCTTGCAAGTCTGGATAATCAACAGAAATTTTAGCTTGAAGATTATATTTAACTTTTTCGATATCTTTTGCTAGTTCAGGGTACTGTAACCATAAATTAAATGTCATTTTCTCACCTCCTTAATGACAGTTTATGTTTCTATTTTACCCTAAAATAGCTTGTTCAACTACTTTGAATTAAAATTTATTTTGAAATTCATGAGTAAATGTAAAAGAACAAAATAATTTTGCTAAATATGAATTTTTTGAGAGAATATGGTAACCAATTACATAAGAATATGGTAATATATTATATAGAAGGTAATATATTTTATTTTACTAGGAGGCAGAGTTTTGTCTTTAAAAGTCTTCCTAGAACTTGTTGAAATCAAAGCTAAGACAGCAAGTATCTTGCCATTTTTGATAGGAATTTGCTTTAGTTATTATTACTATAACTCAGTTCATTTAGGACTATCAGTGGTATTTTTTATTGCGATGCTTTTATTTAATATGGCAGTTGATGCATTGGATAATTACAATGACTATCATCATGCAGTTGATAAACTAGAATATAAGCGTAAAACGAATATTATTGGGAGAGAAGGACTTTCTCCTAGATTGGTATTTGTAATTTTAGCCGTTATGACAGTGATTGCTGCGATTATGGGATTGTATTTAGTATATGTGACAGGTTTGCCATTACTTTGGATGGGGTTGTTTTGCTTTGCTGTGGGAATTTTCTATTCCTCAGGTCCACGTCCTTTATCTAGTTTACCTTTAGGAGAATTTTTCTCCGGTATTACAATGGGTTTTGTAATAAGCTTAATCTGTGTTTATCTTAATTCATACCAAATATTTTCATGGCATTGGGAGAATCTAGCTAAGGTATTTTTGATTTCTTTACCAAATATTTTATGGATCTCTAATCTAATGTTAGCTAATAATATTTGTGATTATGACGAGGATGAAAGAAATAATCGACATACAATTGTTCATTTTATTGGTGTGAAAAATGCTTTATTTGCATTTAGCTTGAAGAATGTTTTAGCATTTGCTGCAATTATTCTATCTTTTTATCTCAAGCTAGCACCGTGGACGAGTTTGTTAGCTTTGTTGGCAATACCATTTGTATATAAACAAGATAGGATGTTGATGAAAGAACAAGTTAAATCCAAAACATTTAAGTGTGCAGTTAAGATTTTAGCTTTTGGTTCATTTATACAAGTTCTAACCTATTCTATTGGATTATTATTTTTGTAGGAGGTTTTAAACCATGAAAGAAGTTTTAGTTTTAGGTGCTGGCTATGCAGGCTTAAAAGCAGTTAGAAATCTTCAAAAAGAAGTAGGGGACAACGCTCATATTACTTTAGTTGATATGAATGATTATCATTATGAAGCTACAGAATTGCACGAAGTTGCTGCAGGTTCTGTAGACAAGAGCAAGATTACATATCCAATTAAAGATGTTTTGAATAACAAGGTTAAATTTATTCAAGATGAAGTAGTTAAAGTAGATGCTGATAAGAAGACTGTTGAATTGAAGAATTCAGGTCAATTACGCTATGACTACTGTGTATTAGCTTTAGGTTTTGTATCTGAAACATTTGGCATTAAAGGTGCTTTAGATAATGCTTTACAAATGACAGATATTGACCAAGCTGTTGCTATTCATGAACACATCGTTGAAACTATGAAGAAGTATCGTGAAACACAAGACAAGGAATACTTGAACATTGTTGTTTGTGGTGCTGGTTTCACAGGTATCGAATTAGCAGGTGCTTTAGTTGATGAACGTCCAAAATATGCTAAGCTTGCAGGTGTAGACGAATCTGAAATTTCTATCACAATTGTTGAAGCTGCAACTAAGTTATTACCAATGTTTAGTGAAAATCTTGCAAACTACGGTGTATCATTAGTTAAGAGTTTAGGTGTTAAGATCATGACAGGTTGCATGATTAAGGAAATCCAAGATGGTCGTGTAATGTACGCAACACAAGATAACGAAGAACTTCAAGCAGTTCCAGGTAAGACAATTATTTGGACAACTGGTGTTAGTGGTAGTCCCGTTATGGGTGAATCTGGTTTCAAGGAACGTCGTGGTCGTGTAATTGTTAATGATAACTTACTTGATCCAGATCATGATGATTTATACATCATTGGTGACGTATCTGCTCTTATGGATAAGGCAACAGATCGTCCATACCCAACAACAGCTCAAATTGCTACACGTATGGGTGCTTATGTTGGACATGCAATTGCTCAACGTTTGAAGGGGGAAGTTCCAGAACCATTTAGTTACAACTCCTTAGGTACAGTTGCTTCTGTTGGTAACACACATGCCTTTGGTCTTGTAGGTAAGAAAGAATACAAAGGTTTCCCAGCTTCATTCGTCAAGAAGATGATTATGAACAAATCATTAGCTGATATTGGTGGGGCAAAAGAATTATTTGCTAAGGGTCGTTTTGATCTATATCACTAGAATTAATGACAAGAGAGCTATCTCACTTAGGTGAGGTGGCTCTTTTTTATGGGCTATCCCTTGACTATGAAACATATTTCCGCTACATTAAAATAGTTGCACTTTTAAGAGAAAGGGCGAAAGTATGGAAAATAAAATAAAAAGATCTTGGCAACCCAAGAAAACACCAATTCAGAAGGAAATTTTAGTAGGGATTACAGGATTCTTTGCAATCTCTTATATTATTATTGTTAATCCGATAATTTTAACTGATGCAGGAATTCCAGCTAATTTAAGTGTCTTTGCAACAATTTTTTCTTCATTTATAGGTTCATTAATAATGGGTATTTGGGCTGATGCGCCAATTATCATTACTCCAGGAATGGGGGTTAATGCATTTTTTACCTATACTTTAGTTGTAGGGATGGATTTAACTTGGGAACAAGCTGTTGCGATCTCAATAATTAGTAGCTTTTTATACATGGTAATAGCGTTTACTCCAATTAGTGAGTATTTAGCACAAAAGATACCACAAAATTTAAAGATAGGGATAACAGCTGGAATTGGAATGTTCCTAGTAGTTTTAGGATTAGAAAAAGCTGGCATTGTTAAGTCAGGTGGCAGTCGATCTTTACTAGCTATGGGTAACTTATTAGCACCTGAAGTTATCCTATCCTTATTAGGAATAATGTTAACTTTGATCTTATTTTTACGTAGAGTTCCAGGTGATTTTATAATAGGAATAATTGTGATTAGTATTTTAGGGAATATCATCGGAGTGAAGGGCTCGAACGTACCTAATATTAGATTGACCGAGATTAGTAAGTACAGTGAAATTGTTGCTCAAGGTGATTTTAGTCAGCTATTTACGTTAAAATTTTTAATAGCAATCTTTTCTATGACAATGATCTTAGTTTTTGAATCGATGGGGATTTTAGAAGGGTTACTGCCAGTTAAATCACAGTTCAAAAAGGCATTTCAAGCAAGTTCAATTGCAGCTTTTCTTTCAGGATTTTTAGGAACTAGTCCAACAGTAGCAGCAGCTGAAAGTGCTTCTGGTATTCAAAGTGGTGGTCGTAGAGGGGTAATGGCAATTACTTCAGGGGTATTGTTTTTAGCAGCAATTTTCTTGATTCCATTATTATCATTTATACCTGAATCAGCGATTGCACCAGTAATAATTATTACAGGAGCCATTATGATGCAACAATTAAGATTTGTGAAATTTGCTGATTTTAGTGAATGGTTCCCAACATTCTTAATTTTAGTTTTAATTCCTTTAACTAGTTCGATATCAACAGGTCTAGCTTTTGGATTCATCGTGTATCCGATCTGTAAATTAGTAGTAGGAAATTATAAAGATGTTTCTAAAGTCATGTATGTTTTAAGTTTCTTATTTTTGATTCAACTTATTTGTGAATCTATCATAGGACAGTAGATTAACGTTTGCGTGAGTACGCAGACGCTTTTTTTATAGAAAAATATAAATTTTAGATGATATAAAAATAGTATTTTTATCATAATTAACATTATAAAATATTAGAAAATTTACGGATATACGTAAATATATTTCGATTACTTACTTTAATAACATAAATTATTTATAATGATATTATTATATAATGTTCAGAAAAATTGGTAAAAATCCTAGGAAATAATTATTAATGCTTATTATATCGCTAAAAAATGATGATTGACAATTAAAGCAAATATTTATATTATTTAATAGTACGAGTAATAATTTGAAAATGAAAGATAATTTATTTTAGTATTTAGGTGGTGAAATACTATTGTACAAGGCGATTATTTTGTCTTTAGTGATGCCTCTGGTGATAGTTAGCTTATTATACAGTCAGTGGACTTTTTATAAAAATTATATTGAGGAACGTTTAAGTAAGGTTCAAAGTTATATTGCTGTATTACTAACCTTTTGCTTATATCAATTCTTTATTATAGAATTTTGTCGCTCCACAATTGATGGCTTGTATTATCAATATTCAATGGCGATTTTGAACTTTTATTTATCAAATTACATGCGTGAAAAGTATTTAGGACATGTAATGTTAGCGTTTGCGCCATTATTTGATAATTTCTTTCTATATACTATCAACGATATTCCTGCGGCAGCGATGTTCAATTTTGCTTGGGAAGGTGCACTATTAATCATTGTATGTGAAATCTTCATTAGAATTGAAGCACTGCCATTGATCTACCGATGTATATTAGAATTCCTAATTGTTAATCAAATTCCACCATTGGTTTATTTTGTGTTACCTGGTAAATATCATGCGATGAGTGCAACATATTTTACATTTGCATCAATAATAGATGTAACTTTAGGGACGTTGTTAATGTTTGCTGTGGCAAATGTTTACGTTAACTTCTTAACTAAGCAATATGAAGAATTGAGAATGGCAAGATATGATGGATCTCATGATGGATTAACAAACTTGTTAAATTATAATTCATTTCATAGTCATATGAATGAATTATCACAAAAAAGTAGTAAACATCAAATAATATGCATCTTGGATATTGATGATTTCAAAAAGCTTAATGATACCTATGGTCATCTTGAGGGTAATGATGTATTAGTTTATTTTACTAAACGTTTATTTACTGAAGTTAAGGCTCATTTCGGTGAGTTAGCTTCAGTATATCGTTTTGGTGGAGAAGAATTTTGTATTTCTGTACATGGAGTAACAGTTGAAGATTGTCTAGAGATGATAGATAAACTAGCTGAAGAATTACGAACTAAAGATTATGTAACAGCAACCGGTGATAAAATTACAGTCACATTTTCTGGAGGAATTGCCCTAGGATGTGATAAGAAAGATATCAAAACTGTTTTAAGAGAGGCCGATAGAGCACTCTATTACAGTAAACGACATAAAAAGGGGAGTGTAACCTGTGCTAAAGATTTGGAAAAGAAGTCTACTGATACTGATATGCCTCTTAGCTACTAATTTTTCAAATTTAGTTAAGGCAGATACAGTTACTTCTAGTGATGCACTGGTTCATTTCATAGATAATAAGCTAACAGGAAAATATGGAATATATACTAATTATTTAGTAAAAATAGGCAATGATGATACTTTAGCAACAGGTCATCAATATTTAAGTGAATCATCTGGATATTATCTGCAATATTTAGCTGAAACAAAGCAAAATAAAAAGTTTAGAGCATTTTATGCGTTAACGAAGAAAACTTTTTATCGCCAAGGAGTATTCTTATATCGTTTTGATGCCAAACATCCAGATAAATATCAAGTTAATGCAACAGTGGATGATTTGCGTATTATATCTGCATTAGTGACTTATGATAAAGTTAATCACACAAAAAAGTACCAGTCTGAAGTTAAAGATCTATACAAGAAATTAAGTGTAAGAGTGAAACAAGCAGGCTTATTGACTGATATGTATAGTCTTGATAGTAAGACACATAATCAGTTGGTTACTTTGTGCTACCAAGATTTATCTGTTTTGAAGAAATTAGATTCAAGGAGTTATCACAAAGCTTTACGAGTAGTGGAAGAGGGTAAAATTAGTCGTGAAGTGCCATTATATTATCAAAGTTATAACTTAAAGGATAAAAAATATGCTAAAGATAAGTTGGTAACTCCTCAGCTTTTAATAACATTTTTACATTTAGCTGAGATAGATAAGTTACCTAAAGATAGTTTGAATTGGGTAAAACAAAAAGTAGACACACAAACTTTATACAATGCTTATTCTGTTACAGGAAAGGCAGAAGATAAGTCTACTTCAGCAGCTAATTATGCAATTGCGATGATGATAGGGAATGCAGTTCATGATGACCAATTGTATGATGCTGCAAAAAAAGTTTTACTATCGATGCAAGTTACAGATAAGAAATCTGAAATTTACGGAAGTTTTGGAGATAGTAAGACTAAACAGGTATATTCATTTAATGAATTAAATGCTTTAGTAGCATTAAATCAATAGGAATGTGAGTAATGATAGAAAAATTTAGGAAAAATATTTCTCCGCCCCTATTAGCCTGTGTTTTAGCAGCAGTGATAGTGGGGTATTTGTTATTTGTATCTCCAATTAATGGATATGCAGATAACGGGGATTTTGCCAGGGTAATTTATATCAATGGAATCTACCCATTAGATACGAAGAATTACCAGTATACAACTTATTTAACGCAACATTATGGTTTATTTAAATACTACAATGAACATATTGCGATGTTGTTTTCTTCGCAAGGTATTTTTGTAAAAACAGCAGTATTATTAAATAAGTTATTCTACAGCAAAACAGTGTTTGATATTAGGTTTATGGGATTAGTTTATTACGTCTTTTATTTAGGGGCAATTTACTTACTAACTCTAGCTGTGACAAACTCAAACAAGCGAAAAAATGTAGATTATGTAATAGCGTTAATTGTAGTTTTTATGTTTGCTGATTCATCGCTGACATTATATTTTAACTCTTTTTTCGCTGAACCAGTTATGATAATAGCAATGATGTATATTACAGCTTCCTTATTATTACTGATGAAAAAACATTTTGCTCGTAGTTGGTATATGCTAGCAGTGTATTTTTTAGCATCATTAGCATTGGTAACTGTTAAACAGCAAAATGCACCATTAGCATTGAGTTTAGTTGTGGTTACGATCGGAATTTATTTTGTATATAGAAACAAACTTTATAGATTAATAATTCCGATTTCTTGTTTAATCTTGCTGGGATCAGGGATTGCGACTTATGTAATGATTACAGATCAATTCAGTAATATTAATAGTTACCAATCAATGACTCGAGGAGTAATGTTAAAAGAACAAGATCCTGGTAATTCTCTAGAAAAAGGTGGAATATCTCGTCAATATGGATTGTTGAAAGGAGATATTTATACTCAAACTTATGCCGCAACATCTATTAAATCCAAAAACATAACCAAGGACTTTATTCCAAAATATAATTTTGCTTGGATTTTGAAATATTATCTAACACATGAACAACAATTTAATGAAATGTTAGACGTAGCTGCACGCGATGGCTACCTGGTACAAATTAAAGCGGTCGGTGATTTTACTAAAAAATCTGGTGCAAAGCCGCATCAACAAGTACAATACTTTACTTTATATGGAGCGATGATGAAAGCTTTCTTTCCTAAAAAGTTTGCTTTCTATATGACATTATGTGTAGTTTTAGTTGCTTTATATATAGTAATTTTTGTTATTAGCGTAAAAAGTAATGAAATGGAATCTGCAATTAAAGTTTTTATGGTAATTGGATATACAACAATGGTAATAGGGACCTTTATTACAGCGGTTGTTGGTGACGGTGATGCTGATTTAGCCAAGCATTTATTGATGGTACCTTTATCATTAAACTTAATTTTCTTGCAGATAATTTCAGATGTCTTACATCATAATTTTTGGCATCCTTTGAGGGAGGGTGAATATTGAAAAGATATTTATTATTAATTTGTTTGTCAATCCTCAGCATCTTGAGTATACATATTCCAGTACAGGCGGATGATAACCGACCAGTTTTGTTAGTGTATGATAGTGAAAATGTCTATTATAACGGTTCTAAAAAAATCGATTCTGTGCAAAGAATGTTAACGGCAGACGGATTAAAGGTAAAAACAGTTATGTTAGAAAATTACCGAAGTGGAGAATTGAGCGACAACAAATATCGGGGAGTAGTAACTCTGATTAATTGGCAGGAAGCTGATTTAAGTAATGATAGCTTTACACATGATAGAGCTAAATTCTCAGGTACTAAATTGCATATTGGGCCTAATTTACAAGATGATGAATTAGAAGGATTACATGCAAAAAAAGGTATGATTATTAAGCAGCAGTTAACACTGTCAGATGATGGAATAACAGAACAGATACCATATACTAATCGAATGGAATATTTGGTAGACGTTGCTGGTAGTGACAAATATGGTGTTTTGAATACGCAAAATGTAGGAAATCAAAAAACTTTACCATATGGGGTCAAAGTAGATAGTAATGCCTTCCTACCATTTTGGAATACTAGTGGTTTAGCAATTAATTGTGAAGAGAAATTAATTGCTGATTTGTTTAATACGAAGACAGATAGTAGGCCATTATTAGTAATTAATAATGTTACACCAACAAGTAATCTAGAATATCTTGATAAGTTAGTTGATGATTTATATCGTAATAATATTCCTTTTGCAGTCAGTGCAACTAATGTCGAAGGTAATACCAATCAATTTGCTTATAAGAAATATATGTATTCTTTAAGAATGATTGAATTGAAAAATGGAATTATTTTTATGCGAGTACCATATTTATATTCCTATACTGGCAAAGAAATTAATGCGCAGAATTTAAAGGCAACAATGAGTGAACGTCTGCAATTAATGGTAAGAAGTGGTGTTTATCCAACTGGTTTATCTACGCCTAATCATTGGAATCAGGATGCAGTTTTAGGAAAAGTCGGATTAAAATCAGCTTCTAATGTTTTGCTACTGCCAGATCCTAAAACATATCCAAAAGTTAAGCAAACGGATTATAGTCAAGAATTTGATAAGGCATATTATGTAATGTCTTTAAAAGATTTGGATAAGGCTAAAACGACGGTATCTTTGACTAAAGCAAATAATTTAAATTACACTTTACCGACAGCCTTGAATATAAAAATGCCACGAACATTGTCGGAATTACGTAAGGTTGAGAAGAGTGTCTCGAGATCAGAATTAAATTGGGAAAATCCAGCTGCAGAAGATAATTCAAGAGAAATGAATTTTGCAAAAATGAAGTTGGAATACCATGCTGGAACGTATTTTGTTAATGGTAATGAACAAAATATTAGTGATACTGCTCCAGTTCAAAAGAAACATAAACACAAAGAATACCAAGAAACTGGTTTGAATTTGATCTTATCTTATCAAGGTAAATTCTTAACAGTCTTCATTTTAGTAACTTTGATAGGCTTTGTCTTACTTATTTATAAAGGTCGCAAAGTTTATTGGGATAAATTTAAAAGAAAGTAGGAAAGTAGTTGTCATTACTTGATATATTATTATTTATCAGTATTTTTTCAATTTGGACAATTTTAGCGGTTAATGTTGTCTTGATTTTTGCTGGTTATATGAATTATTTAACAATGAAAGTTCATGATAAATTACCAGCAGATGCACCATTTGTAACAATTATGGTTCCTGCACATAATGAAGGTATTGTAATTGTTAGAACGGTAAAATCATTGCTAGCATTGGATTATCCTCAAGATAAATATGAAATTATTGTAATTAATGATAATTCATCTGACAATTCAGCCGAGCTTTTAGCACAAGTGCAAAGTAAGTATCCCAACCGAAATCTTAAAATTATCAATACTGATAATATAACTGGGGGAAAAGGAAAGTCTAATGCTTTAAATATTGGCTTAAAAGAGGCCAAAGGATCTATTATCGCAGTTTATGATGCTGATAATACTCCTGAAAAACAGGCATTACGTATTTTAGTATCTGAATTATTAGCTGATGATAAAGCTGGAGCAGTAATTGGAAAATTCAGAACACGTAATAAGAATGCTAGCTTATTAACACGATTTATTAATATTGAGACTTTGTCATTTCAATGGATGGCACAAGCAGGTAGAAAAAAACTATTTAATTTATGTACAATACCAGGAACTAATTTTGTTATTCGTCGTAGTTTACTGGAGAAAATTGGTGGTTGGGACGTAAAAGCCCTAGCTGAAGATACAGAAATAAGTTTTAGAACTTATTTAATGGGTTATCACATTAATTTTCAACCGGCAGCTGTTACCTGGGAACAAGAGCCACAAACTTTTGTGGTTTGGTTTAGACAAAGAACGAGATGGGTTAAAGGTAATATTTATGTGATTTTAAAAAATTTGAAATTACTATTTAATCCTAAGAGTAAGGCTATTCGCTTTGATTTGATATACTTTTTATCAATTTATTTTCTATTAATGACATCTTTAGTTATTTCAGATACGGTTTTTGTTTTATCAGTATCTGGATTAGTTCATACATCAATTAATGGTTTTAGTAATTGGTTATGGTTCTTTGCGGTTATCTTATTTGTATTAGGAACTTTTATAACTATTACAACGGAAAAGGGTGAGATGACGCTCCAAAATTTATTGATCATTGTTTTGATGTATCTAGTCTATAGTCAAATGTGGTTAATAGTAGCCTTTTATGGCATGATCATGTATGTTCAAGAACAAATTTTTCATAAAAAAGCTAAATGGTATAAAACACAGAGGTATGAATAGAATGAAGAAAAAATTATTCATTACGATTTTATCAATGTTAGTTTTGATAATTTCGTGGTGTACACAAGTTAAGGCAGATGACATGAAGAGTTATACGCAACCATTTCAAAATTCAACACAAACTCTTTCAGGAAAATCTGTATCAGATAATACATATTTTACAAAAATTGATTACTGGGATGTTAAGAAAGCAACTTTAAACTTGAGTTACCAAGTTTCACAAATTGCTGATGATCAAACATCTGACATTACAGTATCAATTAATGGGGTTAAATTTTACTCATTTAGACCTGAAATAAAAGATGGTGTTCAAACTAAGCAAATTGATATTCCTCTAAATTTAATTAAAGGGGCAAATAATCTTAAAATTTACGGACAAATTTTAAATAAGTCTGACAAATCAACGGTTAGTGTACAGACACCTGCTAATTGGTTAACAATTTATGAAGAGTCAAATGTTAACTTCCAATATAATTTAAAGCAACCAGATTATTATTTGAAGTCTTTCTATAATCATTTTTCAGGGGCAGATACTATTTCATTTGGACAATCTGTTATTGCAGTTCCTCAACAACCTAGTGATGCTGAATTGTCAGCTGCAACTTATGCTTTAACAGGGGTAACTAGAACAATCGCAACAGATACAGACAAGGTTAGAATCTTGCCATACAATGATGGTAGAGTTAAGGACGCGGATTATCGCGTTATTATCGCTAAATATGATAATTTACCTAAGAATTATAAGAGTAAGTTCTCGGTAGATAAATTGAAAAATCGTGGTTGTTTAAGATTAGTGTATAGTAAGAATAAATACACATTGATAATAACAGCTTTAGATGATGAAATGTTGCAAAAAGCAACTCGTTTTATGGCTAATACAGAATTGATGACAGAAACTAAAAAGCCAGTTAAGTATGTAAGCTCTAAGACAGCAACTTATATGTCAAGCTTACATTACGATGACAGTTACCAATTGACTAATCAAGGAGCAACTTTAACTGGAAGTGGACATCACGAAGAAACATTCTTTGTTGCTTTACCAGCTAGTCAAAGCAACTCCTATGGTAGTAAGGTAAAATTGAGTTTGAAGTATTCAAAAAACTTGAATTTTAACAACTCTTTAGCAACTGTATATATCAATAACCGCAACATTGGCAGCTATAAGTTAACTAAAGATAATGCTGATAATGATGAGCTAACCTTCAATATTCCTAATAATATGAAAATAGGTAGTGGTTTTTCTGTCAGAGTAGCTTTTGATTTAGAACCAAGTCAAATTACTAAGTCAGATAATAGTGAAACACCTTGGGCAGCAATCAATACTAACTCAAAGATTTTTGTTAAGTCTATTGAAAAGAACGACATCCTATTTTCAAATTATCCAAGTTTATTCATTAGAAACAATACTTATAGTAACTTAGCAGTTGTTAAGCCTAGAAAGATGACAACAAATGATTTTGAAGCATTATCTAATATTTTCAATTTGATTGGTATCTATGCTAAGAGCAATACTGGAAAAATTGAATTCTATAGTCAACAACCTGATGATGAAACATTAAAGAACAGTAATGTAATCGTATTGGGAACACCTAGTCAAAATTCTATGATTAAGAACTTAAATGACAAACTTTATTTCCAATATAATAAAAAATATACAAGCTTTATCTCTAATGAAAAATTGAGTATCGAATATGATTATGGTAAGACAATGGGTACAGCTCAATTATTGCGCTCTCCTTACAATGATAAGAGAGGTATGTTAGTTGTAACAGGTATTACATCTAAAGACGTTTATCTAGCATCAACACAAATTAATTATCAAAAGACCATTGTTGAACATGGTGGCGATGCAATTGTGGTGGATAATGATAATAATATTTATAATTATCGTTTCAAGAAGAAAGCTGATTTAGATAAAAAGGTATCTTTGAAGCAAACAATTCACAAAAATACCAAGTTGATCATTTACTTAGTAATTGCTTTAATCTTTGTTGCTTTGCTAGCTGCAGCAATCTTTATGGTTTTATGGAAAAATAATCTGTTAAGAAAGGATAAAAATAATGAGAAGAAATAAGAATTATAGTTTAAATACTGATATTTATATTATCTCGTTGTTAGTTTGTTCAATCATGACAGCTATTTTCGTTGGAATTTCATCTAATTTGATGATTTTGAATTGTGTTTTCTTAGCAATTACTTGTTTCTTAGTATTGATTACTTATTTTCTCGGCCTATTAGCTGGATTAATCTTTAATTTACTGTTTGTCTTTATTCAGGGAAGTTATGTTTTATATGCAGATGTGGTCTTAGGAAAAGAACTAGATTTATGGTTAATTGTTTGGATTTTCTTACCATTGATTTGGTCATTATTAGTAAGCTTTATAACACGAAATCTTCAAAAACTACAAGAAGAAAATCTAAGTCTTAGAGAAAGTAATGCACGTAATCTGGGATATAATAGTGAAACAGACTTGCGTACCATGAGATCTTATCGTCAAGACGCAGAAGTATTTATTGAAACTCATAAACGTTTTGATATTCCTGTTTCAACGGGAATAATTTCAATTCGTTACTTCCATCAAATTATGAATATTTTAACTGAAGAACAACAACATCATTTGATCAAAAGATTATCAGATATTTTATCTGAGAGTTTTAGAAATAATGACATTGTTTACAGTATTGATGGTGTAGGTGGTGTACCTCAATGGGGAGTTCTATTATTCGCGGATTATGATGGAGCGATGGTAGCGATGGATAGAATTAAGCAAAGAGTAACTACTTTACTGCGTGAAGATAAGGAATTAGGAAAGTATGATATTCAAATATCTATTGGAGTTGTTGAATACAATGAAGATAAGATAAAGAGTGTCAGCCAATTTATTGACTCTGCTCAGCATGTACTTCAATACGACGTTTAGTTATATAAGTTGAATTGTATATTGAAATTATTTACATAATGATAATATAAGTATATAATTTAGATAGTGGGATTAGATTTGACTAGAGGGGGGAGATGGAATGAATTCTACTTTAAACATAGCACCGGATAATCTAACTTTAGCATTTCAACCTATAGTCAGAATAGTTAATGAAGATACATTTGAAATATCTGATTACGAGGTATTGTTGCGGTCGAAGGACAAGAAGAGTTTCCCTGCTGCAATATTTGAAAAGATTGTAAATAATGAAAGTTGTAATCAAATGTTTTGGGAATGGTTTACTCTTGAAATAAAGAAAGTTTTAACAGACAAAAAAGTTAGAGTAGATATAAATATTGATCCACATCAATTTTTGTATCAATCAACCTGGGATTTTTTGGATAAAATGGTTGAGTACAACCAGCAAATTACAATTGAAATTACAGAGCGTGTATCGCAAGAATTAAACTTGAAAAAGGGTTTAATTGATACAGTTAAGCATATAAAAGATTTAGGCTATCGTGTAGCTTTAGATGATATTAGTTCTGGACAATATAGTTTTAAAGTTGTTCAAGAAAATATCAAAGGTATTGATAGGGTTAAGTTATCCTTGTTGATTTTTAATGACGATAGCACAGACTCGAAGACGAAAAATTTCTTCATTATGTCTTGGATAAATTTTGCTAAGGCCAATAATGTTGAATTAGTAATTGAAGGTATTGAAGATGATGTTGCAGCTAAGGAAATGCTGTGCCATAATATTAAGCTACAACAAGGTTTTTTCTGGCAAGTACCCCAAGATTATATAAGTCCTAAAGAAGTACATAATTTTAAAGAATTTGAATAAGTAACAGAAAGAAACAAGAAAATAGTTTCTAAATGAAAATATAAATTCGACTCTTAGTTTTGTGAATGCAAGATTGAGAGTCGAATTTTTTATTTTTGTAATGTATATGTATGGTAACTAATGGTAGAGAGCAAAAATTAATCCTAGTATTAACTTTTTAAAATAAAGCTGGTATTCTTAGAATAGATTAATAATTGGATTAGGAGAAAGTTTATGAAGAATATTTATGTTGTTGGAGCTGCGCTAATAGAAGATGGTAAATTATTAGTTACTAAGAGAAATAGTGATCGTATATTAGGAGATTTATGGGAATTTCCTGGTGGCAAAATTGAACAAGGTGAGCTACCGCAAGAAAGTCTTAAGCGTGAGTTAAAAGAAGAGTTTAATGATGAGATTATTGTAGGAGAAAAAGTTACCGAAACAGCAAGCTATGAATATGAATTTGGAACAGTACATTTGACAGTTTATTATGCTAAATTTTTGTCAAAGAATTTCGATTTAATTGCCCATAGTGAGGTAAAATGGATTGATCCGGCAGAAGTTTCAAAATTAACTTGGGCTCCAGCAGATATTCCTGCTGCTAAAGTAATAAGTAAAATAAATTTAAATGGGGTAAAATTCGATGTAGTCGACTAACCAAAAAATAAAGAATGCAATTTTGAATTCTTTTTTGGACAAAAATACATTTGAACAAAATGATGAATATGCTGCCAAATTAATTGCTAATACCAAAGATGAAACAATGTATAATCGTATCTTGGATGAAGTTCAACATTGTAAATCTTTTACATTTGCGGTGGCTTTTATTGAGAGTGGTATTCTTAATTCTTTAAAGACAGTTTTGAAAGATCTGAATGTTCAAGGAAGAATATTGACATCTACATATCTATACTTTAATAAACCTCAGATGTTTAGAGAATTATTAAAGCTACCAAATGTTGAAATAAGAGTCTATGAACAGAATCATGGTAAATTTCATGCGAAAGGCTATCTATTTCAACATGAAGGTTATCAGTCTGCGCTAGTGGGAAGTTCTAATTTTACTGCTGGTGCTTTAAAAGTAAATAAGGAATGGAATTTACTTTTTACTTCTCATAATAACGGAAAACTCACAGAAGACATAGCTTCAGAAATAGAGGAACAATGGAAAGGAGCTAGCAAATTATCTCCTGAGTGGATTGATGAGTATGAGAAAAAATACAAGATTCAAAATAAACCTGCGATAAAAGTTGTTTCTCAATCGGTAGATGAAGATAACAGTAATTACTCTATAATTAAACCAAATAAGATGCAAAAAGAGGCATTGAAAAATCTACAAAAACTAAGACTTTTGAGAGAAACAAAAGGTCTGATCATCTCTGCAACAGGAACTGGGAAAACATATTTAGCTGCGTTAGATGTAAAAAATTATAACCCTAAACGCTTTTTATTTGTAGCTCATAGAGAACAAATACTAAAGAAATCCTTAGATAGTTTCCATAAAGTACTAGGTGGAGATAAAAAGACAAATTATGGAATATTATCTGGAAATACTAAAAATACTGATGCAAAATATTTATTTGCAACAGTTCAAACTTTGAGTAAAGCTGAAAATTTGAACCAGTTTAAAAGAGATGAATTTGATTATATTTTAATTGATGAAGCTCACCATGTTGGAAGTAAAATATATGGGAAATTACTAGACTATTTTACTCCAGATTTCTTGTTAGGAATGACAGCCACACCTGAACGAAGTGATGATAAGAATATTTATGAATTATTTGACTATAATGTTCCTTATGAGATTAGATTACAAGAAGCATTGGAAGAAGAAATGTTAGTACCCTTTCACTATATAGGTGTATCTGATTATACATATAACGGCGAAGTTATTGATGATAATACTAATTTGAAATATCTAGTTAGTGAAGAACGAGTAAAATATGTTGTGGAACAAAGCAAGTATTATGGCTATGATGGCGATGTACTACATGGCTTAGTTTTCGTTAGTAGAAAAGAAGAAGCAGATGAAATTGCTAAGTTACTAACCAAAAATGGATATCCATCACAAATGTTAAGTGGTGAAGATAGTCAAGAACAACGTGAACAAGCTATTGAAAAACTAAAAAATGGAGAATTAACATATCTAGTTACAGTAGATATTTTTAATGAAGGGATAGATATTCCTTTTATAAATCAGGTAATTATGATGAGAAAAACAGAATCTGTAATAGTATTTGTTCAACAATTAGGTCGAGGTTTAAGAAAAGCTCAAGGAAAAGAATATTTAACGGTTATAGATTTCATTGGTAACTACAAGAATAATTATTTGATACCAGTAGCGCTGACAGGTGACCAATCTAGGACACGTGAAGGCATTAGAGAACACGTTGAAACTGGACAAATAGAAGGTTTATCGACAATTAATTTTGAATTAGTTGCCAAAAAGCGAATTTTGAAACAGTTGAGAGGAAAGAAAAATCTCTTTACTTTAGAGATAAAAAAGGATTATCAAGAATTAAAGAGACGTTTGAATAAAACACCATTGATAGCCGATTTTATAAAGAATAACATGGTTGCTTCACAAGCTATTTTGTCTATTTTGAATAAAAAAGGTAATTATAATGATTTTCTTCTTAAGGTTGATAAAGACGCTGCTTATTCATGGGAAAATGATTATTTAGATAAGACCCTTACTTTTATTACATCAGAATTTTTAAGTGGAAAAAGAATACACGAATTATTGTTATTGCAAAAACTTTTAGACAATGGTGTGAGTTCTAGATCAGAGTTGGAAAAACTAGTAGTTGATAATGGAAGTTACTGTAATGATGATGTATTGAATAGTGTGGAAAGAATTCTAACTCTAGAGTATTACAAACCTAAAAGTTATGATGAGAAGAACGATAAAGAGAAAAATAAAACAGAATTCGCTAAATTAGGTGGGCAAGCATTAATTGAAATCAGTAATAATAAAGAATATCGTTTCAATAAAGAAATCTCTAAATCATTGGAAAATAATCATGGCTTTAAAAATCTCTTTGTAGATGTTATCAAGGCTGGGTTATTAAATGCTCGTAAATATGATAAGGAAAATATCTTTACGATAGAAAAAAGATATACTAGATCAGATGTTAACAGATTATTGAATTGGCAGAGAAAAATACCAGCTCAAAGTATAGGGGGATATTTCATTGAAAATGGGTATTGTCCAATCTTTGTAACTTATGTGAAGAGTAATGATATAGATGATTCTATTAAGTATGAAGATAGATTTATATCTAATAGCAAAATTCATTGTTATACAAAAAATGGAAGGAAATTAGGACAAGGTGAAACATTAAAGATGTTTGCTGGAGTTAGTGAAGGGAACCCCAAATTAACATATTTACTTTTCGTAAAGAGATCAGATGCTGAAGATGATGATGAGTTTGTTTACTTAGGAACAAGTAAAGTAATAAGCAATTCTTTGAGACAAGAATACAGAAAAATAGATAAAAAAGGTAAGTTAGTAAATACACCCATCGTTTCATACGATCTTAAGTTAGATACTCCAATCTCACTTACAAGATATAGAATGCTGACTGAAGGAAGTAATGAGTAAACAAAGAAAAAATGTAGAAGAATTTAGTTGCTAATGAATAAAATTTACAAGCAAATTTTCTATGAGCACATGGAATTTAAGGTGTATGAAAGATCTGAAATAGATGAGCAAGGGAAGCCTTATCCAATCTTATTCATGAAATTATAATTTAGTACCTCATAATTGTTAGGTAAAACTGACAGTTATGAGGTGTTTTTATTATAAAAATGAATTTTGAGCAATGAAATGAGTACGCTTTTTGCAGTTTCTAAGTCGCAAATAGCGGAACATTTAGATGTAAGATTCGTTATATTTAAAGTGGTTAGAAGATATAAGTCAGGAGGAAATTAGTATGCCAATTACATATAACGAACAAAGCAGAGAGTTTCACTTGTATAATAACAAAATTAGTTACTTAATTAAAATTTTAGCTAATGAACAGCTAGGACAATTATATTTTGGAAAGCGTATTCCTAATAGAAAAAATCATGACTATTTAGTAGAGAATACATATCGACCAGTTACTTCCTATGTTTTTGATGATGACTATTCATTTTCATTAGGAAACGTAAAACAAGAATATCCAGCTTATGGTACGACAGATCAACGACGTCCAGCACTTGATATAAAACAACCTAATGGCAGTCGAATTACTGATTTTAAATATGTTTCTCATAAAATTTATGCTGGAAAGAGAAAATTAACGGGGTTGCCAGCAACTTATGTAGAAAATGAAAGTGAAGCAACTACACTTGAAATAAATTTGTATGATGAATTAATTAAAGTTACATTGTGCTTACAATATACTATTTTTGAAAATAGTGCTGCAATTGCTAGAAGTGTGAAGTTTAGTAATGATAGCGATCAGAAATATCAATTAAAAACAGCACTAAGTTTAAATTTAGATTTGCCCGATGCTAATTATGAATGGTTACAATTTTCAGGTGCTTGGGGTCGAGAAAGACACTTACATAAGACACCTTTACGTCCAGGAATTCAAGCAATAAATAGTGCTAGAGGTGCTTCAAGTCATATGCAGAATCCTTTTGTTATCCTAAAAAGACCATTTACGACAGAAGAACAAGGTGAAGCTTTAGGGGTTAGTTTTGTATATAGTGGTAACTTTTTAGCCCAAGCAGAAGTAGATGAATATTCAGTAACTCGTTTACAAATTGGAATAGATCCATTCCAGTTCAGTTGGTGTTTAAAGCCAAATGAAACATTCCAAACACCAGAAGCAATTTTAGCTTATACTAGCGAAGGATTAAACCAACTTAGCCAGACTTTCCAAAAATTGTATACGACGAGGTTAGCTCGAGGATATTGGAGAGATAAAGAACGTCCAATTTTGATTAATAATTGGGAAGCTACTTATTTTGATTTTACTGAAGAAAAGCTATTATCAATCGCAAAGAAGGCAAAAGAATTGGGAATTGAATTATTTGTATTAGATGATGGTTGGTTTGGAGAGAGAACAAAAGAAACAGCAGGTTTAGGTGATTGGTACGTTAATCGAAATCGATTAAAAAATGGAATTTCAGGTTTATCAAGGAAAATTCATGACTTGGGAATGATGTTTGGTTTATGGCTTGAGCCGGAAATGGTCAATAAAGATAGTGATCTCTATCGAAAACACCCAGACTACATTATTGAAACACCTAAACGACACGCTTCACATGGTAGAAAACAATACGTTTTAGATTTTTCAAGGAAAGAAGTAGTTGATAATATTTATGAGCAGTTAGTTAAGATTTTAGATGAAGATGAAATAGATTATATTAAATGGGATATGAATCGTAATATTACTGAATGTTATTCAATAGCTTATCCTCCAGAACAACAAGGAGAAATCATACATCGCTACATTTTAGGTGTCTATAATTTATATGAACGTTTAATTGAACGCTATCCCAAAATTCTATTTGAATCTTGTGCAAGTGGTGGTGGGAGATTTGATGCTGGAATGTTATATTATGCTCCACAAGCTTGGACGAGTGATGATAGCGATGCAATTGAGCGTTTAAAAATTCAGTATGGAACGAGTTTTGGATATCCGCAAAGTATGATGGGAGCACATGTTTCAGCTTCACCTAATGAACAACTCGGACGAAATACACCATTGAAGATAAGGGGAGATGTTGCCTTCTTTGGAGCTTTTGGATATGAACTTGATTTAGATAAATTAAGTTCAATAGAGTTAGCAAGTATTAAGAAACAAATCGAACTTATGAAAAAATATCGTAGTATATTCCAATATGGCACTTTTTATCGCTTAAAGAGTCCTTTTGAAGGAAATATTGTATCTTGGATGGTTGTATCTGAAGATAAATCACAAGCAATAGTGGGATACTATAAGATTTTAAATGATGTAAATTGTGAATACAGACGATTATACTTGCCAGGATTAGAAGCAGATACTCTATATAATGTCCAAGAAGAATTAGGTTCATACTTAGGTAATTTTACTGGTGACGAGTTAGCTAATATAGGTTTGGTTACAACAGATGCCTCTGCTGGTCAAAATCAAGAAACAACTGATTTTTATAGTAAACTATTTATTTTAGAAAGGTGTGGGGAATTAAGTGACTAGACTGACAAAAAAACGCATAATGGCAATATCTGGAACAACTTTATGTGGTTGTTCTGTGGGAATTTTACAAGATTCATCTTTAGGCTTGGATCCATTTAGTTGCTTTGTTACGGGAATTGCCAATATTTTTGGCAGTAGTTATGGAACTTTATTACTTAATAGTAACTTCTATTTTATTGCTTGTTGTAATCTTCTTAAAAAGAAATTATCTTGGCTACACCACACTGGCTAATCTACTGTTAACAGGAATAATAGCTGACTATGCATTAGCTTTTTTGAATGGTTTTGTAAAAGCTCCAACATATTTAATTCGAATTATACTATTACTGTCAGGGTTAGGATTAATGTGTTTAGCAGCTTCGCTATATTTTACAGCAGCATTAGGTGTATCAGCATATGACGCAATTGCTTTAATATTTGCAGATAAATATAGATCACTACCTTTTAAATATCATAGAATTATAACAGATGGTTTTTGCGTAACAATAGGTTTAATTTTTGGGGCTACTGTAGGAATAGGAACCTTAATTACAGCTTTCTTTATGGGACCTATGATTCAGTGGTTTAATAATCATGTTTCTGAGCCACTGTTAAGATAGTAAAAAAGAGTTTCTAGCATTAATGAAAATCATAATGTTAGAAGCTCTTTTTGTTGTAGTCTAAAGTCACTAGGTGTTAAACCATAGGTAGCTTTAAAAGTTCTTGCCAGGGAGTCAACTCGCTGGTAGCCACATCTTTGAGAAATTTCAAGCAAAGAAAGATTTGTTGATTCAATTAAATGTCGTGCTTGTGTAATTTTATAATTTTTCAAATAGGTTTGAAGTGTCATTCCTGTTACTTTCTTAAATCTCTTACCCAGATAACTTCTATCTAGTCCGATCATTTGTGCCAATGAAGCAGCTGAGATGTTAGGAAAGTTTTTATTAATTAAAGAAATAGCTTTCTCAACATAAACATCAGAAATAGAAGTGGTTGACTCACGAGATATAATTGTAGCATTGGAAATAATACTCAAAAATTCCAGCAAATAACTAAGATTGAGTAATTTCTTTGTTGTTGAATTAACTGACTTTAATAACAATAAATTAACTAACTCAATTAAACGTTTGGGATCATTTAAACTGAAAATTGGTTCACGTTGATTTAGTGGAATTCGCTGCATAAGTTGATCAGCAAAATTACCAGAAAAGCCAACCCATACATAAGACCAAGGTGTATTTTTATCGGCAATATAGGTTGTTTCTTGTCCTGGTTCAATTAGAAAACCTTGTCCGGCATGTAATTTGTAGATTGATTGATCAGTTTTAAATGTTCCAGAACCAGCTAAGATGTAGTGGATAAGGTAATATGGTCTAACTGCTGGTCCATACTTATGTCCACTCAACGTATCTGAGCGTCCTACATTTGCTAGTTGTAATTGATCACTTGGAACTGAAATAAAGTTTAATGAAACTGCTTTTTCCATTTAATCACCACGATTAATCATAGCATAAAATAATAAAAAAGACCGAGAAAATTCTCAGTCTAGTTTAAAGCATTAAACAAAATATACTTGTTTAGCTGCGACATATTTCAAAATTTCTTTTAGCTCAGCTTCAGTTGGATAAGCAAAATTTTTCGTGAAATCAATCTTACCATCTTTTGTTAATAATGGAGAACTAATGACTAGATCTGCAGAAGTATACGGTTGAAATTCACGTTGGATTAAAATTTTATCCATTGTAGAAGAAGAACTTTCCTTAAAGTCAAGTTGTTTGAAATAAGAAATTAACTCAGCATAGCCAGGTAGCCACTTAATTTGATAATCTAGACGATGTGCTAAATCGTCAATTTTTACCAATTGTTCAGGATCAAAAGGAGTCATTTCCAAATAAATTTGAGTACTATCTGCTTGTTCTAAAGTTTTCTCAATATTTTTTAACTGGCCAGTTTTAGAGAGATAATTATCACTATCATCGCGATCTTGATAACCTAAAATCAAGTAGTCTAATTTTTGTTGAGAAAAGAACTTTTTCCAAGCTTTAATACGTTTTTTGTGGATTCCATGAATATCAAATTTAGCAACATAGCCTAATTTTTGATGATCATGTTCCAAATAGAGAGCTATTGATCCCCATAAACCATCATCGTTATTGAGTGCAGTAATTTTCAAATCAGCAACGGGCACAGCGAATCCATAAGGAAGAACCTTTAGATCTAAATTTAAATTAGCTATTAGTTCAAATTTAGTTAATTTTTGTAATAGTAAAAATAAATTTTGAGATACAAATGTTTTTGCGGGTAAAGTTGCTTGCTGCAAATAAGCTAAGTTATCAGCTGATAAGTGACTAATAATTACAAATTTCTCTTTAGGACTATCAACATTAATATAATTGTCGAAAAAGATAATTGTTTCATCAGTTTCAACAAATTTGTTTTCAAAATTATATTCCATAATATGACCTCATTAAAGATTGACATCAACTTTAAATGATAATGGAGATAGGGCGGTTGAAGCTGTAATTAGTTTAGCTATCAACTCATTGTATTTATCAAGACCAATTTGTTGGCAAGCAATACTTTCTGTTGTTAGATAATCTCTTAGTTCTTGACCAGAAAGCGTAAGAGCTTTAGCGTCAATTTCATGAACTTTATTGTTAAGTAAGATTGCAACTTCTTTTTGAGTATCTTTTAGCATTTTGCCAAATTCTTTGTAATGTGCATCAACTAGGACGCCAGCTAATTTATATACCCAATAAGCAGATTTGTCATCATAAGTTTCACTACCAACTTTGTATGCAGGGTGGACATCAGTAGCTGCAGGATAGAATGGAATATAAGAACTTTGAGCAGTTACACCCATTGCTAACCATTGAATACCACGTACATCAACAGGCATACCACTTCTGATTTGTAGAATATGTGATTCTTGAGTGGCAGCCAAACTAATAGGACGGAACTTATGACCATCAGCATTATCATTGTTTAATGGATCATATGGTGTATTTTGGTAGTGAGAACCTAATACATAGGCAATATCATCTAAATGGAGTAAACGATTAGCTTTACGGATGAAAGGTAATTCTTCACTCATTGGATCTTGATCATTATCACCAGAAAGGTATTTTTGACCGTACCATACACGAGGAGTGCTATAAATTTCATCGCTATATTCATGTGTACCAAAGACATTACGGAAGTTAAAATTATCAAAATCAACTTCAAAATGATTTTGGTATACAAATTGTACAATACCCTTGGAATACATGAAATTATCAGGATCGTCAAGATCGACTTTTTGGATAGCTAATTGATTAGCTACTACTGCATAGCAATCATCTGGAATACGTTGTGCAACCCAATGATGACCACTACCACTTTCAAAGTACCAAACTTCATCTTCATCAGAGAAGAGGACACCGTTTGTTTCACTAGTACCATATTTTTCAATAATGCTTCCTAGACGTGCAACACCCTCACGTGCAGACTTAATATATGGAAGAACAACGGTCACCATTGCTTCTTCACTAATACCATTTTCAACGAGTGGATCAGCACCAAGTACACGTGGATTGGAGTAGGCACTTTCAGTAGCACTCATTGCTACACCATATTCATTAATTCCATCTTCTTCGAATAAACCAAACTTATCAGTCCATTCAGGAGTAGCAGAGTATCTGAATCTAACCTTAGGAAGTGGCATTGTAAACTTGTTATCGTTTGATACAAAAACTTGCTCTTCTTCGAATTCTTTATGCTCATGAACAGTAAGATGTTTAGGCCAAGCAGTTTTAGCATCTTCATTACGAGCGATGATAGTTGAATTGTCGGCCATTGCTTTTTTCCCAACTAAAATGCTAGTACAAGCAGATAATTTTTTTTGAATTTTCACAATTTTCGCCCCTTGTATAAATATTATTACTGTATTAATTCTAACATATCGCAAGAATGGATAAAAATAATTTGAAAAGTAATAGCTTTTTTGATTTAATTAAGTTAGTTAATTAAGAAAAGAGGGACTATTATGCCATTAGTACATATTGAATTAATTGAAGGTCGTTCAGAAGAACAATTAAAGAATTTAGTAAAAGATGTTACAGATGCAGTTACTAAGAATACAGGTGCTCCAGCAGAACACGTACATGTTGTTTTAAATGAAATGAAGAAAAATCGCTATAGTGTAGCTGGTGTGCTAAAGAGTGAAGAAAAATAATTAATAATTATAAAAGAGATTGACTATTAAAAGTTAGTCTTTTTTTATTGTCATTAAAATTAAGTGGGAAAAAGATTATCAATATGTTAGAATTAATAAAAATACATCTTGTGCAATTAGTTGAAAGGGGAATTAACTATAATTATGAAAAGAGAAATTCCAGTAAATAGTGAAGGACATTACACAATTGGGGGACTTGACTCTTTAGAACTAGCTAAAAAATTTGGCACACCTACAATTGTTTATGATGTTGCTAAAATCAAAGAACAAATTGCAAAGTTTAAAGCAGGTTTTGAAGAAGAAAATGTTAAATATCACATTTCTTATGCTAGTAAAGCTTTTTCAAGTTTAGCAATGTATGACTTGGTGGCTAAGAGTGGTATTGGAAGCGATGTTGTTTCTGGTGGAGAACTTTATGCAGCTTTAAAAGGTGGAATGGATCCACAAGAGTTGGAATTTCATGGTAATAATAAATCCCGTGCTGAATTAGAAATGGCAGTTGATAGCAATGTTGGTTATATAATTGTTGATAATTTTTATGAAATTGATTTATTAAATGAAGTACTTACAGAAAAGAATAAGACAGCTGATATCCTATTGCGTTTAGCACCAGGTATCCATGCTGAAACTCATGAATATATCTCAACAGGTCAAGCTAAATCTAAATTTGGTTTTGACTTACAAAGTGGACAAGCAAGTGAAGCATTAGAAAAAACATTGGCTAACCCTCGTTTTAAAGTACTAGGTGTCCACAGTCATATTGGTTCACAAATCTTTGCAACTGCTGGTTTTGTAGAAGCAGCTAAGAAATTGATGGACTTCTTAAGTGCTTGGAAGGAAAAATATGATTTTACAGCTGAAGTACTTAACCTTGGTGGTGGTTTTGGAATTAGGTATACTGATCAAGACGACCCATTAGATGTAAAAGACTTTGTTAAGATCATTGTAGAAGCAGTCAAAGAAAAGAGTAAGGAATTAAACTATCCAATGCCGGCTATCTGGATTGAACCAGGTCGTTCAGTTGTTGGTGAAGCTGGTGTAAGTTTATACACAGTTGGTTCACGTAAAGATGTTGAAGGTGTTGGAAGTTTTGTCGCAGTTGATGGTGGTATGGGTGACAATATTCGCCCAGCCTTATATGGTGCTGAATATGATGCTGTTTTAGCTAAAGATCCTAATGCACCAATCGCTCAAAATGCCTCAATTGTAGGTAAGTTCTGTGAATCTGGAGATATCTTGATTAAAGATTATGATTTTCCTAAGACAGAACCCGGTGATGTGATTGTGATGTTTTCAACAGGTGCTTATGGCTATGTTATGGCAAGTAACTATAATCGCAATCCACGTCCAGCAATCGTCTTTGTTGAAGATGGTAAAGCACGTTTAGTTGTAAAGCGTGAAAGTTATGAAGATATGATTCGCAACGAAATTCTTTAATTAGCTAGGAAGTGAGCAAGGTGGTAGTTGAACTAAAAAAGTTAGATATGAACCATTCACTTGAATTTTGGAAGTTAGCTTTTTCCGATCCTAAAGCAGAGTGGCGAAATTGGAACGGACCGTATTTTGATAATCACTATCCAACTAGAAAAGATTGGATAGCTGGTGGGGAACTTGATTATCTTGAAAGTGATATGCGAAAGGTAATCTATGTTGATGGTAAAATGGTTGGTTCAGTTTCTGCTTATTATGATGATGGGTATTTAAAACGTTGGTTAGAAGTTGGTTTAGCGATTTATGATGAGCGGAAGTGGGGTCAAGGGATTGGACGCCAGGCCCTGGAACTTTGGATTGATGAATTATTTCAACGAATTTCACTACCACATATTGGACTCACAACCTGGTCTGGAAATCAGCGTATGATGAAGTTGGCTGATAGACTGGGTCTAAAATGTGAAGGACGAATAAGAAAAGTCAGATACTGGCAAAATACTTATTATGATTCTGTTAAATACGGTGTTTTGCGTGAAGAATGGGAAAATAGATAAGAAAAAACGATTTCTAGTAATATAGAAATCGTTTTTTGCATTATGCTAATTTTAAGTAATTTTCAAGATATCTTGCTAGGCCATCATGTTCATTATCATATTCAGTGATATCGTTAGCAAGCGATTTTAGCTTATCAGTTCCATTTTGCATAACGACACCCCAACCAGCATAGTCAATCATAGAAGCATCATTATGTTCATCGCCAAAAGCAATGATATTCTTTTTATCAATATTGTATGTCTTAGCTAAGAAATCAACACCTTTAGCTTTATTGACACCTTTAGGGGAAAGTTCAAGAATCGGATTCTTACCACCCCAAACACCAACTGTAATCTTATCGCCAAAGTTAGCTTTTAAGGTTTCAACAATATTAGGTAATTTGTGTTCATCAACTAACATAGTCATCGCAGAAGGATCTTTTTGCAAGTTAATGGCATTTAAGACTTCATTTGCTTTCAAAGTTGCTGGGAAGAAATCTGGAATAATATTATTAGGTTGATCAGCTAAAGCATAATTTTTACTTTCAGCAGCGACAATCTTGATTCCAAGTTTTTCTTTTTCAGCTACTAAATCAAGTGCGATATCTTTAGAAAAAGTTTCAATGTATTCTTTATCCCAATTTTTATGTGGAATATGTCCTAAAGCACCGTTGAAATTAATCATCGGAGTAGGAATATTCAATTCATCGTAAAAGTTTTCAGAAATACGATTAGGACGACCAGTCACGATTGAAACGATATGGCCAGCTTGGGCAGCTTTTTGTAAAACTTCTTTAGTATATGATGAAATTTTAGATTCGTTATTTAAAGTTGTTCCGTCTAAGTCAATCGCAATTAACTTTCTTTCCAAATTATTCACGTCCTTAATCTTAATTTTTACCTGTAATAAAAACAGTAACGTTTTAAATTTAACATAAAGCTGTTAGAAATACTAGAGAGAAGTAAAGAGTTCGTTGTATAATTAATTCATTATATAGTAAGAAAAGAGGCGGAGTTCATGATTTCTATTATTACAAAAGAAATTAATGATTTACCAATCCTAGAAATTTGCGATAGTGAGAAATTAGGTGAAGAATTACCACTTGTCTTTTTCTATCATGGTTGGACTGGATGTAAAGAAAGAGTTTTAACTCAAGGTTATGAGATTGCTAAAAAAGGATTTAGAGTAATTTTACCAGATGCTTTATATCATGGAGATCGTCAAGAGGGCGATGTAAAAGGGTATGTTCTTGAATTTTGGAAAATTGTCTTAAATTCAGTTAAGGAATTTCCAACTTTGGTTGATTACTATCGTGAAAATGTTGGAATTAAAGATGGTTTTGTAGGAGTTAGTGGTTTATCAATGGGCGGGATAACGACTAACGCTTTAATGACAACATATCCATGGATAAATGCAGGAGTTTGCTTAATGGGTAGTCCTAAACCAGTTAAATTTGCGAAGAAATTAGTTGCTGATGCGGCTACACAAGTTAAAGGAATGCCTGATACTGAAGTTGATAAGCAAATTTCAGCTTTAGAACCATTTGATTTATCCTTGAATTTAGAAAAATTAGCTAGTCGTCCGCTTCACTTTTGGCATGGTACAGCAGATAAAATGGTACCTTACCAAGATACGGTGGACTTTTATCGCGAAAACATAGGTAAAAGTTATACAGAAAATGTTACTTTAACCACAACGGAGAATGCGGGTCATAAAGTCAGCCAAGAAACAACTTTAGAAATGGCAAATAAATTTGATCAATATTATCAAAAGTTTGTTGGTAAGAGGTAAGCAGGAATATGAGAATATTTAGAAATAAGTTGTTGATCATTTTATATGTCTGCTTATTAGCTTTTTGTAGTGTTTGGGTGTTCTTTAAGATTCAAGAACGCGATATTGTTAATCAATTGAACAATCATAACCTTTCACAAAACGCCTATGAAGTAGTGATGAAAGGAACAACTTCTTTGGAAGATATTAATAATAAGATTTCTAACTCTAGCAAAATTGATGATGTTCAAGTTCATTATCAAGATAAGAAGAATAGTAATCTAACTTATTTCTTTGGAAAAGGTGATTACAGCACTACACCAATGGTTTCTGGCAGCTTTTTTGCTGATAATGACTTTAATTCAGAAGTTACAGTAGCTTTAGTAGGAAAGAATATTGCTAAAAAACTATACAAACCTAAAGATCAAGATTATTTAAAAATAAACTCAGGTTATTTGCCAGTATTAGGAGTTATGGGAGAAAAACGAAGCTCTTCAAGTTTAGATGATCAGATTTTTATTTCAGGTGCAATTTCAACTTTAAAGACTTTAACAAGTAACGATTATCGAATTGTGATAGATTCTGAAAAACCTTTAGATGCAAAAGTTATTAAACATGTCTTAGGTGCCAAAGAAGTTAAGACAATGTTTACTAACTTATTGGGTATTCCTAAGGGTGTATGGTTAACTTCCTTAGTTCGTAAATTAGTTGCGCTATTGTTTATTTTTGTAGCTTTCTTGGCAGAAGCAATTTTATGGGGTGTATCTTACAAGAGAAGATATGTTATCAAACGTGCAACGGTTAATCGTGCCACTTTCCAAGAATGGCAAGTCTTTACAATTTTAGCACTTGTAGGAATGAGTGCAGGGACAATTTTAGGCTTAATATATTTTACGCTATATAGTTATACTGGAACTATCATTTTTAACTCCTTAATGTTAATAACGGGAAGTATCGTTTGTTACTTAACAATTTATGATAGGATAAAAAAACAAGTAAAGGAATAGATTAGAGAATGGATTTACCTAAAGATTTTATTGAGAAATATCAAAATTTATTAGGAGATGAAGCTGAAGATTTTTTGGCTAGTTTGGATGAAAAAAGTGTGATAGGTTTTCGTTTAAATCCTTTAAAACGTCATTATAAAGATGTAGATTATGATTTAACTGCTAGTGTTCCTTTCGCTCAAGATGGATTTATTGGTAAAGTAAGTGGACGTTCACTTGAACATCAAGCAGGCTATGTGTATAGTCAAGATTTAAGTGCGATGTATGTAGCAGCGGTAGCTAATGCACAACCAGGGGATAAGGTGTTGGATTTGTGTGCAGCACCTGGAGGAAAATCTACGCAACTTGCTGAACAACTCAATAATCAAGGGTTATTGGTAAGTAATGAAATTAATACTAAACGTGCTAAAATCCTGGCAGAAAACATGGAACGTATAGGTGCCAAGAATGTAATTATCACCAATGAATCGCCAGATAACCTTGCAAAAGTATTCAAGGGATATTTTGATAAGATTGTAGTTGATGCCCCTTGTTCTGGTGAGGGAATGTTTCGTAAGGATCATAGTGCAGTTAAGTATTGGCACAAGGACTATCCTGCTGAATGTGCTCATCGCCAAAAATTAATTTTAGAAGAAGCGATGAAAATGCTCAAAACAGGGGGAGAGTTAGTTTACTCAACTTGTACATTTGCTCCAGAAGAAGACGAGCAAATTGTAGCTTGGTTACTAGAAAACTATGATTTAACTTTAGAACCAATTACTAAATATGATGGCATGGATAGTGGTCGCCCAGAATTTGCAGATGGCAATGAAGACTTAACAAAGACAATTCGTTTAATGCCACATCATTTTGAGGGCGAGGGACAATTTTTAGCTAAGTTAAAATTTAATGGTGAAGCTGCAAGCGTAGCTAAAAAGAAGTCTAAGAAGAAAAAGAAAAGTAAAACTATTTCAACTGATGAGTTGGACTTATGGCACAAATTTGTAGCCGATTTTTCAAGTCAGGAATTGAACTTTGCTGATCAAGATTTACGTATTAATGGCGACTATCTTTACTATTACAATAAAAATTGGTTAGATATAAATAAGTTGAAATATGTTCGACCAGGTTTGATGTTGGGGACTTTCAAGAAGAATCGCTTTGAACCTAGCTATGCCTTGGCTTTAGCAGTACAAGAAGTGGCTGAAGAAAATGTAATTGAGTTAACCAAAGATCAATGGACAGAGTATGTAGCTGGTAATACTATCTTTTTGAGTGGCAATACTAGAAAAAACGGTTGGTATTTACTACGTTGTGAAGAAAAGAATTTTGCATTTGGTAAATTAGTTAATGGAACTATAAAGAATTTTTTCCCTAAAGGATTAAGATTTCAAGCTTAAGGGAGGAAGACTACTATGAGTATCAAAGAAATAAGCAATAGCGTAGAAGACATTGAAGCATTACAAGCGATATCTAAGCAAACTTTTACTGAAACATTTGGTAGTCAAAATACTGCTGAAGATTTGGCGAAGTTTCTTAGTGAAGAATATGCTTTTGATAAGTTAAAAGCTGAAGTGGAAAATCCAGAATCATTTTATTATTTTTGCTACTTCAATGATGAGCTTGCAGGATACTTAAAGTTAAATATCGGTTCGGCACAAACAGAATCAGATTATCCTGAAGCATTGGAAATTCAAAGAATATATGTGTTACAGAAATATCAAGGACAAAAAATGGGTCTATCAATGATGCAACATGCTATAGCAGTAGCGAAAAAAATAAAGAAATCGCAAGTTTGGTTAGGTGTTTGGGAAAAGAATTTAAAGGCTCAAGCATTCTATCGAAAATCTGGTTTTGAAAAAGTTGGATCACATGACTTTGTTTTAGGTGATGATATACAAACGGATTATATATTGGTGAAGGAATTATGAAAAATTTAAACTTTTAATGCGTTCTTCGTATTTAATTGTATTATTAGAAATATTCTACTATCTAAGGATAGCTCCCCAAGTAGTCGGAACACATTTTGTTGGTGACAACAGTCCTGATAGTTTCGGAAGTAAATACCAACTTTTTTTCTGGGAATTATTGATATTAATTTTAGGTGAAAGTATTATTTTTGTAGAAAAAACTGGCGTATAAAAAATAGGTTAGATAATCTACTGAAACTTTTGCCAAGAGAATATAGATTATTAATAATACCGGTAGTTATCATTATTCTTGCCGGTTTTGTGATGTACCAGCAAGTAAGTATATAAGATGTAATAAGAAGTGATTATGACGAATGTTGTAATTAACTTCTTATTTTTAGTTGTTGACATTAAAACAACATGGTAGTATATTATAGTTGTTAATTATAAAACAACATGTTAGGAGAGATATTATGAAATATGGTATTACAGCAGCAACAGGTCATTTTGGTCAAGTTGCAGTTAAGGAATTAGTGGGTTTAGTAGGAGCAGACAATGTTGTCGCAATTGCACGTAACTTAGAAAAAGCTAAGCAATTACTTCCTGATGATATTGAAGTTCGTCAAGGTGATTATGATGATAAGAATAGTTTAGTTTCAGCTTTTGAAGGACTAGATAAGGTATTATTTATTTCGTCTCAACCGGGTGGTAAAATTTCCCGTCTAGAACAACATAGAAATGTAGTAGATGCTTTGAAAGAAGCAAAAGTAAAATTTGTGGCATATACAAGTTTCCCACATGCTGATCAAGCTAAGTCTGCATTAGCTAGTGATCACACTGCAACTGAAAAATTAATTGTAGAAAGTGGTATTAAACATTCATTCTTGCGTAATAACTGGTATTTAGAAAATGAAGTTGGTTTCTTAAATGGGGAAGATATTGTTTATGCTGCCGGTAATGGCAAAGTAGGCTGGTCATTAGAACGTGAATATGCAGAAGGTGCAGTGAAGGTACTTGTTAGCGATACAACAAAAGATGTCTATGAATTTGCTGGTGCCAGCAGAAGTTATGAAGATTTAGCTAAGGCAGTCGGCGAAGTCTATGGTAAGGAAATCGCAGTAACAAATGTTGCTAGTGACGACTACAAGACAGGTTTAGAAAAAGCTGGTTTAGATGAAAATACAATTGGTTTCATTTTGATGATTCAAGATTTAATCAAGCAAGGTGAACTTACAGAAGAAACTTCTGACTTAGAAGATGTATTAGGTCATGAATTGAAGGCTTTACCTGAAGCAATTAAAGAAGTCATTGGTCGTTAATTTGTTGAGTATTAACTATACCTTTGTTAAAATGAAGAAAGTTAGATTTGAGAGGTATAGCGATGAAACATTCATATAAACTAAGCGATGCAATTCATATTTTGACATATGTTGATATATACAGAAATGGTGATCTGAGCAGTGCTAGAATTGCGGCAAGTATTGAAGCAAATGCTAGTGTTGTGAGAAATTTAATGTCGAAATTAAAAAAAGCAGGGCTGTTGAATAATCAGCCAGGGGTAGCTAAAGCAAGTTTAGCAAAACCAGCAAGTGAAATTTCTGTTTTAGATGTTTATCGTGCAATTACATCAACTGCCAGTCTACTGCATGTTGATCCTAAGACTAATCCTAATTGTGTGGTAGGTGCCAATATACAAGATACATTGAATAATGTATATCAGAGAGTGCAGAATGCTGCAGAGTTAGAGATGAGCCAGATTAGTATTCAAGATGTAATTGATGGAGTGCTAGAGAGCGAAAGATTGAAACGGAAAGCTGGTGGCGATGGTGCAAAACTTGATTAAGGGTATTGACCTAGATGCTGCCGGACGCTGCAAACATTACCACAAAGATGTAGATATTGCAGCCTTGAAGTGTAGTCGATGCAACGAATACTATGCTTGTTATCAATGCCATGATAGTTTAGAGGATCATAAATTTGTAGCAAGCAATAAAGAAGATTATCCTGTAATGTGTGGGGTATGCCATCAGTTGTTAACTTTTGATGAATATGCAAGTGGAGCATGTCCTAATTGTCATCATGGGTTTAATCCGCGATGTAAATTGCATTATGGAATATATTTTGAGGATTAAGATTATTTTTAGTTGATTAGAAGTTGATTATTGCTTTTAATTAGACTTAAATGCTAGATACAATAATTATAAAGATAGCTTAAAATCATGTTATGAAAAACAGGGGTTTTAGGCTATTTTTTGTGCTTTCGTCTAAAAATTTGTTAGAGTCTATAGTCTGAACATAATTTGGTAAAAGTTGTTTAAATTAGGGAGTCATAAAATTAAGAAGAGCTAGTCAAATAGTTAAAGCAGATTATGAATTTTTATTCATGCATTTAGACGGAAAACAGCTGCAAAAATTAGGTAAATTAGTTGCAGATAAAAAGTTAGATTTGATAAAGAATTCGCCTTTAGTGATCTACAAGCAGCTTGTGATTATGTAGCAACTGGCCACGCTAATGGAAAGACTATTATAGACGTAGCGAGATAACAGTAGAATCTAGTGCAAAATTATTTTTTGTATTAAGTTATTTTAAAGTATAATGTTATATTGGAGGTTTATTACATATGTAAAAATCTTATCTATATTGTGAGAGGTGTTAGGTATGAGTACATTTAATGAATTGGTTAATCAAATAGATGATCAGTTAACCAATCAAAGGGACAGAGGTACAGCTTTTGAGAAGTTAGCTGTGGCTTACTTAAAAAATGAACCGGCATTTAAAAATAAATACAGTAATGTCTGGATGTTAAATGAGGTCCCTGATGAATTTCAAATTTCAAAACAAGATACTGGAGTTGACATTGTTGCCCAAGATCGAGTAACAGGAAAGTTAACTGCTGTTCAAGCCAAGTATTATAAAGGAAAAGTAGGCAAAGATACAATTAATTCTTTTATTGCCGAAACTGGAAAAGAATATTATACAGATGGAATGATTATTTCATCTACTGATGATTGGAATAAAAATGCAAAAAAGGCAACAGAAGAATTATCAAAAGATATTGCAATTATAGGGTTATCTCAATTACAAAATGCTAACTTTGATTGGCAACTATTTGATTTTGATTCTTACAAGAAAGATTTAACATATAAAGCTAAAAAATTACGTGATTATCAAAAAGAAGCTATCTCTAATGCTTTGGCTTATTTTAAAGATCATAGTCGTGGAAAATTAATAATGGCTCCTGGAACTGGTAAGACGTTTACTAGTTTAAAGATAGCTGAAGCATTAATGAATGAAAGTGGGGGGGGGTACCTATAACATACTGTATTTAGTACCTAGTATTCAACTCCTCTCACAAACACTCTTTAACTGGAATTCTGATAAATCTGGTGACTTATCAATGATTTCTTTTTCTGTTGTTTCTGATAGAAAAGCAACAAAGAAGAAATCAGGAGAAGATGATTTAAGTGCGAAAGATATAGGTTTTCCTGCTACAACTAATGTAGACGAACTTATGGCGAATTATGTTAATATTAAAAAACAATCACAAAAAACAATGACAGTTGTTTTTTCGACATATCAATCAATTGATGTCATTTCTAAAGCACAGAAGCAAGGGTATCCTGAATTTGATCTAATTATTTCTGATGAAGCACATAGAACAACTGGAGCAAGTCAAATGGGCGATGCTAGTGTATTTACTAAGGTACATGATAATGATATTGTCAAAGGTAAACTACGCTTGTATCAAACTGCCACACCAAAAGTTTATGGCCCTGAAGCTAAGAAAAAAGCTGATGATAATAGTATGGTTATCTCATCGATGGATGATGAAACTAAATATGGAACAGAAATTTTTCGTTTAGGATTTGGGGATGCTGTTTCTCGTGGCTATTTGACTGACTATAAAGTTTCTGTATTAGCTGTTAGTGAAACCTTTGTTAATAAAGAAATGCAAAAAGTGATGGCGTCTAGTACAAGTGAGCTAAAAACATCTGATATTGGTAAAATTATCGGTGTCTGGAATGCTATGGTTAAAAGAAATGGTATTACCGGAGAAATTGATGGAGCCCCTATGAAACGTGCCATTGCTTTTACTGATACTATTGCACATTCTAAACAGATTGCTAAAGAATTCAACTATGTAATTAATGATTATCTTGGCGCACAAGCTGAAGATAGTTTTACTGTTGATGTTCATCATGTTGATGGTGGACTTAATGCGCTTCAAAAGAAAACAGAACTTGATTGGTTAGCTAGTGATATAGCTGATAATGAAGCTAGATTATTATCAAATGTTCGTTTCTTAACAGAAGGAATTGACGTGCCTAATCTTGATGCGGTTATTTTCCTATCTCCTAAAAAATCTCAAGTTGATATTGTACAAGCTGTTGGTCGTATTATGCGTAAATTTGAAGGTAAGGAATATGGATATATTATTATTCCTATCGTTATTGATACTAATTCAGATCCAGCAGATGTTCTTGATAGTAATGATAAATATAAAGAAGTATGGCAAGTATTAAATGCTCTACGTTCTACTGATGAACGTTTTGATGCTGAGATTAATAAGCTAGAGCTTAATAAAAAGAAAAGTGGACGTATTAATATTATTGGTACAAATACTTCTCCAGATCAACCAATTACAGAAGATGATGGAAAAGATATTGAAAATGGAGAAGGTAATCAACCTGTTCAACTAGAATTGAATTTAGAAGAAATGGCTGGTTTAGAAAAAGCTTTCTATGGTCGAATTGTCCAAAAAGTTGGTGATCGTCGCTATCTTGAAGATTGGTCTAAAGACGTTGCTGAGATTGCTAAACGTCATATTACTAAGATTAATGATTTGATTGATAGTCAACCAGGAGCAAAACAAGCTTTTGATGTATTTTTAACAAGTTTACAGCATAACATTAATTCATCAGTTGATAAGAAACAAGCTATTGAAATGTTAGCTCAACATCTTATTACTCAACCAATTTTTGAAGCTTTATTTGAAGGATATAGCTTTGTCAAGGATAATCCTGTATCTCATGCGATGAACGATGTTGTTTCAGCCTTTTCAGTCTTTGGATTTGATAAGGAACAAAAAGAGCTAGCACCATTCTATGAATCTGTAAAACTGAGAGCATCAGGAATTGATAATGCTGAAGCTAAGCAAAAGATAATTATTACACTTTATGATAAATTCTTTAAAACTGGTTTTAAGGAAACGACAGAACAGTTAGGTATTGTATTTACACCAGTTGAAGTAGTCGACTTTATTATTAAATCAGTTGATTATGCTTTAAATAAGTATTTTGGAAAACATCTTTCAAGTAAAAATGTACATATTTTGGATCCATTTACAGGGACTGGTACATTTATGACAAGAACGCTCCAATATTTCAAGCAGCAAATGGATAATGGAGAGATTACGTTTGAAGATATTCTTCACAAGTATAATCATGAATTACATGCTAATGAAATTGTATTATTGAGTTATTACATTGCTTCAATCAATATCGAAGCAGTTTTTGATGAAGTAAATGGTCCTGAACGTGGCTATGAACCATTTGAAGGAATTGTTTTGACGGATACTTTTGAAAGTACTGAACGTGAAAATTCATTTATGGATGAGTTATTAGGCGAAAATAATAAACGATTGAAGAAACAACAGGAACAGCCGATTACGGCTATTATCAGTAATCCACCATACTCTGCAGGACAAAAGAACGCCAATGATGACAATCAGAATATACGATATGAAAAATTAGAAGAAAGTATTCAAAAGACTTATGCTAATAATAGCAAAGCCAACTTAAGTAAAGGTACTTATGACAGTTATGTTAAAGCTTTTAGATGGGCAACTGACCGATTAACTAATAAGGGTGTAATAGGATTCGTAACTAATGGGAGTTTTCTAGATAATAAAAGTACTGATGGCTTAAGAGCATCTTTATATGAAGATTTTAATCATCTTTATATTTTTAATTTACGTGGAAATGCACGTACTAGTGGCGAACAAAGACGTAAGGAGAAAGATAATGTATTTGGACAAGGTACAAGAACAACAATTACAATTAGTATTTTAGTTAAAGATGGTACTGATGATCATGAAATTCATTATCATGACATTGGGGATTACTTAACTAGAAAAGCTAAATTGAACACTATTAAAGAATTTAGTTCAATTAATGGTATCGACTGGGATAAGATTACTCCTGATGATAACAATGATTGGATTAATCAACGTGATCCTAATTATCAAAAATATATAAGTATTGTTGGTGATGAGGAATCTCCGTTTTTATCAAATGCTGTAGGAGTAAGTACTGCTCGTGACAGTTGGGTGTCAGGTTTTTCAAAAGATGAAACAGTTAAAAATACTGAATTTATGGTAGATAATTATAATGATGCTTTGAAAAATAAAAAATCAGATGCCCCTAAGATTGACGATACAAAAATAAAGTGGACACGAGATTTAAAGAAGATGTATAAAAATTCTCAATACATAAAATTAGACAGCCATAATATTAGGTTGGAAATGTATCGACCATTTACTAAGAAATGGTTATATTATGATAAACAAGTAATTGAAAGTCCTGGACAATTTTCTACTAAATGGGGAGTAAGTAATTTAGCACTTATTACAACTGGTAGAAGTGCAAATAAGGGCTTTTCAACTTTACTAACTAGTGAGATACCAAGCATGGACTTATTAGAAAAAACTCAAAGCTTTATGCGATATGATAATTCGAATAATGAGAGCTTGTTACAAGGTAACAGTAATATGAATGAATTGTTTGCTGATAAATTAGGACTATCTATAGATAATACTTTTGCTTATGTTTATGGATTACTCAATTCAAAAGAATATCAAGCAAAATACACGAATGACTTAAAAAAAGATTTAGCAAGAATTCCAATTGTTAAGGATAAAGAAAAGTATGTAGAAATTGGTAAGAAATTGATGGATTTACACCTTAATTATGAAGAAGTACCAATGTACGAAGATATAGATATTGAAAGTAAAGATAACCCAAGTTATGAAGTTAAGAAGATGGAGTTTGATAAAATCAAAAATATTGAGACAAACAAAAAAGAAAAGGATAGATCTACAATTATCTTCAACACAGATATTACAATTAAGAATATTCCTGAAAAAGCTTACGAATATGTGGTTAATGGTAAATCTGCTATTGAATGGATTATGGATCAATACCAAATTAAAACAGATAAGAAGTCAGGTATCACAGATGATCCAAACGATTTTAGTGATGATCCCAAATATATTTTTAATCTCTTATTACGAATTATCAATGTTTCAGTTCAAACTGTTGATTTAGTTAATAGTTTACCTAAATTGGAAATAATAGAGTAAACATTTGCACAATAAAAAGCAAGTAATCGATTTGTATTTAAACAAATAAATTACTTGCTTATTTTTATTCTTCTACAGCAGTAGTAGGTTGTTCAGGAACATTGTCACCAGCATTGTCAGAATTGCCGGAATCATTGCTGGCACCTCCATTATCTGAAGGAGCAGGATTTGAATCAGTTGGAGTGCTTGCTCCACTACCAGATCCACTGCCACTACCTCCACCTTGAGGAGCAGTATACCCACCGCCATAGTAGTAACTAGATGCTGGTGCTTGATATGTTGTAGTATTACCTTGACTTGTATTTTGTTGATTTGATGATGTATCTTGTGTATCATCGCTTGATGAAACTGAACTTGAGTCAGTTGATTCAGATACACTTGAACTTACAGAACTACTTTGCTCAGAACTGCTAGAACTTTCCTTTTTCTTTTTCTTCTTTTTATGTTTTTTCTTTTTAGCAGCTTCAGCCTTATCATGTGCTTCTTTTTTAGCTTCTTTTTTAGCTTTTTTAATGCTTTCTGCTTTTCGAGAACTTGCTTTATAAGAAAATAAACTTTCATTAGAGGATTTACTTGATGATGTTATTGAACAAGCTCCTAGCGTCATTAATGTAAGCACAGAAAGGACAAAAATGCTTATTTTTCTCATTTATGTATACCTTCTTTTTTAGTACAGCTTTTAGCGACATCAGATTGCTGGTCGAAATATCTCATGTTCAATACTATCTTATAATATTAAAACGGTCAACATCAAGAATAGTAGTAATTTAGCAAATATTTTTGTTACATTTTAGTTCTTGCCAACGTATATATTATAGGACGTCCAAATAGACCAAAACGAAATGGCAGGAATTTAATATGAAAAACTTTGAACCCAATCGGGCATTTAATACAGAAGTCGCAGCAGCTTTAGGAATTTATCAAGCAATTTTGATTCAACAAATTCGCTATTGGCAAGAGAAATCAACACATGAGATTGATGGAAGAAAATGGATTTATAATACTTATCAAAATTGGTCCAAGCAGCTTACATTTATTTCAGAGCGAACCATTAGGAGAGAACTAAAGAAATTAGCTGAATTAAAGATTGTTAGAGTTGCGAAATACAATATTTCAAAATTTAATCATACAAAGTGGTATTCACTAGATGAGGAGAAGCTACAAGAATATTTAGACAATAAAACACCTAGATGTCGAAATGGACAAATTGGACAGATAGAGTGTCCTAGGGAAGATAATGGAAATGGAAAATCTGACCAGTTCAGAACTGGACAAGTTGACCACTTCAAAGACAATAAAGTACCTAAGAATACACCATTAAATAATCAACAAAAGATAAAGGAGATCCTGGGGTGTTTCAAAGAAGTTACCGGGCAGGTGTTTGATAAAGATAAATGGGGAATAAAATTGATTAAAGAAAGACTAGCGGCTGGAAATGATGTAGAACAATGTAAAAGCATGATAGTTTTGAAAGCTAAGCAGTGGAAAGGAACACATGTTGAAAAATTTATCCGTCCCCGAACATTGTTTGGTGATAATTTCAGTAAATACTATGCTGAATGTTATGCATATCATCGTGAAAACAACTATTTTGTTGATGACAAAGAAGAAAACATTGATCGAGGCAAACTAAATCAAGAAATAGATATGCTTTTAGCTAAGATTTGAGTGTTACAACAATACTATTTTTTTCGTATATATCAGTGAGAGGAGGAATTTGGAAAAGAAGGGGGATTTTCAATGAAATTAATCTTAACGAAATTAACATTTTGTGGCTGGATTTTAGGTTTTAAGCAAGAAGTAAGCTTTGAAAGAACCACGATTGAAAAAGAACCTGAATATAAAACAAATAGAAGTGAGTGACAGGCTTCTTGAATAATTAATATAAACAGGATTTAGAGTAAGTAGGAATTCGCTTTCATACTTACTCTTTATATATTTATAAATTGTGATAAGATGTAGTTAGAAGCTAATATGGGGAGGTTTTAACTATGAATGAAATTGAATTAGCCCATGTAAATGATGTTGACAGATGTTTGGAAATTATTGATAGTGGTAAGAAATTTCAAAATGATCAGGGATTTACTGAATGGACAGACAACTATCCTAATCGTGAAAGTATATTAGAAGATATTCTAGCTAATAAGGGATTTGTGTTACGTGTAGATGGTATTATTGCCGGCTATTTACGAATAGATTTTACAGGTATGCCATATTATAAAGAAATATTAGGAGATTGGCATACGGAAGAACCTTACGCAACAGTTCACAGTTTTGCAATAGCAGAAGAATATCGTAATCAAGGCCTAGCAAGTATTGCTTTGGAATTGGTGGAAAGATTGACATATGCTTGTCAAATTTATGGAGTTAGATTAGATACAGCTCTTGAAAATGAACGAATGAAACATATTTTGAAGAAGAATAATTATCAAATATGTGGGAAAGTTAATTTTAAGGGTGCAGATAGAGTGGCCTTTGATAAGGTGTTGAAAGAAAAATTTTAATTAAAAAGGCTTTTTGTCTAAAAATTAATTTTGAATAAAATTTGAAACAAAATATAATTAAAGAAAAAAAGCCTAGAATGTTAGTGTAATAAGTTAACTTTCTTTATTAATTTATGATAGATACGTTGATTGAACCAAACTTCACTGACCTTAGAATCTAAGCTAGATAAATCAAGCCAAGCAATTTGACTATTTTCATCAGGTTTAATACGTAATGGCATAGTAGTATCAGCTTCGAATAGATAAGTAATGTTTAAATGTAAGTGTGAAGAAACATATTCTCTACGTTTTTCATGACCATCAACAGTTAGAACTTCAAGCGAGAAAATATTGTCTGATAAAAATTTAACATCAGTTAGGCCGCTTTCTTCTTGAATTTCTTTGAGAATTACTTGCTTTAAATTCGAGTTGCCATCAGCATGTCCACCAAGCCAGGACCAAGATTGATAGATATTGTGATAAGCCATTAGAACTTTACTTTTATCAGGGCTGATAATCCAAGCTGATACGGTAAAGTGAGCTAATTTATTTTTACGAGTAAAAATATCTTTGGCATTAGCAAGTTGGTCAATAATAAGCTGCTTATCTTGTTTTTCTTGTTCGTTAAAAGGAATATATGATTTAAGTTGGGACAATAAGTTATTCATAGTAAATCCACCTCCTGAAAGATTGCAAATCAATTATAGCATTTAAAGAGAATGAAAAGACAGTCGAGAATGACTGTCTTTTTTCTATGATCTATTAAAATAGCAGAATTTGTTCACGAGATATTTGTGGCATTCTTCAAGAATTTCATCTGTATTTGTTGAATCAATATCATCACAGAGAAAAACAAAACTTTCTTTAATAAGTTGGTAAAGCATTTCCTTAATATAAATATCACGAGGAATATCTTTTAATGTACCGATATCAATGTAATCTGAAATCATAGAAATAGTTTTTTGTGCATCGAAATTCAGCAGACTTTCAATAGTATGCAAGAAATGAGCAGTAGCTTTTAAACTAGTTCTAAAACTTGTTTTCTGATTTAAAAAGGTAACGTAGCCTGATAAATCTTTGAATTTAAATGAGATGTCATGATGATTAGTATCCCAAATAGATTCAACTAGGTAAAGATTAATCCAAGTAGCAGGGTGCTGAGAAGAACGAATGAAACAATGGGAGTCAGAAATAGCAGACGTATATGCCTGAAATTTATGATGTTTCTTGACCATTTCAGTAATTAACTTGGTGAAACATATACCATTTATTTTATTAAATAGGGTTGTCGTAGAAAGTTTCGATAATATGATACCTTGGTTTTTATCAAAAATAATTGACTTATATTTTGAGTCATTATTATGAATGTTGAATGCAAAGTAAGTAGAATTTTTCTGTACGATGTAAACTGGTCTATGTTTTCCAATCTTCAATAATTTATCGATAGCAATCTCGCTATCAATATTAAACCAGTTACTGGTATATATCATATTTCCCCTCCTTTGAGTATTTTTTTATATTTTATAAGTAAATAATCTATCAAAAAATCAGCTATAAATCAATATTTTTTTATTTATTTGTAAAATTAATTTTAGCTTACGGAATTTCAGAAAAATGACGGTAAATTAATTAGGTATTGATAAGTATTAAGTTATAAGACTGATAACGAATACATGGTGAAAAATCAAGAGTAAAATATTTTGCAACACATCCTGAAATGAACATTTTTGATAGGGTGCATGGATTTTAAAGTCTGTTTATTCTTAATGAGTACAAGGCGCCAGTACAAATTATTTTTAGAGGTGAAATAGTGAAACGAGGGTTTGAATACGCATTGAAGAATAACAGACTTATTTATGGAGTGCTAGCACAGTTAAATTACAAGGTGGGGCATCCTGATTTTGAGGATATGTTTGAAGAAGCGAGAATTTTACTAGCTGAGATATATACCGAATATTATCGTAAAGAAAATGCTAAAGAGGAATGCGGAAGTTATATGTTTCAAAAACTAAAGTGGCGCTTATTGGATAAATTAAGGCAAAAGAAACGTAAGCAAGTAGAAGTGTGTTTTAGTCAGTTAGCCAATGAGAATGATAAATTACCCCAAATAGAAGAAATTATCGAAACTGGGGATAACATTGAGATTAGCGATGCTCTATATCAGTTATATAAAAGGTGTACTGATAATGAAAAAATGTTGTTGAGCTATTATAGTGTAGGGATAACTAAGACTACAGAAATTGCGAAGCTGATGGGAAAATCACGAATGACAATTAATCGCTGGAGAAAAAACATCCAAGAGAAATATTTAGAATTAAATAATGGAAAATAAAAATGCATGTTACAAATGGACAAAAAATTACGTATATATCTATGTAAGCTTCAAAATAAGCTTAACAATAATTTAAAGGAGGCCGTTAAAATGGCAAAAGAAGTTAAAAAATCTGTATTATACATTTATGGTACCAAGGAGGATGGAGATACGCGTCGTCGTTCCTATCATAATTTAGTGAATAATGTCGGTACTGAAAAGTTATCTGCATTTGGAAAAATTATTGGTGAATTATCTGGAGAAGAAACTCAAGATATTGAAATTGTCGAAACTAGCATGGTTAAGGATTAATTAAGGAGGAATTTAAATGAAAGTTAGAGCATTAAATCTTGGATTCAAAGCAGCAGACGGAAAACATCATACATTAAAATTAAATAATGTATCCACAAATCTTGATGAGAGTAAACTTCGAGAAGCAATGAATAAGTTAGTTGAATTAGATATGTTTCAAGACAAATTTGGAACAAAGTTATATGCAGAGGCAGTTAGTGCGAAGTATGTTGATACAGAAACTCAAACAGTTTTTACAGTTGAAGACTAAGTAAAATTTGAATAAGCAATAAGACATGTCAGAAATGATATGTCTTTTTAACGTTGAAATAAATTTATTTAATGCTATAATCTTATATATAGAACGTATGTTTGCAATGGAGATAACTTATGCCAAATTATGTCATTGTAAGAAATAGAGATGAAAAAACAATAGAATATTATCGACAAAAGACGAAGACGTTTGTCGGAAGTCTTCAAAGTGCTAGTAAATGGAATAGTAAAAAAATGGCACAACCAGCTTATGATAAATTAATCAAAAATGGTGAAAAGAACTTAGAAATAGTAGATAGCGATGAAATTAAAATAACAATTCAGACAGATAAATGGGAAGACTATGCTAAAAGAATCGCACATGCTGATAATAAGACTTTTTATCAAGAAGTAGAAAAAGTGGCGACTTTCCTAATAGCTAGTCCTTTGATAGTTGAGGAAATTAGAAAAGAAATCTCACAGGAAGATGGCGTTGTACTACAAGATATTTTACATACTGTAGAGTTAGGCGACTATAACAAAGATGAGGGGCTTGAATTATTGGGAGACTTGCGTAGTAGTCGTCAAAAACGAAGAAACTATAAAGATAAGCAGGAAGTTATGAATATGTTGCTAGGTGGCGATGAAAATACTGGTTCGCAATATGCGATGGATGCGTTAGATAAGATAAAAGAAGTAACAAGTCCTAGAAGTTATCAGTATCGTAATCCAAAACTCAAACAAAAATATAGTAAGTTATTATAATCTAAACAAATAAAAACTATTGAAAAATTAATTAAGCGTGTTTGGAAGCTGGTAAAATAAGGGATTTTAGAGCTTTATATATTTTTTTCGAACATATTTTTGATAAAAATACTGGACAGAACAATCGAACGTATGTATTATAAGTTACATAAAGAATACGTGTTCGAAAAAAAGTAAAGGTGAGATTAATATGAATCGAGTATATGAAGGAATCCAATTTGCAACAGTAACAATCACATTATCAGCAGTAATTACATTGATCACGTTATTTGTTACACCATCTGTATGGCAATTAATGTTGTTAATTACAGGAGAAGTTATCGTCATTAATGCTGCTTACTTAACATTTGTATTGATATTACTAGGACTTAAGAACTTATTAGATTATTGGGAAAAGAATCAAAATAGATTTAAATCAGATAAATCCAAATTCAAATATTTAAATTAGATTTTTTCTATTGACTATTAGTAATTGATTTGTTAATATTTTAGTGTTGTATTTGTGCATATCACATCTGCAACCGCACGTTTTAAGTTTAAGTATCTCTTTGGAGGTCACTACATTACGGCGAGTCTAAGTATTTTAAGAGGAGGTGCACATAGATGTACGCAATTATTAAAACAGGTGGCAAGCAACTTAAAGTTGAAGCTGGTCAAACAATTTACGTAGAAAAGCTTGATGCAAAAGAAGGCGACAAGGTAACTTTTGATAAAGTTGTTTTTGTTGGTGGCGATAAGACAGTTATCGGTACTCCTTTTGTTGAAGGTGCTACAGTTGAAGCTACAGTTGAAAAACAAGGTCGTGCTAAGAAAGTTGTTACTTTCAAGTACAAGCCTAAGAAGCATCAACACACAAAGCAAGGTCATCGTCAACCATACACAAAGGTTGTTATTGACTCTATCAATGCTTAATTTGTCTAAAAGGTTGGTATTAGAATGATTAGAGCAAGATTTTTATATCGTGATAAGTTAATTTCTGGCTTTGAAATGCGTGGTCATGCTGATTCCGGCGAATATGGACAAGATATCGTTTGTTCAGCTGTTTCAGTGTTAGCTATAAATACAGTTAATAGTCTTGAGAAACTTGCTAACGCCAATTTGAATATCGTTTCTGATGATGAAAATGGCGGACTGTTAGAAGTACATGTTAGTGAGAACTTTCTTTCAAATGAAAGTGTAAAGTTATTATTAGCTAGTTTAAAACTAGGACTTGAAGATGTTGAAAAAATGTACGGTGATTTTATAAAAATCGAGAATAACTAATTATTAGGAGGTGCAATCATTATGTTAATGAATTTACAATTCTTCGCTCATAAAAAGGGTGGTGGTTCCACAGCTAACGGCCGTGATTCACAATCTAAGCGTTTAGGTGCTAAGAGTGCTGATGGACAAGTTGTTACAGGTGGTTCTATCTTATACCGTCAACGTGGTACACGTATTTACCCAGGTGTTAACGTTGGTATGGGTGGTGACAACACATTATTTGCAAAAGTTGCAGGTGTTGTTAAGTTCGAACGTAAAGGACGCGACAAGAAACAAGTTTCTGTTTACCCTGTTGCTGAATAATATATAGTTTAAAAACGTCTTAAATCTTTGGTAGGTAAGGATTTAAGACGTTTTTTTGTTATCATTACTTTTTCAAAAGAGATTCTTTAAAATTAGTAATAATCAAATTGAAGTATTAATTAATAATTGAAAATAATTTATTCTCTAGTGCCATATTTTGACCATTCTAGCTGCATTTCTCCAGAAGTTTTCATGCCTGCTGGGGTGCTTTGAAGTGCATCTTGTTCAGACATGCCATGCTGTATTTTATAATAAGCAGGGGAAACACCATATTCATTTACGAAATCAGAAAGAGTACCCTGATAATTATAAGGATCATTTTGTGAATTTGAAGTTTGCTTGTTAGCCTGATATGTATTATTATTGTTTTGCGCTTGTTGAGTATTATTTCGTGTTTGATAACTATCAGAATTTTGTTGTTGAGTTACTTGTTGCGAATTAGTAGCTGCAGTATTTTCAGAGGCTGCTTTCTCACTTTCTGCCTTTTTAGATTCACTCTGTGTTTTCTTGATAGACGATTCCTTTTTCTTCAACTCAGCTTTAGCTTTTTTGATAGATGATTCTTTAGCCTTCAACAAACTAGATTTAGAAGAATCAGAGCTAGCCCTGTCACTTGAATTAGAGTTAGAACATGCCCCTAGTAAACTTAGTGATAGTAAAGAAATAGTTATAATATTAAATTTTCTCATATAAAAAAACTCCTAATTATAAATAGATGTTAAACATTAATTATAGTAATACAAATTAGGATAGTTTGTGAAGAAATAGCTGAGCTTATTAGTAAAAAACTATATAATAGATATATGGGAACGTTTTTCATAATAATGGGGGATGAGCAATGAAAATTATTGATAAATTCTCGATTAAAACAATTACACTTTTAACAGTAGATGAAGATTTACCTGAAAATATAAGGGTTGGTTATAAAGCTGAAATAGATGGTAAGGCATTTACTATCACAGGCATTCCAATTATTGAAACAAATCCACCTTCTATAAATAAGAGAACTTTTATGATAGATAGAACAGATGAAGTCGATGTAAAACAGATCGTTAAATTCTATAAAGCATAATTATTAATCTAAAATCTAGGAGTATATATGAACATTCTATTTTTTACTGTAGCTAAAAATGGAATAATTTTTTATTAAGAATAAGTTCAATAATGGCTTAATTAAAAAGGGATTGAATATCACTATGGATAAATCGAAGAAAACATGGAAAATTGATGGCTATGTATGGTTACATTGTCCTGTGTGTGGTCATGAAGTAATGGATTACGATATTTGTGATAATTGTGGATGGCAAAATACAGGAATTATAAATTATGATGGTGGTCCTAATCATATGACTTTAGAAGAAGCGAAGAAAGCATATAAAGAAGGACGACCAATTAATTAATAGTTTCATTTTAGAATCATTAAAATTAGGAGGTGGAAAAATAGATTTAAGACCTTATTTTGGAAAAAATATGATAGTTACTGACGTTGATAATATTATTTATAAAGGCTTTGTTGCAGTTGGAACAATTCCAGGAGACTCTGATGATAATTGCTATGAAATTGATTTAATAGGTACAAAACAATATGGTGATAGTTATTTTACTTTAACAGAGTATGAAATAAAATCTATTGAACTAGATCCTGATAAAGAAGATTTGCGTAAATCAGAATGAAAACTAGATTTTAGTTTAGGATGTGATAACTGTGAAGTTAAACTATGTTTTCCTTTTTCTATCTGATCCTTTAGATTCAAGAATTCCAGATGTTGAATATGAAAAGGAATATAAAGCAGCAAGCAAGTATTTTTCCGTAGGTTTGATAAATCAGGAACGATTATTTGAAGATAATGTAGTAACTACAACGTATAAAATTAGTAATGATGACATTATTGTTTATCGTGGTTGGATGCTGAAGCCTCAATTGTATGATAGATTAGTTACTTATGTTGAGAAAAATGGTGGACAGATGTTTACTAATTTATCAGAATATGAATATACGCATTTGATTCCAAATTGGGTTAAGGACAATAGTAATCACGTAAAAACCAAATGGACAATAGATTTGTCAGATAAAAGCATAATAAAACTTCTTGAGGAATTTAATGGAGCTGTTACTATAAAAGATTTTGTAAAGAGCAGAAAATATGAATGGGATGAAGCTTTTTATATTCCTGATGTTTCTGATACTAAGAATGCACTGCGAGTTATCCATAACTTTATTAATAGACAGGGTAGTGAGCTAATTGGAGGATTAGTAATTCGTAATTTTATTGAGTTAAAAAATATAGGCAGACATCCTAAAAGTCATACGCCAATTTTTGAAGAATACCGAGTGTTTTATATAGGTAATAAGCCACTTGTAGTTATTAATTATTGGAATGATAGAAAAATTAATCTTTCTACAGAAGATAAAAAAGTCATTATGAATGCTCCTAAAGAGGTTAAAGCGAAATTTTATACAGTTGATTTTGCAAGGAAATCTAACGGAAAGTTAATTATCATGGAAATGGGGGATGGTCAAGTTTCAGGACTTCAAGGATTTGATGAACAAAAATTTTATGATTTATTATGGGAAAATTTATCTGAGAGTAGAGCTTAATATCAGATTTAAGAGACAAAGTAGAAAAAATAAATTACTCAGAGTTTCTAAATTATCTTTCCAACTAATAACTAAAAATCCCGCTTTTTGAAGGAGTTATTTCAAAAAGTGGGATTATTTTTTACGTCTTTCTTTGAAAGGAACACTAGATAGATTGAACCAGAAGGGATAGCTAGTAGTTTTGAAGAAAATGTCAAAATACTGGCTGCCATGTTCTTCACCATCAATCTGTAGAAATTCCAATGACTTAATAGTTAAATGAATTTGATCATCTTTGAAGCGATGAAATGACTTCAAATTAAGTTGTTTATGAAAATATAAACTTATAATTAACATGAAGAAACGGATGAAGTTCATGTTTTCAGTGACGATCAAGTCAAGTTTCTTATCTTTAATATTAGCTTGAGGAGAAAGTGAAACATCTCCTTCAAAATAAGGATGATTAGCAACATTCATGATATAGACATGTTTGAAAAATCTATAAGAGTCACTAACTCTAACCGTAGCTGAAAAAGGTTCTTGATTATAGTAAGCACTTATACTGCTAGTAAGGAATGGAAGAAAACCTCGGCGGATGAATTTACGTTTCTTCTTGCGATTATAAATACTTGTAATAAAAGCATCCATGCCTATACCAAAATTATTCAAGAAGTAACCTTGAGTGTTTCGTAAAGTTTCTTGGTAAGTACCAATTGTATAGTATATCTTATCTGTTGTATTGATAACTTGCTTTAAGGCGACGATAGGATTGAGCGAAAGTCCAATTGCTTTGGCAAATCCATTTTCAATACCGGCAGGAACTAGACCAATTGGTAGATCGAAACGCTGTGCTTGCTTGATACCATTTAAAACATCGACTAAAGTTCCATTTCCACCTATAACTAAGACGACAGTTTTACTCTTTTCTCTTTCAGCTAAATCCAAAGTAAAATTTTTAGCAACTTCAACAGCATTTTCATTAACTTTTTTGTAAGTAAATTTGACTTCCTGTGTCACTAATTCTGAATGAATGGTTTGCCAGATTTGTTTAGCACTACCATTTTTGGCATATTCATTGACAACTACAAAGTATTCCAAGGTAATCCTCCTTTCTTAGAGCTTTGATTGCAAAAATATTTCATTCTTTATTATAATTTTACAAATAATTATCAACTATGCAATTATAACGAACAATCAACACAATTGACAAGTATAAAGAAACGGTTACATGGTAAATTTTCTTTAATCTTTAACTTTAAATTATCGCAATATAAGATTAAACAACATTCTCTGATATTTGTTGATAGATTTTTTTGATTGAATAGTGGTAGAATGAAAACAATAACTTTAAGAAAGGTGGCCTATATAACCATGCTTGATAACATGATTTTTAAGCAACTAATGAAACATTCTTTTACAATTCCAGTAGAGGTAACCTATCCTAATGGGAAAACTGAAAAATATGGTAATGGTGCCCCACAGGTAAAAATTAAAGTTAATGAAAAGATACCAGTAAAAGATTTACTGAGAAATGCTTCAATCACATTAGGTGAAGCATATATGGATAAGAAAATAGAAGTAAGTGGTTCTTTACAAGTGCTAATTAATTCAGCATATGAATCAGCAAACAGTTTCTTGAATAATAATAAGTTTAAACGTTTCTTACCAAAACAATCACATTCTGAAGAAAGTAGTAAGAATGACGTTCAAAGTCATTATGATTTGGGAAATGACTTCTATAAATTATGGCTTGATAAAACTATGACATATTCATGTGCTTATTTTAAAAAGCCAGATGATTCTTTAGAAGAAGCCCAAATAAATAAAGTTCATCATATCTTAAAGAAATTAGATCCAAAACCAGGTTCTAGTTTATTAGATATTGGTTGTGGTTGGGGAACATTAATGTTAACTGCCGCAAGGGAATATAATATGAATGTTGTTGGTATTACTTTAAGTGAAGAACAGTATAATGCAGTTAAACAACGTATTAAAGATGAAGGATTGGAAGATCAAGCTGAGGTACTTCTTGAAGACTACCGTGAACTTGATCATCTACCATTTGACTACATTACAAGTGTTGGTATGTTTGAACATGTTGGTGAAGAAAATCTAGGTGAATACTTCAATACAATTTCAAGATATTTGAAGAGTAATGGGGTAGCATTGATTCATGGTATTACTCGTCAACAAGGTGGAGCATACAATGGTTGGATTAATAAATACATTTTCCCAGGTGGCTATGTACCCGGTCTAAATGAAAATCTAACTCATATTATTGAATCTGGTATGCAAGTTGCTGATATAGAAATGTTGCGTCGTCATTATCAAAAAACTTTGGAAATGTGGACAGATAACTTCCATAAAGTATTACCAGAAGTAAGAAAGATGCATGACGAAAGATTTATTCGCATGTGGGACTTATATCTTCAAGCTTGTGCAGCTTCATTTGAATCAGGGAATATTGACGTAATCCAATACTTGATTTCTAAAGGACCAAGTGCTCGTACTTTACCAATGACAAGAGATTATATGTATAAAGATTAATCATGAAGTACTTTGAAATATTGCCTATTAGGCAGGTTTCAAAGTGCTTTTTAGTATAAATTTGATAGAAAAGGTCAAATTTAGTCAAAATTTAGTAACTTTAAAAATATTTTATAGTTTATCTTAAGGTAAATTCTTGACTATTATTGACCTTCTTTGTAATAATTATAGACAATGAGGGGTGATAGTGAATGGAACTCACTTGGATTGAAGAATTCAAGAAATATTTGTTAATTGAAAAACAATATTCAGATGAAACTTTGAAAGCTTATAGTGAAGATTTACAACATTTTGTTGATTTTATTGACGAAACTGGAGGCGCTAAATCTTTCAAAGAAATTGGTAGTAATGATGTTCATGCATATATGAGCTATCTATATGATAGATATGAAATGACATCGATTTCGAGAATGATTTCCAGCTTACGTGCATTCTACAATTTTTTAATTAAGAATGAATTAACAGATGAAAATCCCTTTGCTTATGTACAACTGAAGCGACATCCACGATCACTACCACGTTTTTTCTATGAAAAGGAAATGACCGCATTATTTGAAGCAACTGAAGGCGACACACAGATGTTGATCAGAGATAGAGCGTTGTTGGAGTCTTTGTATGGAACTGGAATGCGTGTCAGTGAATGTACAGGTTTAAAAATGGAAAATGTAGATTTGACTAATAAAAAGATGCTTCTACATGGGAAAGGTGATAAAGACAGACTAGTACCGTTTGGAAGCTATTGTCAGGAAGCATTACAACGTTATTTTGAACAAACTCGTACACCTTTAATGGAAAAATATCATCGGGATCATGATTTAGTCTTTGTAAATCATTATGGAAATCCTTTAACTCCAGCTGGGGTAGCATATATCTTAAAACAGATAGTTAAGCGTAGCAGTCTACATACCAGCATTCATCCTCATGAGTTGCGACACACATTTGCGACACATTTGATGAGTAATGGTGCGGATTTACGTGCGGTACAAGAGTTACTAGGGCATAGTAGTTTATCTACTACTCAAATCTATACTCATGTAACACCGGAGCATTTACAAAGAGATTATCGAAAATTTTTCCCAAGAGCATAGAATTTAATTATTAGGAGCTGAAATTAATGACAACAATATGTGCAGTAAAACATAATGGAAAGACAGCGATTGCCGGCGATGGACAAGTTACTTTAGGTGAAAAAGTAATTATGAAAGGTAGCGCTAGAAAGGTGCGTCGCATCTATAATGACAAAGTAGCAGTTGGATTTGCTGGTGGTGTAGCAGATGCAATTAACTTAGAAGAAAAATTTGAAAATAAGCTAAATGAATATAGTGGCAATTTGGAAAGAGCTGCCGTGGAATTGGCACAAGAATGGCGAGGTGATCGTACTCTACAAAAATTAGAGGCGATGTTGATCGTAATTGATAAAGATAATTTATTGATTGTATCTGGTTCTGGTGAAGTTATTGCCCCGGATAACGGTGTGTTAGCAATTGGTTCTGGTGGTAATTACGCTCAAGCTGCAGCTGTAGCTCTATCAGAATATTCCAAAGATATGTCAGCAGGTGAAATTGCCAAAGCTGCTTTAAATATCGCCGCAGATATAGATATCTTTACTAACCATAATATTATAGTTGAAGAATTAGCTTAGAAATGAGGAATTTACAAGATGAATGAAATAGATAAGACACCTAGACAGATTGTTGCTGAACTTGATAAATATGTTATTGGTCAAGACAGTGCTAAAAGAGCAATTGCGGTAGCTTTACGTAATAGATATCGTCGTATGCAACTCCCAAAAGATATGCAAGAAGATATATCTCCTAAAAATCTTTTGATGATTGGACCTACTGGGGTTGGTAAAACAGAAATTGCACGTCGTTTAGCTAAAATCGTTAACGCACCATTCGTAAAAGTTGAAGCAACTAAATTTACAGAAGTTGGTTATGTTGGTCGTGACGTTGAATCTATGGCACGCGATTTAGTTGAAGTTGCATATCGTATGGAACAAAATGATGCTTTCAAGCAAGTACGCGCTCAAGCTGCACAACAAGCTAACAAGCGTTTAGTTAAGTTAATCGTACCTGCTAAGAAGAAACAAGAAAATCCTAATCAATATCTTTTCAATGCTTTGAGAGATCTACAATCTGGTTCTTTCCCTAACATGAATGGAAATGATATGGAAGAAGTAACTGAAGATGTTAGAAATGAACGTTTAAGTGTTGCTGAACAATTGAAACGTGGCTTGCTAGAAAATAATGAAGTTACAATTCAAGTGGATGATCCTTCAACACAATTCAATAATCAAAGTGGTATGTTAGGACAAATGGGAATTGATTTATCTTCACTAAGTTCAATGATGCCAACTAAGAAGGTTGAGCGTACAATGACAGTAGCAGAAGCTAGAGAAATCTTGATTAAAGAAGAATCTGAAAAATTAGTTAACTCTGCAGATTTGGCTGATGCAGCAATTAAACGTGCTGAAAATACAGGAATCATCTTTATTGACGAAATTGATAAAATTGCTTCTAAATCTCAACAAAATGCAGGTCAAGTTTCACGTGAAGGTGTACAACGTGATATCTTACCAATTGTTGAAGGTTCTCAAATTTCAACTAAGTATGGCTTGGTTAAGACAGACCATATTTTATTCATTGGTTCTGGTGCTTTCCATGAAAGTAAACCAAGTGATTTAATTGCCGAATTACAAGGTCGTTTTCCAATTCGTGTTGAATTAGAAGATCTATCAGTTGATGATTTTGTTAAAATTTTGACAGAACCAAACAACGCTTTAGTAAAACAATACATTGCGATGATTGGTACAGACAATATTGATGTAACATTTACAATCGAAGCTATCCATCGTATCGCTGAAGTGGCATATCAATTGAACCACGATACAGAAAATATTGGTGCACGTCGTTTGCATACTATTTTGGAAAAATTACTTGAAGATCTATTATTCGAAGGTCCAGATATGCAAATGGGCGACATCAAGATTACAGAAGCTTATGTAAATGACAAGATTGGATCAATTGTTGAAGACAAAGATTTGAGCCAATACATTTTGTAAGATTGGTATATGAATATCTCGAAAAGTATGCATTGATGTGCATGCTTTTTTTGTTTTGAAGAGAAAGTTTGTGAGATTAAATAGAAAAGATTAAAAAATCTATAGCTCTTAACCCTAAATATAAAGCTTTATAAAAATGGTAGATAAAATCCCCGAACTAACAAGCACTTACAGCAGGGTGCTTTTTAAATACTCAAAAATAGAAATTTTGTCTATCTGCTTGTGATTGTATGTTATTTAAAAATATGATAGAGTAATAACATGTGTAGAGTTCAAGATAAAGGAGGACTCGTTTTCGATGTTATATAAATATAAAAAGGATTATCAAAAAATCGCGATGGGATTGTTGTCCTTTATCGCTGAATTGAAAGATATATCCAGATTACAATCAGAATTAAAATGGTATGATGCCGAAGATAATCGCAATCTTTATCTATGGAAAGACGACAGCAATGATTTTGTTGGGATTGTTGGGATTGAAGAAAATGATGATATTGTGATTGTACGTCATATTACGGTTTCTCCAGCAGTGAGAAATGAAGGCGTAAGTTTTAAGATTCTTGATGATCTCCAAAATTTATATTCAGAAAAGAAAATCATGGGAAACATTGAAACAACTAATTTAATTACAAAGTGGGAAATAAAAAATGGCTCAGGAAAATAAGAAAAACTCACGAACAGCTGAGCACTTAACGTTTAAATTGGATCAGTTTGAAGGTCCTTTAGATTTACTTTTACATTTAATCAAGCAAAATGAAATGGATATTTATGATATTCAGGTTGCAGAAATAACTTCTCAGTATATAGATTACCTTCATCAAATGCAAGATTTAAGGTTAGATATTGCTGGGGAGTATTTAGTTATTGCTGCAACTTTATTAAATATCAAAAGCAAAATGTTATTGCCTGTTGAGCAAGAACAACAAGTTGAAGAAGATTATGTCGATCCACGTGAAGATTTAGTCCAACAATTGGTTTCACACCAACTTTATCAAGAAGTTGCGGCTAAATTTCATGTAATGGAAAAACAACGAATGGAATTGTTTTCCAGAGAACAGGCAGTTAATGAAGATGTAACCTATGAAGTTTCAGAAGGAACAACGATTGATTTACTACAAAAAGCCTTCGCAAAATTGATGGCTCGTAAACAAGTAAAGAAAATCAAGAAGATTAAACGGAAAATTATTCCTGAACGTTATACAATTAAAGAAGAAATTGAAAATATTGAACATACACTCAAAATGCATAAAGGAACGATGAATTTTACTGATTTATTTAATTTTGACGATGAGGTTGAAGTTGAAAAAGTTGTTACATCTTTTCTAGCATTATTGGAGTTGGTAAGAGTTGGTAGAGTAAGTGCGAGTCAGGAAGAAAATAATGGACCAATTCTAATGACATATGAAGGAAAGGCGGAGGAAGATGCTATCTAATCAAGCAAAAATTGAGAGTTTGCTATTTATTAGTGGAAATGAAGGGATAACATTAACCGAACTTTCTCAGATTACAGGAATTTTAAAGCCAGCTTTACATGAGCAGTTGGATAAATTAGCAGATAAGTATAAGCAAGATAGATCCTCAAGTTTGCAACTTATTCATGCAGAGGAAAGATATAAGCTGGTGACCAAACCTGCTTTAGCTGAGTTGGTAAAGAAATACCTAAATAGTAATAACATTACAGAATTAACTGGAGCAGCCTTGGAAACTTTGGCAATTATTGCTTACAAACAACCAATTACTCGTATTGGTGTTGATGAAATTCGAGGTGTGCAATCTAGTTCAATGATTCAACGTTTACAACTACTAGAGTTAATTAAAGAAAATGGTCGTTTAGATGCTCCCGGAAGACCAATTCTTTACGTTACAACTGACAAGTTTTTGGATTACTTTGGTTTAGAGAGCCTAGATCAACTTCCAGAACTTGATGAAGAAAAACAAGAAGATGAAGAAATGGATTTAATGACTTTATTTGAACAAACGACAGGTTCAACGGAAGATGAGGAGGAAGAATAATGGCTGAACGATTGCAAAAAGTTATGGCTAATGCTGGTGTAGCTTCACGTCGTGCAAGTGAGAAGCTGATTCAAGAAGGTTGTGTAATGGTTAATGGCGTTGTAGTGACTGAATTGGGAACTAAGGTTGAAAGTGACGACTCAATTTCAGTAGATGGCAAGCTTTTAAAAAAAGACGAAAAGAAAGTTTATTACTTACTTTATAAGCCACGTGGAGTTATTTCAGCAGCTAAAGATAACAAGGGACGTGAAGTTGTAACAGATTATTTAAAAGATGTTCCTGAACGTTTATATCCAGTAGGAAGATTAGATTATGATACTTCTGGATTACTAATCTTAACTAATGACGGTGATTTTGCTAATCAAATGATGCATCCTCGTTATAAAGTAGATAAGACTTATGTTGCTAAGGTTGAAGGACTAATCACACCTGATAGCATTAAGAAGTTACGCAATGGAGTAGTTATAGACGGTAAACTTACTAGCCGTGCTAGAGCTAAAATTATATCACGTGATGCTAAAAAGAATACTTCAATAGTTTCATTAACAATTCATGAAGGACGTTATCATCAAGTTAAGAAAATGTTTGATGCAGTAGGACATAAAGTCCAAAAACTTTCACGAACAACTTATGGTACATTGACACTTGATGGTTTAACTTCAGGTGAATATCGTGAACTTTCACATAATGAAGTACGTGAACTTTTGAAACTTATAAATAATAAGTAAAAAAAGATTGATTACCGCTTACATTTATGATACTATATAGGTGTTGAAAAAAATAATATAAAGTATAGGTGTCTTCAGAGGCAGGGTGAAATTCCCGACCGGCGGTTAAAGTCCGAGAGCTGCTATTGCATGTAGTGGTTGAACTGGTTCGATTCCAGTACCGACAGTATAGTCTGGATAAAAGAAGATGAGCGATTATCAAGTAAATGAAAAAAACAAAAGCTCTGTTGATTCCTAATCAGCAGGGCTTTTTACTTATAATTACTCTAGTACTTGTGAAGAGACCTCAAGTGGAGGTTTTACTATGAGAAATGTTTCAATTAAAAGATATGCAATAATCGCATGTCTCGCCGCTATTTCATATTTACTAATGTTTATTTCATTCGCAGTTATTCCAATTGTGCCATATATGAAAGTAGATTTTGCGGATATTCCAATTTTATTAGGATTCTTCGTATTAGGTGTTAGTGGCGGTATTGAAATCGCAGTATTGAGATCAGTTCTATACTTTTTGATTACCGGTCCATCAATCGCAAGTTTGATTGGAGTTGGAACTAATTTATTGGCTACATTAACAATTTGCTTGCCAATGTATTATATCTTACATGAAAAGCATGACTTGAAGAGATATATTATTGCGATTGTTGTATCAACTATCTCATTGACATTCTGGTTATCTCTAGGTAACTGGTTAGTGATTACACCATTATATATGGCAGTGTTAGGTATGAAATTAACTCTACCTTTAAGTCAATTAGTATTATACGGAGTATTGCCATTTAACCTTATTAAAGGTGTAATTGTTGGGACAGTCTTCGTACTAGTTTACGCAAAGATTCATGTATGGTTGGACAACAAAGCAAACGAATTTCTTGCTGAAACAAAATCAATCTAGAAAATTAATATAGAGTCGTTAGGCAGTTGTCTGACGACTTTTTTAGTTGGAAATAGACCTTAACTATAATTAAACCTATATTTATGGTAAACTAGGTTGTACTAATAGATTCGGAGTGATTATATTTTGGAAAGTTGGATATTTCTAGGGCTAATTTTATTGATTGCGTATCTGGGAAAGAATTCCTCGCTATTAATTGCAGGAGCAGTAGTAATGGTAATCAAACTTTTCCCATTTCTATCGCAAAAATTATTTCCAGTTATTCAAGCGAAGGGAATTAACTGGGGTGTAACAATCATTTCAGTTGCAATTTTAATTCCTATCGCTACTGGACAGATTCAATTTAAAGACTTGATTAATGCGATGAAAACTCCAGCTGGTTGGATTGCAGTTGTTTGTGGAATTTTAGTAGCAATTTTATCTAAACATGGAGTTAACTTGCTATCATCAACTCCACAGGTAACAGTGGCTTTAGTTATTGGAACAATTATTGGAGTAGTATTTTTGAAAGGTGTAGCTGCTGGGCCAGTTATTGCAGCCGGAATTACATATTATTTAGTTACACTTTTAAATTTGAGTTTTAGCTAATTATGGAGGAAAAAATGTTAGAAAATATCTTAGGTAGAGAAATTGTTGCGAAGGTAACAGATTTTAATGATAAATATATCTTTGCGCAAGTAGACGGTTTAACTTTTAGAATGGCACGTGATGAACTTTTAAAAGCACCTAAAGTTAATTCATCATTGAAAGGTTTTGCCTACATCAATGATAACCATCAGTTGCAGTTAACTAAGAAGGTTCCTAAAGTTCAGGTTGATAGATATGCTTGGGGAACGGTTGTCAGCAGCCGTAAGGACTTAGGTGTATTTGTTGATATTGGTTTACCTAATAAGGATATCGTAGTATCAATTGATGATTTGCCAGAATTACCACAATTATGGCCACAAAAAGGCGATAAATTGATGATTGGACTAGCAATTGATGCTAAAGATAGGATGTGGGGCAAGCTAGCTACTCCTGAAATGTTCCAAACCATTAGTGGAATGGCCAAGAAAAATATGCAAAACAAGAATGTAACAGCTACAGTCTATCGTTTGAAATTAGTAGGAACTTTTGTAATAACAGATGACTACTATTTAGGTTTCATTCATCCATCTGAACGAGAAGTTGAACCACGTTTAGGTGAAGTTGTTAAAGCCCGTGTAATTGGAGTAAAGGATGATGGTACATTGAACCTCTCTACACGTCCACGAGCATATGAAGCAATTAGCGATGATTCACAAATGATATTGATGGCCTTACAACACACATCGGCTAAGCAATTACCATTTACAGACAAATCATCGCCAGACGAAATCAAAGCCTACTTCGGCATTAGTAAAGGTCAATTTAAGCGTGCAGTTGGTCATTTAATGAAAGCAGGTTTAGTTAAGCAAGCAGACGGATTCTTGATTTTGAATGAAAATTAGAGGTGAGTAGCGATTAACAATATTTTAATGGACTATTTGCATTATCTGAAAGTTGAGCGTGGTTTATCGGAGAATACAATTGCTAGTTATGGAATTGATCTCAAATTATTTTTAGAGTATTTAAGAGAAAATGAAATTCCATCTTTTAAGCAAGTGAATAAAGAGGTTATCGTCAACTATATGCAAGCTGAGAAGAATAACAATAAAGCTAATTCTAGTATTTTACGTAGTGTTAGTAGTTTAAGAAAGTTCTTCCAGTATTTAGCGCAAGAAAAAATTATTGAAAAAGACCCAATGTTGTTAATTGATACACCAAAGAAGAAACAACATTTACCCCAAGTGCTAACTAAAGAAGAAGTTGAAAAGTTATTGCACTCACCTAATACGGGTCAGGTTTTAGGTTTAAGGGATCGGGCGATGTTGGAATTGATGTATGCGACTGGTCTGCGAATCAGTGAAATTATCAACTTGAAACTTGAAGATTTGCATTTAACAATGGGAACACTTCAAACATTAGGTAAGGGGCATAAAGAACGAATTGTCCCAGTAGGTGATGAGGCAATTAAATGGGTTAATCGTTATTTAGAAGAAGCTCGACCTAAATTATTGAAGCAAAAGCGTAGTAATTACTTGTTTTTGAACTTTCATGGGAATAACTTAACGCGTCAGGGTGTATGGAAAAATTTGAAGGCAGAAGTAAGAAAAGCCGGAATTCAAAAAAATATAACACCACATACCTTGCGTCATTCATTTGCGACTCACATTTTAGAAAATGGGGCAGATTTAAGAATTGTTCAAGAGCTATTAGGACATGCGGATATCTCAACAACACAGATTTATACGCATCTTTCAAATAAGCAATTGGCTGATATTTATAATCGTGCTCATCCTAGAGCATAAAAAAACAGGATTTGAAACTGAAAAATCAGATTTCAAATCCTGTTTTTATTATTAACTAATGTCCGGCTTGGTTACCGCCATTATTTCCAGCTGGTGTTGCTGGAGTGTTATTGTTTTGTGTATTGTTGTTACCACCTGTAGTAGTTGTTGCACTACTGTTAGCTGTTGTACTGCTTGCAGTAGAAGGACTGCTTTCGCTAGCACTACTGCTAGAATCACTACCAGAAGACTTTTCATCGCTAGAAGAAGTGCTACCGGAAGATTCTTTATCACTAGAAGAACTTGAAGAACTAGATGAAGATTCATTAATGCCAGAAGAACTTCCTTTACCAGTGATTGTAGGAGCAGCTGAACCAGCTAGGTAAAGTTCACGTTGACCATTAATTGTTCTAGAGTAAACATTGCTTGGTTTAGTCCAGTCAGTATTTGAAACTCCTTGGGATAGGTAAGTCATCAACGCTTTGTAAATCTGTTGTGCTAGCTTGGAGTTATTCGGAACATAATTACCAGGTTCATACTGGTGATCATATCCGACCCAGACAGAAATGGAGTAATGTTTAGTATATCCATCGAACCAAGAATCCATTGCTGCATCAGATGGGAATTGACCACTGACATCAGATGGATAAGCAGTTGTACCAGTTTTACCAGCTTGGTATAAACCAGAAATATTAGCTGCAGTACCAGAACCATTAGATGAAGTGATAACTTGTTTCAACATATCAGTAATCATGTAAGCAGTTGAGGATTGCATTACACGTTTACCAGAGCTAGAGTAGTCATTTACTTGACCGTCTGCAGTTTCAATCTTATCAATATAAGTTGGTTCATAGTAAGTACCACCGTTAGCAAAAGCAGCATAAGCAGCCGCATTTTGTAATGTTGATGCTGGAAGTCCAATACCATTTTGTAAGGACAAGCCTTTAGTATCATAACCAAGATTACTTAAGAATGACTTAGCTTTAGTCATACCAACTGCTTGTAGAGCTCTAATCGCAGGAACGTTTCGAGATTCAATCAAAGCTTGACGCATGGTAATTGTACCTTTGTAGCGATTATCAATGTTATATAATTGAGTTGATGTTCCAGGATAGTAGAACTTGGTATCCTTCAAAGCGTGGTAAGTAGCCCAATCTAGATATTCAATTGCTGGTGCGTAATCCATAACAGGCTTAGCTGTCGAACCACTAGAGCGGTCAGTTTGAACAGCACGGTTTAAACCATAAGTTACATCGCCAGTTTTACGTCCACCAATCTGAGCAATAACTTTACCATTATTAGGATCAACAACTGTTGTCGCAACTTGCATAGTATCGTTAGGGAAGTCTACATAGTAGTCAGTATTAACGATGTTATAAAGTTTCTTTTGTGCATCCATATCTAAATTGGTGTAAATCTTTAAGTTTCCAGAATAAGGATCATAGCCTTTTTCCTTAGCTTCAGCAATTACTTCTTTTAGATAGGAGTCAGAAATTTTTGCTTTTTGTGAAGTTGTGCTTTCTTGTTCATGTGTTTGGACAAGACCATCTGTTACATCCTCTTGCTTAGCTTCATTAGCTTGAGCTTGTGAGATCTTTTTATTAGCTACCATTGCATCTAAAACATCATTACGACGTTGAGTAGCTAATTTAGGACTCGAATATGGATTGTAAGTAGAAGGAGCGTTAGGAATACCTGCAATCATTGCAGTTTGTGCTAAATCAAGATTCTTTAATGATTTACCATAATAATACTTGGCTGCAGTTTCCATACCATAAGTGCCATATCCCATGAAAACTTTGTTAATGTAGAAAGTCAAAATTTGTTCCTTGGAATATTCTTTGTCCAATTGCATCGCTAACCAAGCTTCTTGTGACTTACGCTTGAGCGTTTGATCTGACTTCTTAGTTGAGAAGAAAGAAAGCTTGATTAACTGTTGATCTAAAGTACTACCACCTTGTAGACCGGCGGAAGAACCAGTGACGTTTGAAAGGGCAGCAGACACGATACGAACAGGATCAACACCGTGATGCTTATAGAAACGTCTATCTTCAATGGAAACAACAGCATCCTTCAATTGTTGAGGAATGTCTTCCGTCTTTATGTAAGTACGATTCTCATTTCCAAGTGAAGTTATCTTATCACCATTAGCGTCGTAGATAACGGAATTACCGGCACTTGTAAGTTTGTTTTCTGAAAGCTCAGGGGCATTTTTAGCATAAATGAAAAATACCGTAGATCCAATAACAAAAAGTGCCAAAAGTGCTGTTAAAGCGCCTAAAATAATCTTTTTGACTAAGCCACTATTTTTATTAGGCTTGCGAGGGTTATTTCGACTTTCTTCTTCGCGACGTTTTGCCACACGAGAAAGTCTAGAATTTTCATTACTATCCATTTTTATCTCCTTTAATAAAGTTTAATGAATTATGAATTAGCAATTAATAAGTCTACCCCCTTCAAGAAGGGAATTCTTGGAGAAATTGAGTAATTCAATTTATATCCAAGCTGTTCAATTTCTGCTTTAGGAATTGATTTACGTGACTTATCTTGTTCATCCCAGTACTTAAAAAGTAAATCAGCAGGTAAAATAAATAACTCGTCAGTCTTAGTAAACTTAACAATAGTAAAACAAATTCCTCCTTGCTTCTGGCAGGCTCTCATGTGTTCAACCTGATGTGCATGAAAGTTGCGTAAAGGAAAAGAGGAAATATTAGTTGTTTCTTTAGCTTCAAAGTCGAGATATTTACCCTTATAAACACCGTTGTAGTCTGTTGTCGAAGCTTGCTTAAAGTAGGCTTCTTTAATAACAGCGGCGCTTCTCTTAGGATAATCAACACTAACGATTTGGATTGGTATCGGTTTCTTATGAATGACAGCAATCCCTTGACTCAAATAATATTGATTACTTTCATTGATTTCTTCTTCAAGTGACATTCCACGATTTCCATAAATTGTCTTAGAACGATTGTGATTGATGCTGCGATGATTTACCTTATTAACTAAACTAGGATGATTTTCATTTTTATGATAGTCGTAAGCACGACCATTCGGATAATGGAAAACCATTAATTCATCACGCTCCTATCCAACTAATTATACCAAGCCCGCCATGTATTAGCAAAATAATTATGTGTAACTTAGTTGTAACAAACGTTTAACATAGAGGGATATTTATTATTATAAATGTAAAAAAGATAGGCCCATTATAAGACCTATCTCATGAATAATATTTATTAAGCTTTTTTCTTTATAACATTTACAAATCCCGCTAAGATGCAAAGAACCGTAACTAAGAATGGGAAAATTGCGAATGGTATAAAATCTAGTGGATTAACTTGTAAAGTACCTGCAATAAATACACCACTAACACTCCAAGGAACGACAGCATTAATCGCAGCACCAGCATCATTGAGGACACGAGTAAGAGCTGTTCTAGGTAAATTGTGGTGATCAAAAGCTTCTTTGAAAGATTCGCCTGGTAAAATGATTGCAAGGTAATGTTCACCAACTAAAAGGTTAACACCGATACAAGTTAAAGCAGCAGAAATAGTTAAACCAACGATACCTTTGACAGATTCTTCAATCTTAGTGATAATCACACCGATGATGTTGAATTTAATTAAAAGTCCACCTAAAGCTAGTGCAAAAATAATTAATGCAAGTGAAGTAAGCATACTACTAATACCACCTTTTGAAAGAAGAAGGTTGATATTTTTGTTAGGTGTATGAGCAACGAATCCATTCATGATCAATTCAGTAATAGAATTAATGGAGATATTTGGATTATGAATCCAGCCTAGAATAACAGCAGATAAAGCACCTAGTCCTAATGAAGGAATTGCAGGAACTTTAAAGATAGCTAGGATGATCAACAAGATAACAGGTAACATGGTCCATGGTGAAATCCAGAAGTTATTTTGCAATTGATCAAGCATAACATTAATAGCGTGTAAGCTAGCTGGTTTTGGATGTAATCCCATAAGTGTGAAGAATATTAATGAGATAAACCAAGCTGGTAAATCAGTCCAAAGAAGTGATTTGATATGAGTGTAGATGTCAATTTCTCCGGTGCTAGCAGCTAAGTTGGTTGTTCCAGACAATGGTGAAATGTTAGAACCACAGAATGCGCCAGAAACAATTGCACCAGCTGTTAGACCAGGACTAAAGTGTAAAGTTGTACCAATACCGATGAAGGCAATTCCCATAGTAGAAACACTGGTAAATGAACTACCACAAGCAATTCCGACTAAGGTACAAACTAAGAAGACAGTAGGAAGGAAAAATTGAATAGAAATAATTTTAAATCCCCAGAACATAACAGTAGGAATAGTTCCTGAGAAGATCCAAGTAGCAATTAAAACCCCAATTGTTAAGAAAATTACAAGTGGATCAACCCCAGCACGTAAACCAGTACGCATACCGTCAATGATTGTGTCCCAAGTAAATCCACGTAAGCGACCGTAAACCATTAAAATAACAAAAGCGATTAATAATGGTGCTTGTGGTTCTTGATGTTGTCCAATAATTAGGAAACCTAAAATTCCTAGAATAATTGCTAAAACAATAATACTTTCCCCTAAACCTAAAATAGGTTCACTTTTCTTAATTAATTTCTTCATAATAAATTCTCCATTTCTTATAATAAAATATTAATCGTCACTAAAAAAATATTGATAATAATAATCCATACATCATCACTCCTTTTAAACAAAAAGTCCCACGACTGACTAATCAGCCGTGGGACGAAATTCTCGTGGTACCACCCAGTATTTATGCAAATAATTTGCACCTCAATTGCTGTATCGTAAGCAAACGCAATTCTAATTTTGATGGTTGTAATTCATTAGAATACTATGGTTTAACTTGCAGCTACCGTTAACTCTCTTAGCCGGGGAGTATCTAACTACTGGGTTCCATTAGAATTATTAGAGATCTTTAATTTATAACTTAGGTTAATGCATGCAAAAACATTTGTCAACATATTTATTTGTTAAAATTCAAAATTATTCAAAACTAACTGCTGGTCATTTAATATAAATAACTATATTGTAGAGTATATTTGAACTGGTAGAATAAGTAGTTGTGAGGTGAAAATATGAATTTATGGGTAACAGGTTATCGGAGTTATGAGTTGGGAGTTTTCAATTCAAAAGATAAAAAGGTAGAAGTAATCAAATATGCATTACAAAAGAAGATCCTTGAAAAAATTGATGAGGGTTTAGAATGGGTTATCACTGGAGCACAAATGGGAATTGAACAGTGGACTTGTGAAGTAGTAGCAGAAATGAAAAAAGAATATCCGGAGCTTAAGTTAGCTATCATGATGCCTTACAGTGAATTTGCTGAAAATTGGAATGAAGCTAATCAGGAAAGTTTTTCAATACGTTGTTCACTGGCAGATTTTGTAGGAGAAGTTAGTAAGGAAAAATATAAGAGTCCGATGCAACTTAAAAATTATCAAAACTTTATGTTAGATCATACGGATCAGGCGATGTTAATCTATGATCCTGAACATGAAGGTAAGACAAAGTACGACTATGAAATGATAAAGAAGTATGGCGAACAAGAAGATTATCCATACGATTTAGTAGATATGTATCAGCTCCAAGAATTTGCGGAAATGTATCAAGAAAAGCATAGTTTTTAAAAACGAAAATCGCCCTTGTTAGTTCGGTTTTTGTGTAGTATAATCTCAAATAATAATATTTCAAGAGGATATACAGTTAAAATACGAATTATAGAAATGGGTGTTATAAATTTTGGAAAAGCAAAAACTTATTAAATTGATAGATGTCGCTGCAGGTCGTAAAAAAGCTGATTTAGTTTTAAAGAACGCAAAGATTGTAGATGTTTTTCAAGCTAAAATTTTAATAGGAGATATTGCTATTTCTGACGGTTATATCGCTGGAATTGGTGGAAGTTATCAAGGTGTAGAAGAACGTAATTACACCGGCAAGTATGTTGCACCAGGTTTCATTGAAGCTCATATTCATATCGAGTCATCCTATGTTTCTCCAGAAGAATTTAGTCGAGTTTTTATTCCAAGAGGAACGACAACCATCTTGGCTGATCCTCATGAAATCGTAAATGTTGCTGGATTAAAAGGTCTAGATTATATGGTAAATGCTGCAAAGAACGCAAAGATGGATATTCGCTACATGATGCCACCATGTGTTCCAGCAACTAATTTTGAAACTTCAGGTGCAGATTTATATGCTGATGATATGGAAGATGCACTAAAGACTGGCGAAGTTGATGGCTTAGCAGAACTAATGAATTTCCCAGGAGTTATTAACGCTGATGATAAGATGATTGATGAAATTCTTATGGCTAAAAAGTATGGTGCTCGAATTGACGGACATGCTCCTCAAGTAGTAGGAAAAGACTTAAATGCATATATTGCTGCTGGCCCGGCTAACGACCATGAATGTTCGACTTTAGAGGAAGCTGAAGAACGTTTAGCACGTGGAATGTATCTTTTATTACGTGAAGGTTCAGTTACACAAGATTTACGTAAGCTATTGCCAATTGTTAATACTGCTAATTCACGTCGTTGCTTGTTATCTGGCGATGATGTACAGGCAAAAACAGCGATTAATAAAGGACACTTAGATAATAGTATTAGAATATGTATTGATGAAGGCTTGAATCCAATTACTGCTATTCAAATGGCTACATTAAATCCAGCTGAATACTGTGGCTTAAATGATAGAGGAGCAATTGCACCAGGTCGTCGTGCAGATATGGTCGTTTTTGAAAGTTTAGAAGACTTTGCTGTTGAAGAAACTTATATTTTAGGTGAAAAGTTAAGTCAAGGAAATAAATATTTAGGTGAAGTTAACTACTATCCAATTGATAGTGTTGAATCTTCTATGCATGTTAAGGATTTTACACGCGAAAAGCTTCAACTACATTTAACTAGTGACAAAGTTCGTGCAATCGGAGTAGTACCAGGTGAAGTTTTGACAACTGAAGAGCATGTGACAGTAAGACGTGATGGCGATGGTAATTTTGTATACAACGATCAAGAAGATGTCACAAAGATTGTCGTTGTTGAACGTCACCATAACACTGGAAATGTAAATGTGAACCTATTAAGTGGATATGGTATTAAAGCTGGAGCAATTGCAATTTCTATTGGACATGACTCACATAATATTATTGCTACTGGAACTAACGATGATGACATTTTCATGGCTGTCAATGAACTTATTAAGCAAGAAGGTGGGGCAGTAGTAGTTAAAGATGAAAAAGTTATTTCACGTATGGAATTGAAGATTGCAGGATTGATGTGCAATTTACCAGCTGAGAAAATGATTGCGCAACAAGATGCACTTGATGAAGCTGTTCATGAAGAATTAGGTGTACCAGATAATGTTAACCCAGTAATGACTTTGAGTTTCATGCCATTAGCAGTAATTCCAAAGCTAAAAATTACAGATAAAGGGTTAGTTGATGTTGAAAAGAATGCTTTTGTCAGCAATGAGTTAGACTAAAATCAAATTATTTTAAAATATATCTTTCAATCAGCAAAAACGTATGCTATAATGGTTTTTGTTGATGCGGGTGTAGTTTAGTGGTAAAACCACAGCCTTCCAAGCTGTTGTCGCGAGTTCGATTCTCGTCACCCGCTTATATATGTGAGTATAGTCAGTAAGGTTTTCTTACTGGCTATTTTTTTTATCATCAGTAATTTTAGTATAAATAAAAAAGTAGCTCTACTATATAGTAAAGCTACTTAAAAATAATCTTTATTAACAAGAGATACTATTCTTCTATTTCATAGGCTAAGTATTTATAAGCAAATTGGTATCCTAATTTTTGTGCTAAACGCAAAGATATTTCAGTATGAGCATCCCAGCTTGGATATAGGCCTTGGTCAAGGCAAGTTATTATTAATTGAGAACAAGCAATTGTTGCTAATCCTCGTCTTTGAAAATCTGGATGTGTGGCAACTTCAATTTCAATTCCATTTTGATATGATGAAAAAGAACTAGCTCCTGCAACGATACTTTGGTCATTGACAATTACATAACCAAGTCCTAATTTTTTAAACTCATCATAGTTACTATAATTTCCTACCAAGTCAGTTGACCATTCTTTTTGTAAACATTGATCATATAAACTAGCATCAATTGAGTGAATTTGAAATTCTGGTGATAGCTTTTCAATGTTTAATTGGAGTTTGGGTGTATCAAAATTAGTATCCTTGAGGGTTGCATAACGCGTAAATTTTCTGACTTGATCACCACAATATCTCTCAATCATGTTAGCCCATTCTGTATTTTGAGGTACCATAATTAAATCAGAGCAAGCGTCAACGGCAGTAGTAATAAGGTTCAAATTAGGTTTTCCAGCAAAAAAAGCAAATGCTGAATTGATGCCTAGTATTGCTAATGCTGATTGAGGATTAGAATCATCATCAACAATAATTTGTCCCATAGTCCCATCTAAACATGACCAAATTATTGTTTGATTCCATCCAGTAAATAGGGAGTGAACCTTTTGCGTAGTTTGTTCTTTCATAATTTTCGTATCCTTTCTGAATCTTTCTGTGTCTGTAATTTGAAACTTAATATTTTGATTGCAAAATTTTCTATTATAATAGATTATCAGATTGTTTTGCTTATAAATCAACATTTGCATCATTCTTTATAGTAGAAACTGTTAGTGTACAATTATTATAACGTACTCATTTATTGACTATTTAATGAGTTTGACCATTACAAAATAATTTGATATTATACTTTAAGTGTGCATAAACTTTTAAAGAATTAATTGAAACCTTTAATATACATAACTTTAATAGTATAATTATGCCTGAGCAATAGTTTAAAGTATTGCAGATAATGATCGTTAATACTTTGAGAATGGGTCAGGTTGACTAGCGATCTGGCTCGCCTTTTTGCTTATGTTAAATTATTTTGAGAGGTGCTGCTTTTGGAAAACTTCTATTATTTACAAATGTTGGCTGGAGAACTTTACATAGCTCGTGATGTTGTTGAAGTATGTGATCCTCGCGAAGGACGTGAAATTACAAGGCAAATTAATCAAACTGATCGCAATGAAAGGGAAAAAATCAAGCGTTTAGTAGGAAAGATTGTAGCACACAAAGATGATAATTACTGGATAACACCACCTGTATATGTTGATTATGGGAAACATATCACTGTGGGCAGCAACTTTTATTGTAATCTGGATTGCATTTTTCTTGATGTTAATAAAATTACAATCGGTGACAATGTTATGGTTGGACCAAGAGTGAGTTTCTACACAGCCGGCCATCCAACTGATGCAGAAATCAGGAATGAAGCGTTAGAATTTGGATTACCAATTACTGTAAAAGATAATGTCTGGATAGGTGGAAATGTTGTAATTCTACCAGGAGTAACAATCGGTAAAAATTCAATTGTTGCTGCTGGCGCGGTAGTTACAAAAGATGTACCTGACAATGTAATTGTTGGTGGCAATCCAGCTAGAGTTATTCGTGAAATAGGGGAAGACGATAAGGCAAAGTGGGAACGAATGAAAGATACATATTATAGAAAGAAAAAAGAATTCGAGGAGAGATAATTTTGAATACAAGAAAAAATAGCTCAGATTTTCCTGTGCGTCGTTGGTATGGCGATGCTTTTGGGATTAGTGGAGCAGTCTTCTTATTAACATTATTACTAGTGATATTTAATGTAAAGGTATTTGTTAATTTTGAAGATAATATTACCGCTACTTTCCAATCTATGTTTGGTTTGCCAAAAATGGATTATAGTGGTGGATTATTAAACGATATCATGACATTTGTGGCGTCTTATTTTGATACTAAGCCAATTATTGCAATTACAATTGTAGTGGGAATTGTATTGATTTTAAGACGTCAAATCAAAATAGGTATTTGGTTGATGTATGTTGTAGCAAGTGGTGGCATTATAGGATTAGTATTAAAAGCTTTGATCAAGCGTCCACGTCCACTTCATCATCTTCCAATTGACAATGGCTACTCATTCCCAAGTGGACATTCTCTAGCAAGTACTTTATTGATTTGGGCAATTATCTTCGTTGTTCTTCCTTTAATCAAGAAGGAAAATGTTCGTAGAATTGTTGGTTGGTTGTTAGTCTTATTGTGGGTATTAATCTTATTCTCTAGACTATACTTTGCAGCTCATCACTTTGGCGATGTTCTAGGTGGCGTAAGTTTCTCACTTGCTTGGTTATGGTTGAATATGGCATTATATCCCAAGATTTTTATGAGAAATTAGAAATTTAATTCAGGGTATATTTTTAAGGATTCTAAGAAAGAATTTTTCTTGGGATCCTTTTTATTTTGGCCTTAATGTTTGCATGATAATTTTTGAAATTGCTTATATGGTAAAATAATAGTAGGAAGTAATATTTTTTTGAATAATGGTAAATAATTATGAAAGGGGTTTATTATATGGATGATAAGTTAGTAAATTGGATTGCAGAATTACAAAGTATCGCACAAGCTGGTTTAACTTATGGTAAAGATGTTTATGATCGTGAACGTTATCAACGTATTAGAGAAATCACTGCTGAAATGATGGCAGCCAAAACTGGACTTTCATTGGAAAAAGTGACTGATTTGTTTTGTGGTGAAACTGGTTATCAAACGCCTAAAGTGGATACAAGAGCGGCTATTTTTAAAGATAACAAGATATTACTTGTGCATGAGAGCGATGGTACTTGGTCTTTACCTGGTGGTTGGGTTGAATTTAATCTATCAATAAAGGAAAATACGATAAAAGAAATTCGTGAAGAAACAGGATTAGAGGCAACTACAGAGAAAATAATCGCTATACATGACAGAAATAAGCATAATGTTCCTGAATATGTATATGGTGTCTGCAAGATTTTCGTTTTATGCCGAGTTCATGGTGGAGAATTTGTAAAGAATATCGAAACGACAGGTTTTGAATACTTTGCTGAAGATGAAATTCCTACTCTCGCTCTTGCTAAGAATAATGAAGAACAGGTAAAAATGTGTTTTCGTGCTTATAATGATCCAAATTGGGAAGTGGAGTTTGATTGATAAAAAATAATGAGAATTAATGAAAAAACTAATATTTGGGATGTCATGGATATCTTTAATCGTAAATGGTGTATAGTTACTATGAAAGATGGTAGGAAAGAAAGATTGTATGTAGTAGATGTAGATTATGAAACATTTGGTTATGATATGATAATTTACAATTATACAGGCAGTGATTCATATGGTATCGATGATATTCCTTTTAGTAAGATTGATGAAATTGTAATAAATGGTGATTATTTATGAGTCAGCAGAGATTTCTCTGTTGGCTTTTTAAATTCTTTTATAATAGATAAAAAATTACCGTAATAAAGTAGTGCTCTATATAGTATAATAGTTTACAGTAAAATACTTTACATTTTTTATTAGGTTCAACAAAAGTCTACTGAAAAGGGGGAAATAGCTTTGGATTTGGAGAGAGATATTGAAGAAAAATTGATCAACCGCTTAACTCAAGGTGTCAGTCAGTGGACAAGAAGAGATGATATAAAAACTGTTAGTCAATTATGGGATAACTTTTTTAAGATACTTTCTAAAAATAATAAAGCTCAGTTACATGATCAACCATTAACTGAAAATGAAAAAAATACAATTCGTACACAGATTACAAAACCTAATTTTTATCAAGCAGCTAAGTTTATGGTAGGGGCAAATCGTCAAGTTAAATTCCATTTAAAACGTGAAGATTCGACTTTACCTGATGCTGACTTGACTATTTTAGATAATACAAATATAGCTGGTGGAACTTCTGTTTATGAAGTTGTTCATCAGATTCAATTAGCAAGAAAGTTTGAATTAGATCAAGATCGACGTTCAGATGTAACTTTGCTAATTAATGGTTTGCCAATGATACATATTGAATTAAAGAAACCTAGTGAATCAATTATTAAGGCCTTTAATCAAATTCAAAAATATATTAATGAAGCAAAATTTACAGATATTTTTTGTTTCATAAAAATGTTTGTTGTAAGTAATAAGACAATTACACGATACATTTCTGCAGGGCAAAGTTTGCGTGAAAAATTTTTAACTGCTTGGGTAGATGACAAGAATCAACGTGTTGATAATTATCTAGATTTTGCTAGAGAAGTCTTGTCGATACCACAAGCGCACCATATGTTAGCTGATTACACAGTGTTAGATAATCAAGCCAAAAATATTATTCTATTGCGCCCTTATCAGATTCATGCTATCAAGGCTATCTTTAAGGCTTCACGTGAACAAAAATCTGGCTATATTTGGCATACAACAGGTTCAGGTAAGACCTTGACTTCATATAAGGTAGCTAGAAATTTACTGCAAATACCTTCCATACAAAAAACAGTATTCTTGATTGACCGTCAAGACTTGGATGTACAGACAGTAAGTGCATTTGAAGCTTATGCTTATAATGACACGATTAATGTTGATGATACTGACAATAGCTATGATTTGGCTAACCAATTAATTGATAATGAGAAAAAAGTTATTGTTACAACTAGACAAAAGTTACAAGCAATTTTTAGAAGAATTGATGAACAAAAAGATAACTTATCAAAGAAATATTTAAAACTGAAAGATGTAAAACTAGCTTTTGTAGTAGATGAATGTCATCGTGCAGTTACACCATCACAAAAGAGAGAATTAGATAAGTTCTTTAATAAATCACCTTTGTGGTATGGATTTACAGGAACTCCAATTATGGATGAAAATGCGCGTGCTGAAAATGGCAATGATGCTAGAACTACAAAAGGACTCTATGGAGATCTATTGCACACTTATACGATTAAAAATGCGATAGCTGATAATGCGGTATTAGGATTCCAAATTACTAATATTGGTCAAGAAAACGTTGGAGATGAAGAAAATACTGAAAAATGGGACAAGCTTTACCTTAAGGATGTACATATGAAGGCTGTTGTTAAGAAGATTTTAAATTTAGCTTATGTTAAGCAAGGGCTAAAAGATGGTAATCGATACGCTGCTATTTTTACAACTTCATCAATTAAACAAGCTCAAAAATATTATCACATATTTAGAGACATCGCTAATGGCGAAGGTGAGATAAAAGTTCCTAAGGTAATTAAAGAAAAAGCAGTAGATTTTCCAAGAGTGGCGATAACATATTCAAT